>DASWDJ010000063.1:0-21028 GCA_036395295.1 Gaiellaceae bacterium | reverse complement strand
GGTCAACTCCCACCGCGGGTACACGACCACGCTGCCCCGAGCGACGAGGTGATCGATCCACGGCCGATGGTTCACGGGTGTGGCTTCCCTGAATCCGCCCTGGCCGTGGAAGTAGACGACGAGGTCCTTCGGCTTGCCGGCTGGCCGGAAGAGCCAGACGCCCGCCGCTCCTTTGCCGATCGGCCCCACGGCGCTCGGCCGGTCCGGGTAGTTGGTGCTGCTCTCGCCGCAGCCGGTCAGCGCCAGCACGGCGGTCAGAATCACGAGACCGGGGGCGAGCCTCACGTACTGCTTGCGACGACTGCGGCGCACGGAGGTTAGCCCTCCTCGCGCCGTCGCCCGACGACTCGACCCCCGGTTACGACCCGCTAACCTTTGTGCGTCTCGGGGTGTGGCGCAGCCTGGTAGCGCGCTCCGTTCGGGTCGGAGAGTGAAAACGGGTGAACCCATGGTTCCCCCGTTGGCCCCCTCCTTTCAGACCTCGAAGTCGCGCTGACTCGTGGGCTCCCGCCGGGCCAAGCCCGGCTCCGCCCGCCGGCGCCCACTCCGCGTCAGACGTCGCTAACCTGTACGAGTTCTCGGGGTGTGGCGCAGCCTGGTAGCGCGCTCCGTTCGGGTCGGAGAGGTCCCCAGTTCAAATCTGGGCACCCCGATTTCATCCTCCCTCAGCCCGGTCGCTCAGCATCGACGCGCTTGGCGATCGCGAAACGTATCTTGACCCAAACGAAAAGCAGGACCGCCCAGGCTACTGGCGCTGACCAATCAACCCACCAAGGCGCATCTAGGTAGCTGGGAATAACGGCGAACGGCAGGACAAGCGCCACTGCAACTGCCATATCCCACGAAAGCCACTTGTCCGACGGAGGCGCCCGCCACCAAGCCCGCCGCCTATCCCGCTCTTGCTCTTGCATGGACCTCGCACCATGAGTCTAGGCACGAATCCGACACCGTGCCGTCACATTTCCTCCGCTAGCGTTGCCTTCTCAGTCAACAGAGGAGGAACGCGTGAACGTTGTCACGCTGATCGGAAATCTCGCCAGCGAGGTCGAGCTCAAGGACATCGGGGAAGACCGCCAGGTCGCGAACTTCCTGCTCGCCGTCGACCGGCCCGGCAAGGACGAGGCGGACTTCGTCCGCATCTCGACCTGGAACAAGCAAGCCGAGACCTGCGCCCGCTATCTCGCGAAAGGGAGGCTGGTCGCGGTCGACGGCCGGCTGCGCAGCAGCTCGTGGGAAGACTCGGAAGGCAACAGACGAAGCGCGATCGAGGTGGTGGCGAACAGGGTCCAGTTTCTGTCGCCGCCTCCTGAAAAGGAGAGTTCGGCCGCGGACGTCCCCTTCGAGGCAGCCCCCGCCTAGCGAAGGTCAGTCGACGCCGAAGGTGACGGAGACAACAGCGACGACGTCCTTCTCCTTGGTCGACGTGTCGTTGATCCCGTAGTCGCTGATCTCGTTCGAGTTCCTCGGGACGATCTGGTAGACGCCGAGCGAGGCGCTGCGGACGCCTCCGAGATGACCTCCGACGCCCTCGACGATCGTCTTTGCGCGCTCGCTCGCGTTTCCGGTCGCGGCCTGCAGCGCCTTCAGTCGCGCCTCGGTCAGCTCCGTCGAGCTGTACGAGAGCTGGCCGACGGTAAGGGTTACGCCCCGCTCCAACAGGTCGCTGACATTCCCTGCTGTGGCTTCGAGCTTCTGCACGTCTCCGGTCGTGATCCGGAAGCTCTGCGTGAGCAAATACTCGGTCACGAAGCGCTTGCGTGCGATTCGCCGCTGGGTCTGATCGATCGCGATCGGCGGCAAGGTCAGGTCCTCGTCGGCGATGCCACCGTCGCGGAGGAAGGCCCGGACCGTCCGCACTTCCCGCCGGAGTAGGCGTGATGCGTCCGCCGGGCTCTTCTTCTGCGCCCGCACCATCAGGCGCCAGCTCGCCTGGTTGGCGGTGATCGGCTCTCGGGCCGACCCGGTGACCGTGATCGTGTCACGGCGCTTCTTGACGTCCCGGAAGGCATGCGCCAGCACGATGCCGGCGACGATGACCGCGATCGACAGCGCGATCAGCCCGATCATCAGCTCCGGAATCGGGCGATCTCCCCAGAGCGGGCGTCGCGCCACGTCCGGATGCTACTGCGCGTCCGCGCCTCCGCCAAAGCCTCGTACACTCGAGCGGTGGCCGACCGCGACGAGATCCTCGCCTTCGCCGACGAGCTGCTCGAGCTCGACGCGTATCCGGACTACGGCCCGATGGGGATGCAGGTCGCCGGGGTGCGCGACGTCCGGCGAATCGCCAGCGGCGTCTCGGCATCCCTCGAGCTCTTCGAGCGGGCCGCGGCGGCAGGCACGCAACTGCTCCTCGTGCACCACGGGCTGCTCTGGGATCGCGATCCGCGGGTGATCGACGACGCGTTTTCGCGGCGCCTGAAGGCTCTGCTCGATCCCGGGATCACGCTCGCCGCTTATCACCTCGCTCTCGACGCGCATGCGGAGGTGGGAAACAACGCGCTGCTCGCACGCCGGCTGGGCCTCGATCCGACGGATCGCTTTGCAGAGATCGGCTTCGGAGGGGCGCTGGCCGAGCCCGCGAGCGTGGACGAGTTCACCGCGCGCGTGCGTGCGACGCTCGGCACCGAGCCACTCGTCTTTGCCCACGGGCCGGAACGGATCGAGCGTGCGGCGGTCGTGACAGGCGGGGCCGGGCGTCACCTCGCAGACGCCGCCCGCGAGGGCTACGACCTCTTTCTCACCGGTGAGCCTGAGGAGCCGAGCCTGCAGATTGCGCGTGAGCTTGGCATCCACTTCGTGGCGGGCGGCCACTATGCGACGGAGCGAATCGGGATTCAGGCTTTGGCGAAGAAGGTCGCCGATCGGTTCGGCGTCGAGTGGGAGTTCATCGACCTACCCAACCCGGTCTAGAAAGTCCGAGATCGCCTCCACGCACACTTCGGGCCGCTCACCGATCAGGAGATGGCCGCAGTCCGACACGACTCGTAGCTCCGCGCGCAGGCGCCGCGCGTACTCGAAGGCATCGTCGACGGGCACCTGGTGATCACGTGCGCCCCAGAGCACGAGCGTCGAGCAGCGAACGAGGTCGAGCTCCACTCTCGGGTCGTCCTTGACGAGGACTCGCGCCGCAATCGCCGAGTCCGTATGCAGCCGCGGGCCGGCGAGGAAGCCCTCGACCGCCTCCGGCATCAGCGCCCCCGGGTCTGATGCTCCCCAGTAACCGAAGACGAGGTAGCGCAGCACCTTGCTATGGGCGACGCGCTCCCTGTGGCGCGAATAAAGACGACTCGGCCGGAGAAATGCAGCGATCGTCAGCAGCCGCTCGGCCCGGCGCGTGCCAGTCGAGATCCCAGCCGAGCCGACCAACACAAGCGCGCGCACGTCCTGTGGCCGGCGCAGCGCGAAGCGGAGAGCGACGAGCCCGCCAAACGAATGGCCGACGAGCGCGGCAGGGAGCATCTCCTCCTGCTCGGCAAGCTCATGGACGCGCTCGGCATAGGGATCGAGCGTCGCCGCGGCGGGCAGCGGCGACGACCCGGCGTGCCCGGGCAGGTCGGGCACGAGCACTCGAAACCGCTGCGCGAGGTGCGGCGCGACCCCGACCCAGTTGGAAGCCGCGCCTCCCAGCCCGTGCACGAGGACGAGCGGCGCACCTTCGCCCCCGACGTAAAAGCGCAGCCGAACGTCCTTCAGATCGGCGAAGTGCTCCTCGAAGGACGGCAGACCGTTGCGGACGTCCTCGGACCTCATTAAAATTCCCACTGATGATTGTTCTCGAAGCGCGGGATGCCTGAGTCCCGCGTGACATATGCGCCGAACACCGAGCCCGATCGTGCCCGCGAGCCGTCGGGTTTTTTCGTGTCCGAATAGAACCGAGACCGCAACAAGGAGGAAGCGGCATGCCGAACCACCTGACGCCTGAGGAGCTGTCGAAGGAGCTCAACATCGATCGGCAAGACGTGATCCGCGTCTGCATGCAGGAAGGTGTGCCGATCTATCAGGGCAAGATCGACAAGACGCTCTTTCAGGCTCAGCTGCAGGCGCTGGGCACGCGCCGCCCGGAAGCTCTGGCTTCGTAATAAGTAGCTAGGATTTTCGAGCCGCTACGCGCTTTCGAGAGCCGCCCTTCGGGGCGGCTTTCGCCTTCCGCGCCGGCTCCGCGTCCTTGACCTCCTCGACGCTGCGCTTGAGCGCCTCCATGAGATCGAGGACGGGCGTCTCGGGAACCGGCTCCGGTCGCGCTACCTCCTGCCCCGCGAGCTTTGCCTCGAGCATCGTACGCAGGTTCTGCCGGTACTCGCTCGTCAGCTCCTGCGGCTCGAACTCGCCCACGAGGCTGTCGATCACCTGCCGCGCCAGATTGAGCTCCGGCTCCTTGACCTTGCTCTCGCCCACAGCCTCCTCGATCTCTGCCTGTGAGTTGACGTCCTCGGCGAGGAACATCGTCTCGAGCGCGAGCGCGTCGCCCTTGGGCCGAATCAGACACAGGTGCTCTGCGCCCTGGCGCACGAAGCGGCCGAGCGCAGCCTTGTCCGTCTCCTGCATGGCGCGCAGGAGCAGCACGTACGGACGCTGCGCGGCCGGCTCCTTCGCGGGGGCGAGGTAGTACGTGCGGTCGAAGTAGACGGGATCGACCTCAGCGGCATCGACGAAGCGCGTGATCTCGATCGCCTTCGAGTCGTCGAGTTGCATGATCGCCTCGAGATCGGCCTCCTCGACGACCACGAACTCTCCCTTCGCGACCTCCCAGCCCTTGACGAGCTCGTCGCGCTCGACTTCGCGCTCGTGCACCGGGCACCAGCGCTTCTGCTTGATCGGAGTCAGGCACTCACGGTGGAGCGTGCGAAACGAGACGTCCGACTGCCGCGCCGCCGGCTTCGTCGCCAGGGCGAGACCGACCGGGATGTTGACCAGGCCAAAGCTGATCGAGCCGTTCCAGATCGTCCGCATGGAGAGATCCAATTGTACTTGGACCGCCGTTTTCCTCCCGTAAAGTCTCCGCAAATGAGGACGATCTCGTCGCTGTGGCAAAACGCCCTCGCGGAGGAAAGAGCCGCGCCCGCCTATCTGGTCGAGGAGGACGACGGGTGGCGCGAGGTCTCATGGCCCGAGGCCGCGCTGGCGGTGGACGAGCTCGCACACGGCCTCCTCGCCCTCGGCATCGGCAAGGGCGACGCCTTCGGCATGCTCGCGCGCACCCGGCTCGAGTGGTCTCTGCTCGACTTCGCGCTCGCACAAGTCGGCGCCGTCGCCGCGCCGATCTACCCCTCCGTCACCTCGGCGGAGTGCTGCTACATCCTCGAGCACTCGAAGGCCGTCGGCTGCCTCGTCGAGAACGAGGCGGACTTTGCGCGGATCGAGCAGGCTCGCCCCGAGCACGTCTACACGCCCGAAGCGCTCGACGACCTTCGCGCCCTTGGCCGCGATCACGCCGCGCGCGACCCCGATGCGCTCGACCGTGCCCGGGCCCAGATCGGCGAGGACGACCTCTTCACGTTCATCTACACGTCGGGCACGACGGGGCCTCCGAAGGGCTGCATGATCCTCAACCGCAATTACTCGGAGATGGTCACGACGATCGACCGGATCGAGAACTTCTTCCTCCCGACCGACGTGATGCTTCTCTACCTTCCGCTCGCGCACAACTTCGGTCGACTGATGCAACTGCTCGGGGCTCATCTCGGGTTCACGATCGCCTTCTGCCCCGACCCGCGCCGGATCGCAGAGATCATGCCGCGGGTGCGCCCGACGGTCCTGCCGACCGTCCCCCGGGTGCTCGAGAAGATGCATACCACCGTTTCGGCCAATTTCGCGGAGGCGACCGGCGCCAAGCGACGCCTGATCGACTGGGCTCTGGCCGTCGGCCGCCGGTCGAGCGCGCTGCAGCAGCAAGGACGGCCGCTGCCGCTCGTACTGTCCGTCCAGAGGCGGCTCGCCGACCGGCTCGTCTACTCCAAGGTCAAGCAGCGCCTCGGCGGACGTTTACGCGCCGCGATCTCCGGCGGGGCTCCTCTGGCGAAGGAGATCGCCGAGTTCTTTCACGCCCTCGACCTCCTCGTCCTCGAAGGCTACGGCCAGACGGAGTGCACGACCGCTTCGAACGTGAACCGGCCGGATCGGTTCAAGTTCGGAACAGTCGGCCCCGCGCTTCCCGGCATCGAGGTCAGGACGGCCGAAGACGGCGAGATCCTCGTCAATGGCCGCACCGTGTTCGCCGGCTACTACGAGGACGAGGAGGCGACCCGGGCAGTCCTCTCGGACGACGGCTGGCTGCACACCGGCGACGTGGGTGAGATCGACTCGGACGGCTTCCTCCGAGTGACGGACCGGAAGAAGGACATCATCGTCACGGCAGGCGGCAAGAACGTCGCGCCGCAGAACATCGAGAACAGCCTCAAGGGCGCGCGGTGGATCTCGCAGGCGCTCGTCGTCGGCGACCGGCGGCCGTTCCTGATCGCGCTGATCACGCTCGACGAGGACGAAGTGAGCAAGTGGGCGGCGGAGCGCGGTCCGGACGGGGACCTCTCGCAGCGCGAAGACGTGCACACTCTGATCGATGAGGCGGTCGCCCACGTCAACGCCGAGCTCGCTCATTTCGAGCAGGTGCGCCGGTACGTGATCCTGCCGCGCGACTTCTCAGCCGACGAGAACGAGATCACGCCGACGCTGAAGCTCAAGCGCCGCATCTGCGAAGAGCACTTCGCCGACGAGATCGAGGCTTTGTATCGGGCCTGAGCTCGGGTCAGGTGCGGGGGTGCAATCCGGTCAGAATGACCGCGACGAGCCGCCGGACCGCGCCCCTGGACGGCAGGCTGTTGGATGCTGTGAGCGCGTGGAGGCAGTAACTCGCGAGCTCGTCAGGTGGAACATCGTCCCGGAGATCGCCGGCTTCGACGCCCTCGATCAACAGGTCTCGGATGAAATCGCTCAGCCGCTGCTGCGCCTGGGCGACATGCTCACCTCGGTGTAGGAGTGCCGCGAGCTCGCTGCCGTGGTGCTCATGGGAAATGCTCGCGTAGGACTCGAGTACAGCCTCGAGCCGATCGCCCGGGTCGCCGGGTTGGTCCCGGACTTCGGCGAGAGATTCGAGATGGCTGGTGATCTGACGTTCGTGCCATGCGACCAGGATCTCTTCCACGTCTGCGAAGTACTTGTAAAGCGTCGCACGACCGATCCCGGTCCGCTCGGCGATTTGCGACATCGTCACCGACCGTAGCCCGTGCTCAGCCACCAGCGCCGCAGTGGTGTCAAGCGTCGCCGCGCGCACCTCGCGGCGATGCGCCTCGATCGTCTCCCTCCACAGCTTCGGCACGGTCGCAGTATACGCGCCGTCGATGTCCAAACATAACGACTTGACATCGACGTAGTGTCTCGTAAACTGAGCCTCCCACGACACGGCAACCCGCTGAAGAGGAGCTGCCAAATGGCCGGCCCGCCCCGCTACCCCCGCTCCAGCGACGACACCGGTACGGAGAACGGCCGCGCATCGACGACCGGCGCACCTCGCTGGGTGAAGGTGCTCGGGATCATCGCTCTTATCCTCGTCCTGCTGGTTGTCGTCCTCCTCATCGGCGGTAACCACGGGCCCGGTCGCCACATGTCGTGACGACCTCGGCACCTCGCGTCCGCAAGGCCCTGCTCACGGCGCATGTCACGGCCTCGGTCGGCTGGCTCGGCGCGGTCGCCGGCTTCCTGGCGCTCTCCGTCGCCGGTCTGACCAGCCAGGATGCCCAGACAGTGCGTGCCACGTATCGCGCGATGGAGGCGACCGGCTGGTTTGTCCTCGTGCCCTTCAGCCTCGCCTCGCTGCTAACGGGCGTTGTCCAGTCACTCGGTACAAAGTGGGGCTTGTTCCGGCACTACTGGGTCCTTGTGAAGCTCCTGATCAACGTCGTCGCCACCATCCTCCTGCTGCTGTACATGCAGACGCTCAGCTCACTGGCGGGCGTAGCGGCAGAATCGTCACCGGATCTCAGCGGGCTGAGTGACCCGTCCCCCGTGCTCCACGCCGGTGCCGCCCTGCTGCTCTTGCTCGTTGCCACGACGCTGGCGGTCTACAAGCCGCGTGGCCTGACCCGGTACGGTCAGCGTAGACAGCATGAGGAGCGCATGGCAGCGTCAACGCCGACCTCGCACATTTCGCGCAGCTGCGCCGGTCCGTGATCATTCCGCGCGACGGTAGAGCGCGTCGATCTCGCCGGCGAATTGCTCTTCGCAGATGAGGCTGGCTTCCTCGGGAGCAATCCAAAACCGCCACGAGTGCGTAAGTCATAGTCGGATGCGGGTTGGGACCGCGAGCACAGGGTGGGACCGCACGTGGCGGGCCGCGGAGCTCACGCAGCGACCGGCAGAGGCACAACCGGCACGCGCGGCGGTCCTTGCGGCCCTCGCCGGGGGATTGGCGACGCTCCTCGGTACGAGCCTCGGCACCGAGCTACGTCCGACCTGGGCTCAAGTTGCAGCAGCCGTCGCTGTCGGCGTGCTCACGCTTGGCGTAGTGGTCGTCGCGCTGCAGGGCACGACAACTCGAGCCCATCTCGTCGTCCTCACCGCCGCACTTCTTTCTGCAGGGGCGGCGGCGATTCATTTCGCGGTCATCCAGTCGCACTTCGAGGAATGGTGGGGTTTCGGCGCCTTCTTCGTCGCCAGCGGCGTCGCCCAGCTCGGCTGGTCGCTGCTCGTCGTCACATGGCCGTCCCGGCCACTGTTTTGGATGGGCGTGTTCGGCAACGCTGCGATCGTCGCGCTCTGGATCGTGACCCGGACGGAGGGCACGCTCGTCGGGCCCGATCCGCGTGAGCCCGAACCTGTGGGGGTTGCGGACGGCATCTCGACCGGCTTCGAGATCGGGATCGTCGCTCTGGCTTTCTCGCTCGCGCTGTTCGGCGTTCCTCGGCGCCAATTCCTGAGGATGTTCGCCTGGCTCGTCGGAGCGGCGACTCTCGCACTGACCGCGGTCGGCCTGCTCTCGGCGATCGGCGCGGTCCCGGGCGTGATTCCCCCGGTCGAATAGCGATTGGCCGGCTCGCCGGCGATCGCAGAAGCCTCTCAGTGCCCGTGGTGCTCGTGAACTACGGCATGACCGCGCCCCCGTGAGATCAGCCAACGGTTGGCCGGGAACGCCGCAACCCACGCGACGGCAAGGGCGAACGCGAGGCTTCCCCAGAACAGAGCATCGGCCAGCCCGGCGTCCATCGCTCCCGGGATCACGATCACGATCGCGTTGTCCACGATCTCCATGATCGTGATCGAAATCGTGTCGGCGGCGAAGGCGATCGGGAGCACGGCTGCAAGGGCAAGCCCCGAGCGCAGGAGCGGCACGGCCGTGAACGAGTAACCGAAGAAGAACGCGAGCACGATGGCGGCGACAATCGTCGCGAAGTTGCTCCAGCCGAAGGCTGTTCCGATGACGAGGCCGAGGATTTCCCCGATCGCGCAACCGGTCAGGCAGTGTGTGGTCGCGCTCGCCGCAAGACGATTCAGGCTCGTTTCGGCGTGGGCCACTCGGTGGCGAGACTGGGCTACTTCGGGCGCTTCGTCCCGCAGAGCGGGCAGATGATCGGCATGCGCTTGGTCATCGTGGAAACTCTATAGGCGGCGGGCGCCAACCCACGTGGACGAGTACCAGCCGGAGATGCTCGAGATCTTGACCACGTCGCCCGTGTGCGGCGAGTGGATGAACTGCCCGCCTCCGATGTAGATCCCGTCATGCCCGAGGCCGTTGAAGAACACGAGGTCGCCGGGCTGGAGCTGGTCGCGCGACACGGGCATTCCGTACCCGTACTGGGCCGCTGCGTTGTGCGGCAGCGAGACGCCGACCTGGGCGAAGACATACATCACGAAACCGGAGCAGTCGAAGCCGGAGGGGCTTGCGCCTCCCCAGACGTACGGAGTCCCGAGGTACTGCATCGCGATCCCGACGACTCCGCCGTAGCGGCCGGGAGGCGGCGCGTAAGTGGGCTCCGCCGGGGCTGACGCGACCGCGCCGGCGCTCGAGTTCAGCACCTCGGCTCCATTCGTGGAAAGCCGGGCGCGAGCCTCTGCCGCGAGTCGCGCCTGCTGGGCTCGCTCGGCCGCCTGGATCTGGCCGATCTGGCTCTTGATCGACGACAGCAGCTGCCGCCGCTGGGAAAGCTGCCCCTCGATCGAGGCTTTCTGCGCCTGGCGCTCGGCGACGAGCCTTGCCTGCTCCACGTGCGCCTTCTGCAGACGTTCTCGGCGCTCACGCACAGCCGCCTGGAAGACCTCGACCTCCTTCACCACCTCGGTGCTCTGATCCGAGACCCGGTTGACGGTGTCGAGGCGGGCGATCAGGTCGTCGATCGACTTCGCCCCGAGCAGCACCTCGAGGCTTGTGTTCTCGCCACTTGACGTGTACATCGCCACCAGGCGCTCTGAGAGATCCGCCTGCGCGTGGCGAAGGTTCGTCCGGGCCAGGCGCAGCTCGAGCTTGTTCTCACGCTGATCACGCTCGATCTGGCCGAGCTTCTGATTGGCGAGGTTGTAGGCGTCGACGGCCCGCTCGAGATTCCCGTCCAGCCCCTGGATCTGCGCCAGGACGTCCCGGGCCTCCGCCCGCTTGGCCGACACCGAGCCCGGGGTCGCCAACACCGGCGGGGAGGCCAGGAGAGCCACCGCGAGGAAGAGCGACCACGTGAGCGCCTGTCGCTTGACCACACTGGGCGATGCCTGTTTCCGGGCCACGACGGGCGCACCGGAGGGGGGCCGGTACGACACGAGCAGGGGACGCTAACAGCCAGGGCGGATGACCGCAAACCGCTGAGCGCCCGAAAGCACCGGTCCGCCGGGAGAGTGCGTGCGAGGGCGCACAAACCCTCGGTGGCGCTGTGGTACGGTCCCGCGCCGTGGGAGCGCCAGGTACCGCCCTTCGGGCTGGGCTCGCTGCTGTCTGCGTTGTCGTTCTCGCCGCTTCCCAGCTTCCGGCTGCAAGCGGTGCGGACTCGCCGTCCAGATTGCGGCAGCGCGCCCAAGAATTGCGAGCGCAGAACGGATCCCTGGAGACGCAGGCGAGAGCGGCGTGGCTCAGCTCCGTCTCGCTTGACACGAGGCTCGAGCAGACGCAGGCCGCGCTCGTCGGCTTGCGGGCGCGAACGAGCCTGATCGCAGCCCAGCGCGCCGAGGCGGAGGAGAATCTGCGGAGCGCGCGCCGGACGCTAGTCGTCTCGCAGCAACGATTGGCCGATCGCCTGCGCGTCCTCTACGAGCAGGGTGACACGGACCCGATGACGGTCCTCGTCGGAGCGAAGTCAATCGACGAAGCGATCAGCGGTCTCGAGAGCCTGCACCGGATCGCCGGCCAGGATCGCCAGGTGATCGACGAGGCGCAGGCCGCGCGGCAGAGGCTAATCGGCGCGACGCGCCGGCTTGCAGCCCGCGAGTCGCAGGCCCGGCAGACTGAAGACGCGACTGCGGCCAGCATCGCAGCACTCGAGGCGGCGCAACGTGAGCACGCCGCAATGCTCGCCTCGATCGCCACACGCCGGAGCTCCAACTCGGCGGCGATCTCGTCGCTCGAATCGCGTGCCCTGGCAGCCGTTCAGAGCCGGAGCACAGCACTTCCGCTCACAGCGCCGGCCGGCGGCAGACGGATCATGAGCGTGACGGCGACCGGCTACTCGCTCACGGGCCACACGGCGACCGGTGTGTCCGTGGCCTACGGAATCGTCGCGGTCGATCCGGGCGTGATCCCGCTCGGCACGCGGATGTCAATCCCCGGGTACGGCGAAGGGGTCGCGGCCGATACCGGCGGATCAGTCGCGGGACCTCGCATCGACCTCTGGTTCCCGACGCGCGCGGAAGCGCTCGCCTGGGGAACGCGAGCCGTCACGATCACGCTCCACTAAGATCGGACGAGAGTGACCAAGAAGGCCAACCCCGAGAGCAACGGGCTTCGCGTCCTGCTCGTTGACGACCACGACCTCTTCCGAACGGGCCTGCGCAACCTGCTCGAGGAACAAGGGGTTCAGATCGTCGCCGAGGCCGCGAACGGGAACGACGCGATCCGCTTCGTGCGCGAGGTCGCTCCCGACGTAGTCGTCATGGACCTGAACATGCCGGGCATGAGCGGCGTCGAGGCGACGCGCGAGATCACCTCTTTCGCCCCACTGACGCGAGTCGTCGTGCTGACGATCTCCGATCAGGACGAGGATGTGATGGACGCGATCGTCGCCGGCGCCTGCGGCTACCTGGTCAAGGATTCCTCGATTCAGGAGCTCATCCGCGGCATCAGAGCGGCGGCCATCGGCGAGTCACTCATCTCGCCGCCGATCGCCGCCAAGGTGCTCCAGCGCATGCGAGCCGTGACGCTCGACCAGGGCGCCGAGACGATCCGCGCCGAGCTCTCCGACCGCGAGCTCGAGGTACTGAGGCTGATCGCCAACGGAAAGGACAACTCGCAGATCGCCGAGGCCCTCCACATCAGCCCGAAGACGGTCAAGAACCACATCTCGAACATCCTCATGAAGCTGCAGATCGAGAACCGCATCCAGGCCGCCGTGTACGCGGTGCGCAGCGGGATCGTCTAGCCGCTACGCCGCGGCGTACGCGACGAGGCGGCGCAGCGGAACGAGCAGCGCGCGGAGCTCCGTGCTTCGTAACTCCGTGTCGTTCAGTCGGCGCAGCAGGCCGGAGAGCTTCCCGGCGGGCACCTCGCGGCCGTCTGCGAGCTCCCGTGTGAGGCGATCGATTCGATGCTCGAGGCGCAGGCACTCGGCGTCGAGCTCGAGCGCACGCGCGTAGCCCTCCGTCAGGGTCGGCTCGGCCTCTGCGCGCGGGAGGCCGGCGCCTTCGGCATCGGCATCTAGGAGAGCACGGATGCGCTCCAGCAGGAGGTCGAGATCATCGGGCACGGTTCAGCGTCGATTATCCGCCGCCGGCCGGCCGGACACTATGGGCCGCTCGGCCCATCTTTGTAACCCCCTAGACCTAGCCATGCTTGCGCTGTCCGGGTCGTCTCTTGAGAATGTGCCGGTGCGCCGCGTCCTCGCCGTCCTCGTCGCTGTGGCGTTTCTCGCGCCGCAGCCCGCCGCCGCGGCCGGACAGACGCCGCTCGCGCGACGCCTCGCCCGCGCGCTCGCGGTCCCGCACGTCGCAAAGTCGCGCTCTGCGGCCGTCGCCGTCGATCTCGTTACGGGCAAGCAGCTCTACTCCCAGAACCTCAGCCTCCCGCTGATCCCCGCGTCGAACGAGAAGCTCACGGTCACCTACGCCTGCCTGCTCGCGCTGGGCCCGAGCTACCGCTTCGCGACCGACGTCCTCGGCGAGGGCGAGCTCGAAGGCACCGTCTGGCGCGGCGACATCGTCCTCAAGGGCTACGGAGATCCAACGCTCTCGACGCTCGACCTGCTGCAGCTGGCGTCGCAGCTCCACGCGCAGGGGATCCGCCGTGTGACCGGCAACGTCGTCGGGGACGAGTCCTTCTTCGACCAACGGCGCATGGCTCCCGGTTGGAAGTCGTGGTTCTTCATCAACGAGTCGCCGCCGCTCTCGGCGCTGACCGTCGACCGCGCCCGCTTCCACGGCTACGTGACGCGATACCCGGCCCTGGGGGCGGCAATGTCCTTCCGCGCGGCCCTCCTGCGGGTCGGGGTCTCGGTCGCCGGACGCGCGAGGATCGGGCAGGCTGACGCGGCAGCCCTCCCGCTGGCGTCGATCGAGTCCGTCCCGCTCGAGCAGATCCTTCGCTTCATGGATCACGAGAGCGACAACTTCACCGCGGAAATCCTCCTGAAGCAGCTCGGCGCCGCGCTTTCGCTGCAGGGCACGACTGTGGCGGGTGCAGCCGTTGTCCGGCATCTCCTCCAGGAGCAGAGCATTCCGCTCGCGGGCGTGCGCATCGTCGACGGCTCGGGGCTCTCGCGCCTCGACCGCCTGACGACATCCACGCTCGTCGAAATGCTGCGCGCGAGCTGGCTCGACGAGGATCTGCGGGAAATCCTGCTGGCCTCGCTGCCCCTGGCCGGCCGCAGCGGGACGCTCGAGCGCCGCATGCGAGGCTCGGCCGCGGCGGGGCGCGTGCGGGCGAAGACGGGCACGCTGAACGAAGCCTCGGCGCTCTCCGGCTACGTGAAGCGGCGCTTCGCCTTCTCGGTCATCCAGAACGGCTCGCCGGTCTCGGCCTTCTGGGCGCGCCGAGCGCAGGACCGCTTCGCGGCCGTCCTAGCGACGGAGTAAAGCGATCAGGGCCTGCTCGTCGAGGATCGGCACGCCGGCGCGCTGTGCCTTCTGCAGCTTCGAGCCAGGCTCCTCGCCGACGATCAGCCCCGCGGTCTTCTTCGAGACCGAGTTCGAGACCTTCGCCCCCTTCGCCTGGAGTGCGGACGCGGCCTCATCACGTGAGAAGGACTCCAGCGTGCCGGTGATCACGTAGGTCTGTCCGGAAAGCGGGCCCTCGACCGGTTTCAGCTCGTCGCCCGTTTCGAATTGGAGCCCGAGCGCCCGCAGCTCGGTCACGAGCCCTCGGTTCTCCTCGTCGGAGAACCATTCGGCGATCGCCTCGGCGCGATCGGGCCCGATGCCCTCGACCTCCTGGATGTCCTCCTGGGTCGCGTCCGCCAGCCGGTCGATCGAGCCGAAATGCGCGGCGAGGTTGCGCGCGGTCACCCACCCGACTTGCGGGATGTTGAGCCCGAAGAGGACGCGGTGGAACGGCCGCTCCTTGGACTGCTCGATTGCCGCGACCGCTTTGCCGGCCGAGATCTCGCCGTAGCCGTCGAGCTCCATCAGTTGCTCTGCCGTCAGCCTGTAGAGGTCCGGCATCGAGGTCACGATCCCCTCGCGCCAGAGCCGGCGGACGAGCTGCTCGCCGACGCCTTCGATGTCCATCGCCGCCTGCACCCAGTGGATGAGCGTCTCGAGCCCGCGCGACTCGCACTTGGGATTCGGACAGCGGTGCATCGCCTCGCCCTCGGGCTTGACGATCTTTGTCCCGCACAGAGGGCATTTCTCGGGCATCCGAAACGGCTTCGTACCCCGCTTGTGCGGGAGCACTGGGCCGACCACCTGCGGGATCACGTCGCCGGCGCGCTGGACGATCACGTTGTCGCCCTCGCGGATGTCCTTGCGGTTGATGTCCTCCTCGTTGTGCAGCGTCGCGGTCGAGACGGTGACGCCGCCGACCTCGATGGGCTCGAGCGCGGCCCACGGATTGAGGGCGCCCGTACGGCCGACCCGGATGTGGATCTTGTTCAGCTTCGTCTGCGCGGTCATCGGCGCCCACTTGTACGCGCGCGCCCAGCGCGGCCGGCCATGGAGCGCGCTCAGTCGCTCCTGCTGGTCGAACGAGTCGACCTTGACCACGATCCCGTCGATCTCATAGTCGAGCTCGAGCCGCTTCGTCTCCCAGACCCGGCAGACGTCGGCCACCGAGTCGATCGACTCGTGCCGCTCGGCGAGCGGGCTCGTCCGGAAGCCACGCGCGCGGAGCCATTGGAGCGCTTCCCAGTGGCTTTCGGTCGGGAGTCCCTCGTGGTGGCCCATGCCGTGAACCCAAATCGAGAGCGGCCGCGCGGCGGTGATCGCCGAGTTCAGCTGGCGGAGCGAGCCCGCGGCCGCGTTGCGGGGGTTCGGAGCGGCCCGCTTGCCTTCGGCAGCCTGTCGCTCGGTGAACTTCAGGAACCCGGAGAGCGGCATGTAGATCTCGCCCCGCACCTCGAGCACCGGCGGAGGCGGCTCGCCGTCCGGGATCTGCATCCGGGGAAGGATCGCCGAGATCGTGCGCAGGTTCTGCGTCACGTCCTCGCCGCGGAGCCCGTCGCCGCGCGTAGCGCCGCGGACGAAGACCCCGTTCTCGTACACGAGCGAGACGGCCGACCCGTCGATCTTCGGCTCCGTGACGTACGCGACGGGCTCGTCGGTGCCGAGCCGCTTGCGGACATCCTCGGCCCACTTCTCCAGGGCCTCGTCCGTCGTGACTTTGTCGAGCGAACCCATCGGCGACAAGTGCTCGACCTTCTGGAAGCCCTTGGCGGGCTCGGCGCCAACGCGGCGGGTCGGCGAGTCAGCGGTCGCAAGCTCGGGATGCTCGTCCTCGATCGAGCGCAGCTCGTCGTAGAGCCGGTCGTACTCGGCGTCCGAGATCTCGGGCTCGTCGAGCACGTGGTAGCGGTAGAGGTGGTACTCGAGCTGCTTCCTCAGCGCCTCAACACGCGCCTCAAGGGTTTTGGTCGCCATCAAAGTGATGCTAGCGTCGGGCCGTGACCCGGCTCGCCGTGCTGCTCGTCCTCTTCTTCCCGGCATCCGCGGAGGCGTCGGTCGTCTTCTTCCAGACTCCGTCGCACAACATCGGCTGCGCGTACTCGAGCTCGCCGTCGAGCCTCCGTTGCGACATCCGGAGCGGCCTCCGCCCGCGTCCGCCGCGGCCCGGCAACTGCGATGTCGACTGGGGAGACAGCTACGGGCTGGGCGCGACCGGGCGCGCGACGATCACCTGTCACGGAGACACGGCAATCGACCCGCGTTCGCGCATTCTTCGCTACGGATCGACCTGGCAGCGGGGCCCCTTCACCTGCAGGTCGAAGACCACGGGGCTGCGCTGCCGCAACCGCAGCGGCCACGGCTTCTTCATGAGCCGACAGCGCTCTTACCGCTTCTAGACGCCCCCGGGGTCTGACCCGCTGAAAGGTGTCACAACTCTCGTCGGGGTCTGACCCCGATCGGAGTTGTCACGGTTCAGTACTCGACTCGTTCCAGGTACAGGCCCCACGGAGGGGCTGTGGTGCCGGCTTCCTCGCGCGGGGCGCCTTCGAGGAGGCGTGCGAGAGCCTCCGGTGACTGCTCGAGCATCGTCCCGACGAGGGTGCGCACCATGTGACGGAGGAAGCCGTTCGCCGTGATCTCGAGCTCGAGGACGTCACCGCGCTCGAACCACGCGGCCTCGCGCACCTCCCGCGCAAAGGTGCCGTGCTGCGTCTCGGTCGGCGTGAACGCGCGGAAATCGTGCTTGCCGACGAGGAGATCGGCGCAGTCCGCGAGCGCCTCGTGGTCGAGGGGCCGGGGGTACCAGTAGCTCCGCCGGAGCTCGAAAGGCGACGGAGTTCGCCGCCGCCAGATCCGGTAGCGGTAGCTGCGCGCGCTGGCCGAGTGCCGAGCATGAAAGTCCGGCGCCGCCTCCTCGGCCGCGATTACGGACACGTCGTCGGGCAACGCCGTGTTCAACGCCTCGGGAGCGCGCTCGACGGGGATGCCGCCCTCGACGTCGATGCTCAGAACCTGCCCCAGAGCATGCACACCCGTATCTGTTCTTCCTGCAACCGTGAGGTTTTCGTACGAGCTGTACACCCAGCCCAGCGCTCCGCGCAAGACGCCCTCGACC
This sequence comes from Gaiellaceae bacterium, assembly GCA_036395295.1. Lineage (GTDB taxonomy): Bacteria > Actinomycetota > Thermoleophilia > Gaiellales > Gaiellaceae > VAXT01. The sequence goes on along the minus strand of DASWDJ010000063.1, from coordinate 3,696 downwards.
GTGCGCAGGTTGGGCTGCATCGCCCAGCCGCGGAATCTCGTCCCGTCGTATTCGAGCGTTAAGCGGAGACGCACGGCGCGTATCATCCCGTCCCGTGTACGAGGACGAGTGGCGCGTCGAGATCGATCTCGACGACGAGGAGCACGGCTACGGCCTCGGCGAGCGGCTGCGCGGTCAAGATCTCGACGACGAGGCGCGCGAGCGGCTCGGGCGGAGAGCGGTCGTCACCCGCGACGGCCCACGGGTGTTCATCTACACGGGCAGCGAGCGCGAAGCTCGAGAGGCCGAGCGCGTGGCCCGCGAGCTCGCCGCCGCGGACGACCTGACCGCTGAAGTCAGGATCATGCGGTGGCATCCCGTGGAGGAGGCCTGGAAGGACGCGTCGATTCCACTTCCGCGCACACCGGAGGAGGAGCAAGAGGAAGCCAGCCGCAAAGAGGAGGCCGAGTGGCAAGAAGCCGAGCAGGAGGGCTCCTTCGACTGGCTGGTGAAGGTCGCACTTCCCGGGCGCAGCGAAGCCGCCGAGCTCGAGGAGCGCCTAAGCGGGGAAGGGCTTCCCGTGCACCGCCGCTGGCGCTACGTGACCGTGGACGTTGTCACCGAGGAACGCGCAAACGAGCTCGGCAGCCGGCTCCGCGAAGAGCTGCCGGCGGCCGAGGTCTGGGTCGAGGCGAACCGGGATGACATCCCGAGCCCCGCCTTCGTCTTGCTCGAGTCTCGCCTCTAGGTGGTGACGCCCGGCGCGGCGGTGGGCTCTTCTTCGAGCTCCTCCGGAGCCCGCTCGCGCGGCACGCGGGCTCTCGGAGCAGGCGGCACGTAGTCGACGAGCTCGAGATACACCATCTCGGCCGAGTCGCCCCAGCGGGGGCCGAGCCTGACAATTCGCGAGTAGCCACCCGGCCTGTCCGTGAAGCGCGGCGCGACGTCCGAGAAGAGCATCGTGACGACGTCGTTCGAGCGCAGATAGGCGAGCGCCTGTCGCCGCGCCGCCAGGTCGCCGCGCCGGCCGAGCGTGATCATCTGCTCGGCGATCGGCCTCACCGCCTTCGCCTTGGCGAGCGTCGTCTTGATGCGCCCGTGCTCGATCAGCGCGCCCGCGAGGTTCGAGTAGAGCGCTTTGCGGTGCGCCGAGTCGCGGCCGAGCTTCTTCCCCTTGCGGTGGTGCCGCATGCTTATTCGTCGCCGCGGAGATTGAGGCCGTGCGTGGCCAGCGTCTCCTTGACCTCTTCGATCGACTTCTTGCCGAAGTTCGGGATCGCGGCCAGCTCGTTCTCGCTCTTCACGACGAGGTCGCCGATCGTCTCGATGCCGACGCGCTTGAGGCAGTTGTACGAGCGGACGCCGAGCTCGAGCTCCTCGATCGGGAAGTTCTCCATCCCGTGCGCGAGCGGCGCCTCGGTCGGCACCTCCGCCGCGGCCGCCTCGCCGAAGCCCTCGATCTTCTCGATGTCCGTGAAGATCGCGAGCTGCCGGATGAGGATCTCCGCACCCTGCGCGATGGCCTCGCGCGGGTCGATCGAGCCGTCGGTCGTGACGTCGAGGTTCAGCTTGTCGTAATCGGTGCGCTGGCCGACGCGGGCAGCCTCGACGTCGTACGAGACGCGCCGCACCGGCGAGAAGATCGAGTCGATCGGGATGACGCCGATCGTGTGCTCCGGGCCGCGGTTCATCTCGCCCGGCACGTAGCCGCGCCCCCGCCCGATGGTCATGATCAGCTCGAGCCTGCCCTTCTCGGACAGGGTCGCGATCTGCAGGTCGGGGTTGAGGATCTCGAGGTCGGCAGGCGCCTCGATGTCGCCCGCGGTCACCTTGCCCGGCCCCTTCTTGTTGAGCCGCACCTCGACCTCGGGCGACTCGCCGTGGAGCCGGCAGATCATGTTCTTGAGCGCCAGGATGATGTCGGTCACGTCCTCCTTCACGCCCGGAAGCGTTGTGAACTCGTGCGCGACGCCCTCGAGCTTGACCGAGGTGACGGCGGCGCCCTCGAGCGACGAGAGCAGCACGCGGCGCAGCGAGTTGCCGAACGTGTAGCCGAAGCCGCGGTCGAGCGGCTCGATCGTGAATCGGCCGCGCTGCTCGTCCACTTCCTCGTGGACGATTCGCGGCACCTGGAAGTCCATCAGCGTTCTTGTTGCCATGCGTTCCTTTCTATTTCGAGTAGAGCTCGACGATGAGAGATTCCTGGACCGGGGTGTCGATCTCGGTGCGCTCCGGAAGCTTGAGGATCTTCCCCGTCAGTGCTTCGTGGTCGGCCTGGAGCCAGGGCGCAACGGAGGCGGTGAGATCGGTGGCGTCGCGAATCACCTGCTCCGCCGAGCTGCCCGGCGCCATCGTGACGATGTCGTCCGGCCGAACCTGGTAGCTCGGGATGTTCACGCGGCGCCCGTTGACGTGGAAATGCCCGTGGCGGGCGAGCTGGCGGGCCTGGGCGCGCGACGCGGCGAAGCCGAGCCGGTAGACGACGTTGTCGAGCCGCGTCTCGAGCATGCGCAGGAGCTCCTCGCCGGTGATGCCCGAGCCTTTCGCGGCCTTCGCGTAGTACGTGCGGAACTGCTTCTCGAGCAGTCCGTAGTACCGGCGCGCCTTTTGCTTCTCGCGCAGCTGGAGCAGGTATTCCGACTGCTTGATGCGACCGCGCCCGTGCTCGCCCGGCGGGTAGCTGCGGCGCTCGATCGCGCACTTCTCGGTCAGGCAGCGCTCGCCCTTGAGGAAGAGCTTCATGCCTTCGCGGCGGCACTGCTTGCACTTGGGGGAGCGGTCTCTCGCCACTAGACACGCCTCCTCTTCCGAGGTCGCACGCCGTTGTGGGCCTGCGGAGTGACGTCCTTGACGCCCAGGATCTCGAGGCCGGCCGCCTGCAGCGAGCGGATGGCCGTCTCGCGGCCGGAGCCGGGGCCCTTGACGAAGACCTCGACCTTCTGCAGGCCGTGCTCCATGCCCTTGCGGGCGCACGAGTCGGCCGTCACCTGCGCGGCGAACGGCGTCGACTTCCGCGAGCCCTTGAAGCCCGCCGAGCCCGCCGACTCCCAGACGATCACGTTCCCGTCCGTGTCGGTGAGCGTGACAATCGTGTTGTTGAACGACGTCTTGATGTGCGCCTGGCCGATGGCGATGTTCTTGCGGACGCGGCGCCTCGTGCGCCCTCGCCCTGCTTGTCGTCGAGGAGGAGCCACTACGTCTTGCTCGGCGCCTTCTTACCGCGGCCGACCGTCTTCTTCGGGCCCTTGCGCGTGCGCGCGTTCGTCTTCGTCCGCTGGCCGTTCACCGGCAGGCCCCGACGATGGCGAACGCCGCGATACGCACCGATCTCGCCCAGCCGCTTGATCGCCTGCTGGCGCTCGCGGCGCAGGTCACCTTCGACCTGGAGGTTCGTGTCGATGTAGTCCCGCAGCTTGGTGATCTCGCCGTCGGTCAAATCGCTGACCTTCGTGTCCAGCGAGATCCCGAGATCCGCAGCGACGTGTCGCGAAGTCGACCGGCCGATGCCGAAGATGTACGTGAGCGCAACCTCGAGGCGCTTCTCACGGGGAAGGTTTACTCCTGCAATTCGAGCCATTAGTGAGCCTCCCGGTGACGCTGCCGGATGCCTGGGTCGCGAGCACCAAGCCAGAGGTCGCACTCGTCCGCGGCCAAGGCTAGAAGCCTTGGCAAGGGCGAGGGTGGGCTCTGGCGCCGCGTGATCGCGGGCCAGGCGCC
>DASWDJ010000062.1:0-7215 GCA_036395295.1 Gaiellaceae bacterium | reverse complement strand
TACCGAGGCTTCGAGGACATCTTCCGCGGTCCGGAGGAGTTCATCCGAGAGCGCCAGCGTGTGTACTTGGACCTCATCGGGACTCGTCAGCCGGTACTCGATGTCGGTTGTGGTCGCGGAGAGTTTCTCGACCTGCTTGCGGAGGCCGGCGTCGAGGCAAGCGGCATCGACATCAACGAAGGCATGGTGGCCCATTGCCGCAAGAAGGGGCATGAGGTCGAGCTTGTAGACGCCAACGCCTATCTCGAGGCGCAGCCCGATGATTCCTTCGGAGCGATCTTCGCGGCTCAGGTCATCGAGCACATGTCGTATGAGGCGCTCGTGCGCTTCTTCGGCCTCGTCCGGGACAGGCTGGCGCCCGGAGGGGTCTTCATCGCCGAGACTGTCAATCCACACTCGATCCCTGCGCTGAAGGCCTTCTGGGTCGATCCCACGCACCGGAACCCGATCTTCCCCGAGGTCGCGGCGGCGCTGGCCCGAGTCCACGGGTTCGAGGACGGTCTGATCGTCTTTCCGGCGGGGACCGGCGAGCTCGACGAGGATCGAGTCACGCAGGGTGAGTATGCGCTGGTCGCGACGAAGCAAGGGGTCGGAGGAGGCGGCGCTCGCACCAGAATTAGCGCCGTCGGCGCCGAGCCGGCCTCAAGGGCGAGGAACTCGCGAATCCGCCGAGGTGAGCCTCGCCCCAGGCGCGCCAGGTGAAGCACCGGCTCTAAGCTCTAAGCCCTCGTGCCCGCGCCGCTTCTCCTCCGAGCCTGCCGACTGGAGCCTGTCGAGCGGACGCCTGTGTGGTTCATGCGCCAGGCCGGTCGGTCCCTCCCGGGGTACCGCGAGATCCGCCAGCGACACAGCCTCTTCGAGGTGTGCCGTCAGCCCGAGCTCTGCGCTCAGGTAACGCTCGAGCCCGTGCGGGTGCACGGGGTCGACGCTGCGGTCATGTTCGCGGACATCATGCTCCCCGTGCTCGGTATGGGGATCGACGTCGAGCTCGTGGAGAGCGTCGGCCCGGTCGTCGAGCGGCCGGTTCGGACCGTGGCCGACGTCGAAGCGTTAAGCATTCCCGAGCCCGAGGAAGCGGTTCCTTTCATCCTCGACGCGGTTCGGCTCGTGCGGGCCGAGCTCGAGCCTGAGCGTGCAGTGATCGGCTTCTCCGGCGGCCCGTTCACAGTTGCCGGGTATCTAGTCGAAGGAAAGCCGACCCGCGAGTTCGCCCAGACGAAGCGGTGCATGTACGGCGCGCCCGAGGTCTGGCACGGGCTCTGCGAGAAGCTGACCGAGACCTTCATCCGCTACGTGCGCGCAAAGGTCGCTGCGGGCGCGGATGTGATCCAGCTCTTCGACTCCTGGATCGGCGCTCTCTCCCGTGACGACTATCTCGAGTTCGTCGCCCCGTACTCGAAGCGGATTCTCGAGGCCGTCGATGCGCCGACGATTCATTTCGGCACCGGCACTGCCCACCTGCTCGAGACGATGGCCGAGACCGGCGGCGATGTGATCGGCCTCGACTGGCGGGTCCCGCTGGACGAAGGGTGGGACCGCGTCGGCCGGGATCGCGGTGTTCAGGGAAACCTCGACCCGGCTCTGCTGCTCGGCCCCTTCGAGCGCGTTCGCGAGGAGGCTTTCGCGATTCTGGACGCCGCCGGTGGCCTCCCGGGCCACGTCTTCAATCTCGGCCACGGCGTCATGCCCGACACGGATCCGGCCGACCTTGGGCGCCTTGTCGAGCTCGTCCGGGAGCGCACTGCGTCGGTTGCCGCGTGAAGCCCGCCGTCATCCTCATGGCGTACGGAAGCCCCTCGCGCGCAGAGGACATCCGGCCCTATCTGGAGGACATCCGCGAAGGCCGGCCCGTCTCGGACGCGGCAGTCGAGGAACTGACCGAGCGCTACCGGCGGATCGGAGGCCGTTCGCCGCTCGACGACGCGACGGAGGCTCAGCGGGCAGCGCTCGAGGGAGAGCTTGGACTGCCTGTGTTCGTCGGGATGAAGCACTGGCGGCCTCGAATCGCCGAGGCAATCGAACAGGCGCTCGCGGGTGGTGCCGACACGATCGTCGGGCTCGTCCTGGCTCCGCACTACTCGCGGCTCTCCGTCCAGGGCTACCGCGAGCGAATCGAGCAGGCGCTCCAGGGTCGGGCCGAGCTGCGGTTCGTCGAGAGCTGGCACACGCACGAGCCGTACCTCGACGTGCTCGCCGACCGCGTGCGCGATTCCGAGGCGCACGTCGTCTTCACCGCGCACAGCCTGCCAGCGCGGATCCTCGACGACGGCGATCCCTATCGCGACCAGCTCCTCGAGACGTCTCGGCTCGTGGCGGAGCGCGCCGCGCTGGACTCCTGGTCGTTCGCCTTCCAGAGCGAGAGCCCGACCGGCGAGCCGTGGCTCGGGCCGGACATCCTCGACGAGCTCGACACGCTCCAGGCGAAGGGCGTCGAGCAAGTGCTCGTCTGCCCGATCGGGTTCGTCTCCGACCATCTCGAGATCCTGTGGGACCTCGACGTCGAGGCGATCGAGCGGGCAGCCGAGCTCGGCCTCGACCTCGAGCGCATCGACTCGTTGAACGACGATCTCGCCTTCATCCGCGGGCTGGCCGAGCTGGTGCGGCAGACCGTTTCAGTACCCTCGGTTCGATGAAGCCTGGACAGATCCTGGCCGAAGGCGTGAGCCGCCGCTTTCGCGTTAACCCGCACCGGAACCTCACATTGAAGGAGGCGATCGTGCGGCGAGGGATCCTCAAGACCCAGGAGATCTGGGCAGTGCGGGACCTCTCGTTTGGGATCGAGCCCGGCGCGTCGGTCGGCTTCGTCGGCCGCAACGGCTCCGGCAAGACCACGCTGCTCAGGCTGATCGCCGGCATCTTCGCGCCGACGAGCGGCCGGCTCGAGGTCGGAGGCTCGGTCGGCTCCCTGCTCGAGCTCGGCGCCGGCTTCCATCCCGACTTCACGGGCCGCGAGAACATCTTCCTGAGCGGTTCGATCTACGGGCTCAAGCGTCGTTACGTCCGCGAGCGCATGGATGAGATCGTCGCCTTCGCGGAGCTCGAGCGCTTCATCGATCTTCCCGTGCGCACCTACAGCTCGGGCATGCACATGCGGCTCGGCTTCGCGATCGCTGTGCACGTCAATGCCGACATCCTGCTCCTCGACGAGGTCTTTGCAGTCGGAGACGAGGCATTCCAGCGCAAGTGCGTCGCCAAGGTGTTCGAGTTCAAGGAGCGAGGCGGGACCCTCTGCTTCGTCTCGCACTCCGCCTCTGCCGTCGAGCGGCTCTGTGAGCGTGCGCTCTTCCTCAGCAAGGGTCGGGTCGAGTACGACGGCGAGACGACCGAGGCGCTCAAGCGCTACCACGCGCTCTTGGCCTCGGAGGAGACGCCCGAGGAGATGGGCGCCGGACTGCGGGAGTGGGGCACCGGCGAGGCTCGAGTGGTCGATGTGACGTTGGCGGGCGCCGACGGTGAGCCGCGTTCGCGCTTCTTGTCGGGCGAGCCGGTAACGATCACGCTCCAGCTCGTCGGCGAGAAACCCATCCCTCCGCCTCAGCTGTCACTCGAGGTGCGCGACTCAAGCGGCTCCCTGCTTGGCGCCAACCAGCGGGACTTGGGCGAGCTGGGCTGGGACGGCTCGCCCGGCCGGCACGAGCTGCGGTTCTCCGTCGAGCGACTTCCGCTCGGCGAAGGGGAGTTCCAGCTCGGCATCAGCCTTGCGAATGCAGAGGGCACGCGCCGATACCATCGAATGGATACCGTGGAGCGCTTCAAGGTCGCACCCTCCGACGAGGCTCGGGGCGTGGTGCGCTTCGAGGGTGAGTGGTCGCTTGCGAAGGTGGAACGAAAGGTGGAAGCCCGGTGAGCTCAAGAACATGTCCGGACTGGCCGGAGCTGACGGAGATCGCGCCCGACCTCCAGTTCAAGCACTACACGGTCGCCGAGGCGAAGCTTCCCGCGGAGGCGCTCGTGAACCTGCCCGACGTCCCCCTCGAGGCCGTCGCCATCTGCGCCGACCTCGACCACAACGTGTTCTACGCGCAGCACACCGATCCGAAGGTGGCGGAGGCGCTGCGCGAGACCCACTGGTACGAGGTGCGCGAGTGGACGACGACGGGCCCGGGCACCGTCGCCAGCCCGTAGCGGGTGTCCCACTTTCGTCGCGCTTTGGTTGCTGACACGCGCGTGATTCTCCGATAGGTTGAAACCGGTGGGTGGCCTGCGGCCGGCCCCCTAAGGGCTGACGATTTCGGACAGGGGGCGCGTGTTCAGGACGTCCGCCGCCGTGGCCCACCCTCGCCGCGCCGTTGCGACCGAGAGGCGCATGTTGCCGAGGCCTCGCACCGAGTGCGCATCCGTCGAGCACAGGACCGGGACACCGGCCTCGACGGCTAGCCGCACGTACTCGTCGCGCAGGTCGAGCCGGTCGGGGAGGCCGTTCGTCTCGATCGCCGTGCCCAACTCGAGCGCGACCTCGAACACGCGCTCGAGGTCGAGCGCATTCTCCGGCCGGTGGTTGATGATGCGCCCCTTCGGGTGGCTGAGGCCCCGCACGGCCGGGTGGCACATGGCCTCGATCGTCCTCCGGGTCAGCTCGTCCTTCGGCGCGCGCTGCCCCGCATGGACGCTTGCCATCACCCAGTCGAGCTCCGCGAGCACGTCGTCCGGAAGGTCGAGCGATCCGTCTGGGAGGATGTCGCACTCGATTCCGCGGAGCACCCGAAACGGCGCGAGCCGCTCGTTCACCTCCGCGATCTCCTCACCCTGGCGCCGCACGTCGTCCGCGTCGAGGCCCGGCACGACCCGCACGTTCCGCGTGTGGTCACAGATCGCCAGGTACTCGTAGCCGCGGTCGCGGGCCGCCTCGCTCATCTCGAGCACGCTCGCCTTCCCGTCCGACCAGGTCGAGTGGACGTGTAGGTCGCCGCGGATCTCGCCGAGCTCGACGAGCGGCGGTGGCTCGCCGCGGAAAGGGTGTTCGCGCAGCTCGGGCGGGCAGTATGGGATCCCGAACGCTCGGTAGACCGACTCCTCGTCGGGGCCGTCCGGTAGCGGCTCGAGCGCCTCCACGTACTCCCGCGAGCCCGTGGTGCGCAGGAGCGCGGTGCCAAAGCGCTTCGGCTCGGCGACGACGAGCTCGACGGGGACGCCCTCAACGGTGACGCCGAGCGCCCGCCGCGTCTCGCGCTCCACGACTCCAACGATCTGCGGCAGGCGCTCGAACCGCTCGAGCACCGGCTTTGGACGTGCCGCCGCGCAGACGACCGCGAACTCCTCTGACGCGTCGCGCCACCGGCGGGGGTCGCCTGCGACCTCGCCGCCGAGCGGCTCGGCGATCCCTTCGAGGAGGGCACGGGCCCGATTGAGGAGCATCCCGCGGCGGCGGCTGGGCAGCTGCTCGCGTTCGAGCGCCGCCAGCAGCTTGGCTTCGGTCTTCGGCCCGATCCCCGGTACGCCTGCGAGTCGTCCCTCGGCTGCCGCCGCTCGAAACTCCTCCGCCGTTCGCACGCCCAGCGCCCGCCCGATCTCGACCGCCCGCTTCGGCCCGAGGCCCAGGAACCGGCCCAGCCCGACGAGCTCGGGCGAGACCTCGCTTTCGAGCTCGTCCAGCTCCGCGATCCGCCCGGTCTCGACGAGCTCGCGGAGCCTCGCCTCGATCCCTGGCCCGATCCCCCGCAGCTCGCGGACGCGCCCGGCGCGAACGAGGTCGGCGATCGGCGCCTTCGTCTCCCGGATGAGCTCCGCGGCGCGCCGGTAGGCCCGCGCCGTGTAGTAGCTCGCTCCGGCGAGATCGAGCAGCGAGGCTAGGCTCTCGAGCCGGTCGGCAATCTCTGCGTTGTCGAGTGCGGGATACGCTCTGCTGGACATGCCCTCCATCGTGGTTCCCTTTCGGGCGGGCAAGACACGCATCGACGCAGACGGCAGAGAGGCGCTCGCGCTCGCGATGCTCGAGGACGTCCTGACCGCCTGTCGAGCTGTTGGTGAGACGATCGTCGCAGATGCCGAAGAGAGCCAGGCGGAAGCCGTGCAGGAGGCGCTCGAGCCGCTGGCGGGTGTGGTGGCGGTCGTGAACGCCGACCTGCCCTGTCTCATGCCCGACGACGTGCGCGCGCTCCTCGAGGCGCTGCCCGAGAACGGGCTCGCGGTCGCTCCCGCCGGCGACGGGACGACGAATGCGCTCGCGCTGGCCGGCCCGGCTCTCTTCGCGCCGCTCTACGGACCGGGGAGTGCCGAGGAGTTCCGCGCGCACGCCTCCCAGCTCGGAGTTCCGTCCGCCGTCGTCTTCCGCCCGAACCTCGCAGACGATGTGGACACCCTGGACGATCTGGCTCGGCTCGGTGACCGCGTCGGGCCGCACACCCGGGCGGCGCTCGGATGAAAGTCGTCGTTCTCGCCGGCGGCTTCGGCGGCGCGCGCTTTGCGAGGGCACTGGCCGCGAACGCCGAGGACGTGACGATCGTCGGCAACGTCGGCGACGACACCGAGATCCTCGGCCTGCACATCTCGCCCGACCTCGATTCGATCCTCTACTCGCTCACGGGCCTTGGCGACGAGGAGCGTGGCTGGGGGCGCAAGGACGAGACCTGGAATGCGCTCGACACCGTGGCGGCTCTCGGGGGCGAGAGCTGGTTCCAGCTCGGCGATCGCGATCTCGGGCTCCATCTCGTTCGCACGCAGGCGCTGCGCATCGGCGAGCCGCTTTCGGCCGTGACGAAGCGCCTTGCGGCCGCGCTCGGGGTCGAGGCGGCGTTGCTGCCGGCGACGGACGACATGCTCCGCACGTGGGTGGAGACTCCCGCGGGCGATTTCCCTTTCCAGGATTGGTACGTCGGCCGCGGCCACCGCGATGAGGTGACGGGCGTCCGGTACGAGGGCGACGCGCAAGCGGCGCCGGGGGTGCTGGAGGCGCTCGAGGCCGCGGACCTGATCGCGCTCGCACCCAGCAATCCCTACCTGAGCATCGGGCCGATCCTCGCCGTCCCCTCGATCCGTGCCGCCCTCGAGCAGCGCCGGGCGCCTGCAGTCGCCGTCAGCCCGCTGATCGGAGGCGGCACCGTCAAGGGGCCCGCCGATCGAATGCTTGCGCGCTTAGCGGGCGGGACGGAACCGAAGCACGTTGCAGACTGTTACAAGGGCTTGATCGATGCGCTCGTGATCGACGAGGCCGACGATCCCGGTGGGCTCGACGTCACTCCGATCGTCACGCGCACGCTGATGACCGACGCGGCTGCG
>DASWDJ010000061.1:0-1525 GCA_036395295.1 Gaiellaceae bacterium | reverse complement strand
GCGTTCGTGACCGAGGTCGAGTCCGCGCTGGAACGTGAGCTCTCGCGCTCGATCATGCGCGAGGGGACGGCGTCGAAGCCGCGACGACTCGAGATCGACGAAACGCTCGTCGAGCAGGGCGAGACAGGCAACGAGCTCTATCTCATCGTCGACGGAGTGCTCGCCGCCGAGGTCGACGGCGAGACCGTCGCCGAGATCGGCCCCGGCGCGATCCTCGGTGAGCGGGCCGTTGTGGAGGGTGGAAAACGCACCGCGACCCTCCGGGCCGTCACCCCGGCGAAAATCGTCGAGATCGGGGCCGACCAGATCGACCCCGCCACGCTCGAGGAGCTCGCCGGAGCGCGCCGGCGCGAAGAGGACTAGCGTCGGAGCTACGGACGGGCCAGGCGGATCGCCTCGAGGACATGATCGGAGCGGCCCTCGCGCAGCCCATCGGCGACCCGGCGGCCGCCGGCGATGCCCGAACGCGCGGTCAGGACTTCGTAGAGGCGGTTCTCGCGCAATCCGCGCTGCCGGGCCTCCTGCACGAGGCGTGGCACGATCGGAAGCGGTTGCCAGCTCTCGTCGAACTGCCAGAGCGGGTAGTAGTGCTCGTGCGCCCCCGCCGGCCGGAAGGCGATCAGCTCGCCGGCCCGGCGCATCGCCTCCAGGCGGAGAGGCTCGACCGCGAGACGGGAGGCGAGCCACGACGCCGAGAGCGTGTCCTGGGCAACCTTTGCTGCCATTCCCGTGGAGCCTAGAGGCGGTGGTGTGGTAACTGCAATTGGATCGACCGGTCAGTTCAGACGGACACGCGGGAGGCAGACGGCCACGCCGGCAAGCCGGCATGGCCTACAGACCGCATCGCAAGCGATGCCTAGGCCGCGTGTCCTGAGGGCGGCACCGCAAGCGGTGCCTCAGTGACGGACGTACGCGAGCTGCTGCGCCGCGAGGTCGACCCCGCCGAGTACACGGAGATCCGAGAGCTCTGGAAGCGTCATTCCCTCGCCGAGGACCGGCGAGACATCGCCGGGCTGCTCGCGACTCTGACCGAGGACTGCGTCTACGAGCTCGTCCGCACGAGCCACGTCTGGCGTGGGCATGAGGGTGCCGCCCGCTTCTACGGAGCGCTGCTCGCCGCCTTCCCGGACATCGACTTCGAGCTGACCGACATCGTCATCGGCCCACAGGGCGTCTGCGAGGCGGCTCGGGTCACCGCGACGCACGAGGTGGACTGGCTCGATTACCCGGCGAGCGGGGAGCGCATCGAGTTCCGCGTCGTCATCTTCTTCCCGTGGGATTCGGGACGGAAGTTGTTCAAAGGCGAGAAGGTGTGGGTCTCGATGCCCGAGCCGGGCAGAAGTGATCGACCTGGAAGCTAAACGCGATCTAGTGGCACGTTCCGGAGCCCGAGTCGGTGAACGATCCACCGGCTGCCCGAACGAACTGGAAGTCATAGCTGTTCGCATGCAGGACGAGCTTTAGTGCCCCGTAGGTGGTGTCGTTCGAGGCCTCGACGTTGGGGACGGTGCCGGTGAAGTTGTAG
>DASWDJ010000060.1:0-20317 GCA_036395295.1 Gaiellaceae bacterium | reverse complement strand
GACGGGCTCGACCTCGTCCTCGTGGGCGGGGGCGAGGTGCGGCTGCCCGCGGCCGACGGGTTCCACTCGCTCGGCTTCGTTTCCGAGGAGCTCAAGCACGATGCGATCGCAGGAGCCGATGTCGTCGTCTGCCCCTCGCCCCACGAAAGCCTCTCCTTCTCGCAGCTCGAGGCCTGGTCACACGGACGGCCGACACTCTCGAACGCCCTCTCGCCAGTGCTTGTCGGCCAATCGCGTCGGGCTGGCGGCGGGCTCTGGTATTCGAACGCGGACGAATACCGGGGAATGCTCGATTTCCTCGCGCAGGCAAAGCCGCTCGCGGAGACGATCGGCGCACAGGGACGACGCTACGTGCGGGCGAAGTACAGTCGGGACCATGCCCGCGACACCTGGCTTGCCGCGCTCACCGAGGTCGCCGGACGCTAGGCGAGCTCGCGCCGGTCGGCCGCAGCCGTAAGTCGGTCGAGGTCCGCGTCGACCATCATCTCGACCAGCTCGCGGAAGCTCACACGCGGCTCCCAGCCAAGCTTCTCGCGCGCCTTCGAAGCATCGCCGACGAGGTGATCGACCTCTGCGGGACGCAGGAACTCCGGGTCGACAACGACGTGACTATCGGGATCGAGCCCCGCGTGCTCGAAGGCGATCTCCGCGCACTCCTGCACGGAGTGCTCCTGCCCAGTCGCGATCACGTAGTCCTCCGGCTCGTCCGTCTGAAGCATGAGCCACATGGCCTCGACGTAGTCTCCCGCGTAGCCCCAATCTCGCTTCGCCTCGAGATTCCCGAGCCGTAGCTCGTCCGCGAGGCCGAGCTTGATGCGTGCGACGCCGTCCGAGATCTTGCGGGTCACGAATTCCAGGCCCCGGCGCGGGCTCTCGTGGTTGAAGAGGATTCCGGAGCTCGCGAACAGGCCGTACGACTCGCGGTAGTTGACGGTGATGAAGTGCGCGTACGCCTTGGCCACTCCGTAAGGCGACCGGGGGTAGAAAGGCGTCTGCTCGTTCTGGGGAGCCTCGCGGACCTTCCCGAACATCTCGGACGAGGACGCCTGATAGAAGCGGATGCCGACGTCGACGCGCCGGATCGCCTCGAGCAGCCGCGTCACGCCGACCGCCGTGAACTCGGCCGTCAGCACGGGCTGCTTCCAGGAGGTTGGAACGAAGCTTTGCGCCCCGAGGTTGTAGACCTCTGCGGGCTGTGCCTCTTCGAGGGCCTCGACAAGTGACGTGGGGTCGAGCAGGTCGGCCTGGATGAGCGAGAGGCGGTCGGTCAAGTGATCGATGCGCTCGAAGTTCTCCGTCGAGGAGCGACGCACCATTCCGTGCACCTCATAGCCCTTGTCGAGGAGAAACTCCGCCAGGTAGGACCCGTCCTGGCCAGTGATGCCGGTGATCAACGCCCGCTTGCCGCTCATACGCTCGTCATCGTCTCTGACACGGCCTCTCGGGCTGCTTCGAGCGCGTCGGCCAACGTCTGCTCGAGAGGAATCGTCGGAGTCCAGCCGGTCGCCGCCCGCAGCTTCGATGCGTCGCCGCAGATCGCGGGGAGATCGGTCGGGCGGCTCCGCGCCGGATCGACCTCGATCTCGATCGAGCAGCGCGCGCCGGCGACGAGTAGATCGAGCACCTCCCGCATCGACACCATTCTTCCGGAGGCGACGTTGTAGATGCCTGCAGAGACGGCCCGGTCGAGCAGCAGCTCGTATGCCCGGCAAACGTCGCGGACATCCGTGATGTCGCGGCGAGAGGAGAGGTCACCGACCTGGAGCGTGCCGCCGCCGGCCTCCTCGAGCCGCGCGATCTGACGTGTCCAGGAACCGATCGCAAAGCGTTCGTCGCGGCCGGGGCCCTCGTGCTGAAACGCCCGCGTGACGACGACGTCGACATTCGACGTGCCGCAGGCCAGCTCGGCGGCGGCCTTCGACGCGGCGTAGGGAGAAAGCGGGGCAATCGGGCTCTCCTCCGGAGTCGGTAGCTCCTCGGCTCGGCCGTAGACCTCGCCGGTCGAAACCATGAGCACCCGAGCCTGAGGCGCCTCGGCGCGGACCGCCTCGAGCACGTTGACGGTTCCCAGGACGTTTACGCGCCACACCTCGCTCGTCTCTCCCCACGAGTCCGCGACCGACGACCTCGCAGCGAGGTGCACGACGGCCTCCGGCGCGCTCGCGGCGACGGCACGCGCAACCGCCTTCGCGTCTGTCACGTCGACGTCTACCGGCAAACCCCGGCCGCCGAGTTGTGCCTGCAAATGGCGACCGACAAAGCCCTGGGGACCGGTGATGAGGATCGGTCCAGCCACGCGGGCGACCCTAGCAGCCTCCCAATGCGGAGCTGTTAAGCGACGCGCCGCGGTCGGCGCTCGTCGTTCTCGCGCAACCGCTGCTCGAGGAGCGCGATCTTCTGCGCCAGCGTCTTGTTCTGGTCGGAGAGGCGCGAGAGAACCGTCGAGTAGTGAAGCAGGACGACGAAGACGAACAGCCCTGCGACCATGAAGAGAGCCGAGGGCGGATAGGCGACGCCGACCAGGTGGGCGAAGCCGTCGAGGGCCTGGCGCCAGATGGCGAGCACGAGCATGACTCCGCCTGTCGCGATCCAGAGGAGCGCGTAGCGCTCCTGGAGGCGGTGGCGGCGGATGAGCTCGACGATCACGGCGAGCACGACGATGACCGCGACCGCGGCCACGAACGTGAGGCGGGTCTCGATCATCCGGCGGCGGGACGAGGTCGGAGCAGCCCGACGAAGAGCGCGAGCGAGACCTTGCCCATGTAGTAGAGCGAGCGAAAGACGGTGATCGACGAGCGGCCCGTCTCGCGCTGCCGCATCGCGACGGGGACCTCGACCATCCGGAGCCGGTGCCGGAAGACGAGGACCGTGGCCTCGACCTCCGGATAATCGTGCGGATAGTCCGAGGCAAAGAGGCGGATGCCGCGCCGGTTCATCGCTCGGAAACCGGAGGTCGTGTCTGTCACCCGCTGGCGGACGATCAGCGAGACGAGCCCTGCGAAGAGGGCGATGCCCAGCCGGCGGGCGACTGAAGGCCGGTAGAAGCGGGCGCCCGCGAAACGAGTGCCGACGACGATGTCGGCCTCGCCCGAGACGATCGGCGCCAACAGCTGCGCCAGCTCGCGCGCGTCGTGCTGGCCGTCGCCATCGATCTGGACGGCGAGGTCGAATTCGTTCTCGCTCGCGTATTGGAGCCCGGTCTGCACCGCGGCGCCGATGCCGAGGTTGTAGGGCAGGCGCAGCACGGTCGCACCCGCACTCGCTGCGAGCTCCGCGGTCGCGTCGGTCGAGCCGTCGTCGACGACGACGACCTCGAGCTCAGGGTCGGCCCCGCGGATCTCCGCGACGACTGCGCCGATTGAGCCCGCCTCGTTGTACGCAGGGACGATTGCGGCTTTCCGCATAGAACCTCTATCGGCTTCGAGTTGCGCCTGCTTGACGCTATTTCCGCCAGTGCCGGCGATGAAGGGCGGTCTCGAGCGCCGCCGGAACCGGCCTGTAACCCCAGAAGAAGCGGTACCACGGGCGTCGGAGCCAGCTGAGGCCTGTCGGCGGATGGCGATAGAGGTCGGCGTGCTTCTCCCGCAGTTGCCGGAACGCCTTGCGATAGGCACGACGGTCGCGGACCTGCTTCGAACCTTCGTGCCGGCGGTACTCCACGGTCACCGCGCCGACCTGTCGTCCCTGCCAGCCGTGCGCCAGCGCGTTTACCCACAGCTCCCAGTCCTCGTACTGCTCGAATGCGGGATCGAAACCGCCCGTCTGCGCGAAGACCTCCCTCCGCGCGAGCGCGCTAAGCCCGATCGTGTGCCGGTAGAGCAACGCGTACGGATCGTACGGCGGGAAATGCAGCTCTCCCTCCCAGTCGCCGAAGAACCGCATCCGGCCGTAGGCGAAGCCGAGCTTGGCATCGCTGTCCAGCGGTGCGCGCAGAGCACCCAGCGCTCCGGGCGCAAGCCGGTCGTCAGCGTCGAGGACGATGACGTACGCCGTCTGCGCGCGGGCGAGCCCTGCGTTCCGGGCGCGCGCCACACCCTGGTTCTGCTGGCGAACAAGAGCGACTTCGTCGGGAAGCTCGGGTAGCGGCTCCGTGGAGCCGTCGTCGACGACGACCACACGGGCGCCCTCGCGGAGAGCGCTCTCGACCGCCTCGGGAAGATAGCGGCCGTAGTTGTACGAGGTGATGACGGCGGTGATGTCGTCGTTGCCGCGATTAGTAGAGTCCGAAACGGTGTCCACGACGCCGCCAGCAGTAGATCAGAAGGAGCGCGTCCGGGATTTCTGGGAGGAGGAGCCGTGCGGCGCCGAGCATACGGCGACCCCCGAGGGCACTCCTGAGTACTTCGCCGAAGTCGAACGAACGCGGGACCAGCTCGATCCATACATCCTGGAGTTCGCGGCCTTTGACGAAGCACAGGGAAAGCGGGTGCTCGAAATCGGCGTCGGGCTCGGCACCGACTTCGTCCGGTTCGCGCGCGCGGGCGCGATTGCAACCGGAGTCGACCTCACCGAGCACGCC
This sequence comes from Gaiellaceae bacterium, assembly GCA_036395295.1. Taxonomy (GTDB): domain Bacteria; phylum Actinomycetota; class Thermoleophilia; order Gaiellales; family Gaiellaceae; genus VAXT01. The sequence goes on along the minus strand of DASWDJ010000060.1, from coordinate 15,798 downwards.
GTCCAGCTCGTGCGGCGACGACTGGCGCTGGAGGGGCTCGAGGGGAGCGTGCAGACCGCCGACGCGGAGAACCTTCCCTTCGACGATGGTTCATTCGATTTCGTCTACTCCTGGGGCGTCCTCCACCACACGCCCGATACCGGCAAGGCGATCGCCGAGGCGATTCGAGTCCTGCGACCCGGAGGCGATGCTTGCGTGATGCTCTACGCGCGGCACTCCTGGGTCTCGTACGGATTATGGGTCCGTCATGCGCTGCTCGCGGGCCGGCCCTGGCGTAGCCTCGCGGGTGTGCTCGCCGCGCATATGGAGAGCGAGGGCACGAAGGGTTTCACCAAGCGAGAGCTGCATCGCCTCTTCTCAAGGCTGACGGATCTTCGGATCGACAAGGTGAGGACGTCTTACGACGATCAGATCGCCGGCCCGCTCGCGAGGATGACCGGCGACCTGCTCGGCTGGAACCTCGTTGTGCGGGGCCGTAAGGCTTCTAGTCCCGCTTGACCGCTGCGATGTAGAAGTCCGAGGCGAGCCGGGGCAATTTGCGGCCCAGCCGTTTGTTCACCTCCATCACGCGGGGCAGCCCGGAAAATGCAAGATCTGTGAACGGTCCGCAGAAGAGGATGGCCCCCCGCGCCTCCACGATCTCGAAGTCGGCACGGGCGAGAATCTCCTGAATCGAGCGCCAGGTAAAGCGCTGCTTGTGAGGCGAGTCCGCGAGGGTCATGGGCTCGGGCGCCTCGCTCCAGTCCGCATGGCGTGCCTTCAACCGTCGCAGCCGCCGCCCGAGGCCCCTCGAGCGCGTTTGCCGGTAGAGCCAATCGATTCCGGTGCGGTACCAGAGCAGGTTCTCGAGCTCGAAGAGGCTATAGCCGTTCGGAGTCGTCACGAGCAGCCTGCCACCCGGAACCAACCGCTCCCGGATCAGCTCGAGCGAGTCCCTGAGCTCGTCGTCGTCGAGATGCTCGAGGATCTCTGAGGCAATGACGGCGTCAAATGGGCCGGGGAGCTCCTTGAGGTCGACGGCTTGGAGGGCCTCGGTCTCGAGCCCGGCCTCGCGCAGCAGCCCGCGCCCGTGTTTGATGCTCTCATCGTCGAGGTCGACTCCCGTCACGTCGTAGCCCCACGCCCTTAGAGGAAGCGTGATCAGTCGGCCCGTGCCGCAGCCGAACTCGACCGCTCGGTCCTCGCGGCGGAGATGGTCGCGGAGCCAGAGCAGCCGTTGCTGGTGCCCATAGATGTTCTCGCGGGGAAGGAGCTCCATCAACCCCGAGAGAGCGCGACCCGGACGAAGCGGACGACCTCGCCGGGACTGGGGCGCATGGCGCCGAAGCCTCCGGCCTCGCGCGCGAAGAGCCACATGAAGAGGAGAAGCAGTACAGCGTAGGTGACACTCGAGGTGAGCGCCGCCACCCATGCTCCCCGGCCGGGCAGGAAGGCCAAGTTGAGCACGACGTTGAGGGCGAGCCCGACGAACCAGATCCGCACAGCCTGGGGTGGGAACCCTCGCCCCACGAAATGCTGCGACAGGATCGTCAACATTCCGAGGCTATAGATGCCCGGCAGGAGCCAGTAGTACAGCGAGGTCGCGCCCTTGAACTCGTCGCCGAAGAAGGTCTGAATCGCGAGGCCCGCCACCGGGATTGTGACTAGGCAAACGATCCCGTACAGGACCGCGATCGAACGGAACACCTCGGCCGTCGCCTCGATTGGATTGCCCCTCGCGACTCGCGGAAAGAGGTTGAGCCCGACAACCATCGGCAGGACGAACATCCCGTCCGCCAGAGTCGCCGCGACCGAATAGAGGCCGGCCTCGGTCGAGCCGAGGAACGAGTTCACGAGCAAGAGGTCGAGCCGGATGACGAGCAGGGACATGAGCAGGGCCAGGTAGACGCGGAAGCCATACGCGAGCATCCGGCGCACGAGCTGGAGGTCCGGGAGGCGAAGAATCGGCCCATGCACCTTCAGGAGCGCGAAGTAGGCGCAGGCGCCCGCGTAACGGCTGACGGCGAGCACGGCGAGCACGCCGGCAATCCTCATGTCGAGAAAGACGAAGCCAGCGACCATCGCCGCGAGCGAGGCGGCCATCTGCACGACCTCGACGGTGTTGTAGGCCAGCATTCGGCCTTCGCCAAGCAGGATGCTCTGGAGAAAGAGGGCGGCGAGCGCACCGGGGACCGCCGCGAGGGTGATCAGAAGCGGAGTCCAGCCGAGGCCGGCGATCGCGCCTGGCGCCGCGAGCTTGAGAGCGGCACCTGCGGCGGCGAGAAGGACGCCGAGCACCACGGCGAGCCAGATGGAATTGCCGACGATCCGGGGGAGGCTCGGCGACTCCCGCGCCACGAAATACGGATTCGCGGCCGTGATGCCGAGGCCGCCCACCTGGACGAGGAGCAGGGTCAGGCTGTAGGCGACGGCGAAGATGCCCTGGCCGGAGGCCCCGAGCTGGCGCGCGATCACCGTCGCCATGGCGAGACCGAGGAGGAGTGTCGCCGCCTTCCCGCCGAACGTTAGGAAGACGTCGGTGCGGAGCCGAGCCTGCTGCGCGGGGGGAAGAACAGTGGTCGCGTCGTCCACGCTCGTGATGCTCGCAGACCGGTGTGATGAGATTCTTGTGTGAAGAGGCTGCTACTGGTCTCGCATCGCCCGATCGACCAGGCAGGCGGCCCGGCCGCGCGGTGGCGCTCGTTTGTCCGCCAGCTGCCGGAGCACGGCTGGGAGGTGGACGTCGTCTCGGCCGGAGGGGGCGACGAGTTCGCCTCGCCGGGACACGCCCAGGCCCGGGCGAGAGTCATGGAGACCGCGGGCCGAGTTTCGGATCCCCTCTTCCGGCTCGCCGGCCTGCGGCCCGAGGCGCTGCCGCTTTCGATGCTCTGGATTCCGCGCGGCGCCCGCGAGATCCGGCGGAGGCTCAGAGGAGGCCGTTACGACGCCGTCCTCGCCACAGCGCCCCCGTTTGCCGCCCTGGTCGCAGCGACCCGAGCCGCGGGCGACGTGCGGCTCGTCGTGGAGTTGCGGGACCTCTGGGCCGGCAACCCCGCCTTCGACCGCGGCGGCGCGATCTTGCGGCGCGCCGAGGCCAAGGTCGTCGCGCGCGCGGCCGCGGTCATCGCGGTCACACCGGAGGCGGCTGCCGACCTTCGCCGTCGGCATCCGAGCGCCCGGGTCGAGGAGATCCCGAACGGCTTCGAGCCGGCACTGATCGCGATGCGTCGAGCGCCGAGTGGGACGACGATCGTGCACTCAGGGACGCTGACGAAGGACCGGCCGCTCGCGCCGCTCCTGCAAGCGCTGCGTCCGCCGCTCCGCCTCGTGCTCCACGGCTACGTCGCTCCGGAGATCCACAAAGAGATCCAGCAGTCGGGTGCACAGGTCGAGCTCGTGCCGCCGTCCGGCTGGGAGGACGCAGTCCGCCGCATCGCGGATGCAGACGTGGCGCTCGTCACCCAGTCCCGAGGCGCGGGCGACGAGACCGCGGTCGCCGCCAAGGTCTACGAGTACCTCGCGCTCGGCAAGCCGGTCCTCTGCGTCACGCACGGCGGGGCCACGGAAGCTCTCCTCGGACGGCTCGGGGCCGACCAGCTCTGTGCCCGCCTGGACGATTCAGCTTCGATCGAGGCGGCGCTGGAGCGAATCGGCAGAGGCGACCTCCCGGCTCCCGTCACACCCGAAAACCTCGCCGAGTACGAGCGCCCGCGCCTGGCGGCCCGCCTCGCGGACCTGCTCGACTCATTGCAACGGCCTGTTCCCAGCTCGGCACAAGTCCTTTGAGCCACGTCCGCGGCCTGGCATCGGACCTGGCTGTTTCAGCGGGTCTCGGCGACCACGGGCTCTTCCAGGGGGTAGCGGGCGAGCACGTCGACGATCCGCTCGGCGGCTCTGCCGTCCCAGAGCGGCGGGATCGATGTCTGCTTGCCCTGCGCGGCGTCGATCAAGGCCGGCACCTCCGCAATTCGCTCGGGCGCCAGGCCCAGCAGCACGTTCGTTCCCATCGAGACCGTGATCGGGCGCTCGGTGTTCGGTCGCAGGGTGAAGCACGGGAGGCCGAGGTACGTGGTCTCTTCCTGGATCCCGCCCGAGTCGGTCAGCACCCCCGCCGAGCCTGAGACGAGGCTCATGAACTCGATGTAGCCGAGCGGCTCGAGCAGCAGCAGCCGCTCCAGGTCGAGGTCGATCGCCATCGCCTCGAGCGCGGCGCGCGTCCGCGGATGCACCGGGAAGACGATCGGCAACCGCTCCGAAAGCGCCGCCAGCTGCCCCATCGCCTCGGCGACGAACGGGCCCTCGACCCAGTGCCGATGCAGCGTGACGACCAGGTAGGAACCACGGTCGAGACCGTGCTCCTCAGGGGCTCCGCGCACCTCGAAGCGTTCGCGCATCGCGGCGAGCGAGTCGATCATGGTGTTGCCGACGTCGTGGATTCCCGCTGCGGGACAACCTTCGGCCAGCAGGTTGTCTCGCGCCTCCGGCGAGTGGATGAAGAGGAGCTGTGCGAGCTGATCCGCCACCACCCGGTTGAGCTCCTCGGGCAATGTGCGATCGAACGAGCGCAGGCCGGCCTCGACATGGCCCAACGGAATGAGCAGCTTCGACGTGGCGATCGCCGCGGCCATGGTCGAGTTGACGTCGCCGGGCACGAGCACGATGTCGGGCTCGGCTTCGAGGAGCACCGGCTCGAGTCTCTCCATCACACGCGCCGTTTGCTGCGCATGCGACCCCGACCCGACGCCCAGCGAGTAGTCAGGGTCGCCGACGCCGAGCTCCTCGAGGAAGATCTCGGACAGTTCCCGGTCGTAGTGCTGGCCCGTGTGGACGAGGACGTGCTCGAACTCGTCTCCGCGCCGCTGGAGCTCGGCCGCGATCGGCGCGATCTTCATCATGTTCGGCCGTGTCCCGACGACCGAGAGGACTTTCCGGCGCTTCGCCATGAGTTGAAGAGGATAGAGGCGGCCCGGGTCACCAACCTTCGCTCCCGATACTCTCAACGACGTGAAACAGGTCGTCTTGCGGGGCGGAAAGACACAGGTCGTCGACGTGCCGGAGCCCGCGCCCGCTCCCGGGTCGGTACTCGTCGCGAACTCGGCCTCGGCGATCTCGAGCGGCACCGAGCGGTCGGTGGTCGCGTCCGGCTCCGGATCGCTCGCCGCGCGGGCGATCAAGAACCCCGACCTCGTCGCCCAGACGCTGCGCCACGCGCGGGAGCACGGCGTGCGCGAGACGATCGGGCTCGTCAAAGGCGCGGTCGCCCAGGACTCGCCGTTGGGCTATTCGAGCGCGGGCACCGTGCTCGACACCGGCGGGATCGGCAGCCTCCACGTCGGTCAGCGAGTCGCCTGCGCCGGCGCGGGGCGTGCGAACCATGCCGAGATCGTCTCCGTCCCGGGGAACCTCGTCGTCGGTGCGCCTGAAGGAGTGTCGCTGCGGGATGCGTCCTTCGCGGCGATCGGGGCGATCGCGATCCAGGGCCTGCGGCGGGCCGCGCCCTCGCTCGGCGAGCGCGTCGTCGTGGTCGGGCTCGGGCTCCTGGGCCTGATCACCGTGCAGGCGCTCCGGGCAGCCGGCTGCCGGGTGGCCGGCGTCGAGCCGGTCGAGCGCCGCCGAGAGCTCGGAGCCGAGCTGGGCGCCGAGTTTGCGCTTGCTCCCGCCGAAGCGGCCGACACGGTTACTGCCTGGACCGGCGGAACCGGGGTGGACGCAGTCGTCGTCACGGCCTCGGCGAAGAGCCCTGACCTCGTCAACGACGCGATCCGCATGCTTCGGCGCAAGGGCCGCGTCGTCCCGGTCGGCGACGTCGGGCTCGAGCTGCAGCGCGAGGCGCTCTACGAGCGGGAGGCCGACGTGCTCATCTCCACGTCGTACGGCCCTGGCCGCTACGACCCGTCGTACGAGGAGGCGGGCATCGACTACCCGCTCCCATACGTCCGCTGGACGGCGGGCCGGAACATGGAGGAATTCCTGCGCCTCATCGCCGAGGGGCTCGTGAAGCTCGATCCGCTCGTCGAGCTCGAGTTGCCGATCGAGCGCGCCGCCGAGGCGTATCAGGCGCTCGCCGCCGACCCGCCCCCGCTCGCGGCCGCCCTCGCCTATCCGGAGCGGAGCCGGGGCGCGGAACCGGTCTCGCGCGCATCGGCGCCTTCGGCAGCGGCGAGGAACGGCGAGCTGCGCGTGGCCCTCGTCGGCGCGGGCAGCTTCGTGCGCTCGACCCACCTGCCCAACCTCCAGCACGAGGACGGCGTGCGCATCACCACGGTCGTCAGCCGTGGCGGCACCTCGGCCGCTTCGCTTGCCCGTTCGCTGAACGGCGCCCGGCCCGGAACGGACTGGCGCGAGGCGGTCGAGGCCTCCGACGTCGACCTCGTCTTCGTCACGACGCGGCACGACACGCACGCCGAGATCTCGGCCGCCGCGCTGCGGGCGGGCAAGGCCGTCTTCGTCGAGAAGCCGCTCGGCCTGACGCGGGAGCAGATCGACGAGGTCTGGGCAGCGGGCAAGGAGAACGACCGGCTGGCGATCGGCTTCAACCGCCCCTTCGCCGAGCTCGCGCAACGCCTCGAGGACGAAGCCCGGTCGAGCAAGGGCCCGGCCCAGCTCGTCTACCGCGTGAGCTCCCCCGTCCCGGCCGAGCACTGGCTGAATGATCCCTTCGAGGGCGGAGGGCGCATCCTCGGCGAGGCCTGCCACATGTTCGACTTCGCGAACTGGCTCTGCGGCACGCCGGAACGCGTGCTCGCGGCCGCCGTCCCCGCACCGGCCGGCGTGGGCTCACCGGAGAGCGCATCGGTGACGATTCAGTACGCTGACGGCTCGGTGGCGACGATCCACTACTCGGGTCTCGGCCCCACGTCGATGCCGAAGGAGCGAATCGAGCTGCTGCGCGGCGGTCGCTCGTGGGTGCTCGACGACTTCCGCACCCTGACGACGTTCAGCGCCGAGGGCGCCCATGCCGAGTCCAGCCGCGGCGACAAGGGACACGCGGAGCTCCTGCGCCGCGTGCTCGCTGCTGCCCGCGGCGAGCGTCCGTTCGAGCCCGGGCTTGGAGCCGCCTACCTCGCCCAGAGCGTCGGCCTGGCCGCGCTCGAATCGATCGCGTCGGGCCGGCCGGTCCGGGTGGAGCCCCCACCGGCGAGGAGCAGCTGATGTGCGGCATCTGTGGCCTGCTCGGCACCGGCGAGAACTTCGCGGTGAACGAGGAGCTCGTGACGACGATGCGGGAGCTCATCCACCATCGTGGCCCGGACGACGGCGGCTCGTGGCATTCGCCGCAACACCGCGTCGCGCTCGCCCACCGCCGCCTCTCGATCATCGACCTCTCGCCGGCCGGACACCAGCCGATGTCGAACGAGGACGGCACCGTCTGGGTCACCTTCGGCGGCGAGATCTACAACCACATGGAGATCCGGCCGGAGCTCGAGGCCAAGGGCCACCGTTACCGCTCGCACACCGACACGGAGACGATCGTCCACCTCTACGAGGAGGAGGGGCCGCGCTGCGTCGAGCGCCTGCACGGGATGTTCCACTACGCGATCTGGGACGAGCGCACCCGTGAGCTCCACCTCGCCCGCGACCGCCTCGGCAAGAAGCCCCTCTACTACGCCCAGCCCCCGGGCGGCTTCGCCTTCGCCTCGGAGATCAAGGCCCTCCTCGCCCACCCCGCGCTCTCGGCCGAGCTCGACGAGGAGGCGTTCTTCCACTACCTGACCTTCGTCTGCGCCCCGGCGCCGCTGACGATGTTCAAGGGCATTTGCAAGCTCGGACCTGCCGAGCGGATGACCGTGCACGCCGACGGGTCACTGGAGATCGAGACGTACTGGAGCCCGATCTCGACGACGGCGGCAGAGGAGGTGGCCTCGCTCTCAGAGCCCGAGCTCGAGCAGCAGCTGCTCGCCCTGCTCCGCGAGTCGATTCGCCGCCGGATGATGTCCGACGTCCCCTTCGGCGTCTTCCTCTCCGGGGGCCTCGACTCCTCGACGAACGTCGCGCTCATGTCGGAGCTGATGGAGGAGCCGGTGCGCACGTTCTCTGTCGGCTTCGAGGAGTACGAACGCTACAACGAGCTCGAGCACGCCCGGACGATCGCCCGGCGGTTCGGAACCGATCATCACGAGGTCGTCATCGGCTCCGGAGACCTCGAGTCGTTCCTGCCCGATCTCGTCTACCACCAGGACGAGCCGCTTGCCGACTGGGTTGCCGTGCCGCTCCATTACGTCTCGCAGCTCGCGCAGAACAACGGCACAGTCGTTGTCCAGATCGGCGAGGGCTCAGACGAGCTCTTCCACGGCTATCAGTCGTACATCAGCCATGCGCGCTTTCAGACTCGTTACTGGCCGCCGTTCCAGCGGGTCCCGCGCCCGCTCCGGCGCGCCGTCAGCCGAGGGACGACCGCGTTTGCCCGCCGCTTCGGGCACGGAATTGCGCATGCACAGGCGATCGAGGACGCGGCCGAGGGGCGGTTGCCCTTCTGGGGCGGCGCGATCGCCTACCAGGGCGAGCTCAAGGAGCGCGTGCTCTCGAACGGGCGGCCGCATCCCGACTCGTACGAGATCGTCCAGCGCTTCTGGCGCGAGGCCGAGGAGCAGCTGCCCGGCGCCGATCTGCTTCAGAAGATGACCTACCTCGAGTTGAAAAACCGGCTCGCAGAGCTGCTCCTCATGCGCGTCGACAAGATGACGATGGCGAGCTCGGTCGAGGCGCGCGTCCCGTTCCTCGACGCCGATCTCGTCGAGTTCGCGCTCGCCCTACCTCCGGAGATGAAGGTCCGCAACGGAAACGGGAAGTACCTGTTGAAGCGAGCCGTGTCCGGTCTGCTTCCGCCCGAGATCGTCAACCGCCCGAAGCAGGGCTTCTCGGCCCCGGTCAGCGAGTGGTTCCGCGACGAACTGGGGGAGCGCGCCCGCCGCGAGATCCGCGAATCGTCACTCGCGGAGCGCGGCCTACTCGACTACGAGGCGATCGACGAGCTCTGGCGGGCGCATCGGGCGGGCCGGGGGGACTGGGCCTTCCAGCTCTGGAACATCTACAACGTGAGCGCCTGGCACGACTACTGGGTCGCCGGGCGCATTCCCGCCGGTTGAGGGTCGGTCTCCGCCAGGGCGTTGCGCTCTGGCAGCGCGCAGGCACGAGAGCCGCCCTGCGAGGCGTGGCAGGGCTCGCTCGAGGCGCTCTTCGGGGGGCGCAGCTGCGCGCACGGCCGCTCACGGCCCATCCGGGCGAGGTCATGGCAGCCTTCGGCGGAGTCGATCCCGTGAAGGCGCTGCGGGGCCCCGTGCTCGCGGCGATGCCCACCGTAGCCCGCTTCGGAAACGAAGCGGGGGAGCCGATCCTCGAGCGGGCGGACGCGATCCTCGATCATCGCTTCGACCTGCTCGGCTCCGGGCCGACCGAGCTCGGCCCGGAGATCGACTGGCTCGCCGACTTCAAGACCGGCCGCCGCTGGCCGCTTCGGCACGGATCCCTCCTGCGTCTCTCCTACGAGGACGGCTCGGACATCAAGGTCCCCTGGGAGCTCTCCCGCGCCCAGCATTTCCCCGTCCTCGCAGGCGCCTATCGCCTCTCCGGCGAGCGGCGCTATCTCGACGAGCTTGGAGCCCAGCTCCAGAGCTGGATCGCCGCCAACCCCGTCGAGCTCGGGCCGAACTGGGCATGCACGATGGACGTTGCGATCCGCGCAGCGAACTGGGTGGCGGCACTCGCCCTCGTCGCCGAGGACGCCGCGAGCGAGCCCTGGTTCGAGCCCACGCTGCAAAGCCTGCTGCTCCACGGCCGGTTCGTGCGCTCGCACCTCGAGTGGGGCGAGGTTCGTGGCAACCACTACCTGGCGGACGTCGTCGGGCTGCTTCCCGTTGCGGCGCTCTTCTCGGGCGGGTGGGAAGGCCGGCGCTGGGCTGCCTGGGCGGTCGGCGAGCTCGTCTCCGAGCTCGAGCACCAGGTGCGCGAGGACGGCTGCGCCCACGAGGCTTCGATCGCATATCATCGGCTCGTCACGGAGCTGTTCCTCTGCGGCACGCTTGCGGTCAACGCCCTCGTTCCGGGGCAACTCCCGGAGTCGTATCGCGACCGGCTTGAGCGCATGCTCGAGTTCGTGCGCGACTACACGCGTCCGGACGGGCTTGCGCCGCAGGTCGGCGATGCGGACGACGGCCGCTTCCTGCCGCTCGACGGCTACGGGGCCGATCCCCGTGACCACCGCCACCTGTTCGCGCAGGCCGACCTCCCGTTCAGGTTCGCGACAACATCGGCCGCATTCCGCGACGGCGGTTTCTACGTGCTGCGGGACACCGATCTGTACGCGATCGCCCGCTGTGGCGACACCGGGCGCCACGGCCGAGGCGGGCACGCGCACAACGACCAGCTCTCGTTCGAGCTTCTGGTCGGCGGTGAGCCGCTCGTCGTCGATCCTGGAACGTACGTGTACACGGCCGACCCGCAAGCAAGGAACCTCTTCCGCTCCACCTCGTACCACGCGACTCTGTGCATCGATGGTGGCGAGCAGAACGAGTTGCGCACGGATGACCTCTTCGCCATGGAGGACCGCGCGCGGCCCGAGCTGCTGGCCTGGGACGGCAGGTCCTTCGAGGGCAGACATCACGGCTTTGCGAGAGCGACTCACACGCGGCGGATCGAGCTTTCACGGGGCGGGCTCCGGATCCGAGACACCGTCTCCTCAGCGGAAGCGAGAGACCTCGAGTGGACTTTCCCGCTCGCACCGGGAGCCGAGGACAAGGTCGAGATCTCGGCCGAAGGCCTGGACTTTCGCCCGGAGGCCGGCTGGTACTCGCCCAGCTACGGCGTCCGCGTGCCGACGACGTTCCTCCGCGCCCATCGGAGATCCCGGCCCGGCGACGACGTGACCGAGATCGCCGTCAGAGCGCGCGCCTGACGAGAGACCAATAGGCACGCACAACGGGGTTTGCAGCCCGCAGCGGCCCTGGGACGGCGACCATGCCCGGGGAGAACGTCGGCGTGATGTACGGCGCGAGCTCGCGGTCAGGGACGCGGCGGAGCGATTGTGTCCGGCGTCGACGGCGGGCAACGAGCGTGGAATGGCGCACCAGCCAGCCCCAGCCGGCGATCTTGTCGCGCAGCCAGCCCTCCTTGACGGCGAGCCCGACCATGCCGAGCTCGGTAGCGAGGAGGAGAGGCAGCAGGAGAACGAGCTGCCGAGCCGAGTACGCCGTGAGCACGAAGAGGAGCCTGTTGCGCTCCAGGTAGTAGCTCTTGCGCGGGTTCCGCCCGTACTCGTACTGGTGGAAGACATCGGCGGCCGGATCGATGACGACGCGGTAACCGGCCAATCGAGCGCGCCAGCCCAGCTCGAGGTCGTCGAGGTACATGAAGAGCTCGTCGGCGAAGCCACCCAGTTGCCGAAAAGTCTCTGCCCGGACCGCCATCGCAGCGCCGCTGGGCGCAGCAACGTCGCGCAGCTGGGAGACAGTCTCGACAGGCCGGCCGTAACCGCCGGCCCAGCCGATGCCCGTGACGTGCACCTCCGTTCCGGCGGAGTTGAGGAGCTCCGGCTCGTCGAGCAGCCGGAGCCGTGCCATCGCGATCCCGATCGTGGGCTCCTCGAGTCGCTGCTCGAGGTGCCGCAGCGCCCCGGGCGCGACGACGGTGTCCGGGTTGAGAAAGACGAGAACCTCGCCGCCGGCCTCCCGGCCGCCGAAGTTCGCGCCCGCCGCAAAACCGAGGTTCTCCGAGGGCGAGACGACACGAACGCCTTCCCGTCCCCGGGCCTCTCCGATCTCCGAGCCTCCGCCGCCGTTGTCGACGACGATCACTTCGTCCACCTCGCCGACCAGCGACTGGAGGCAGCGCGTCAGCGCCGCGCTGCTCGCGTACGTGACGATCACCGCGGAAACGGTCACACGCGCAGGTAATACCGAACGCTTCGGATTCCGCCCGCAGCTTCCGGCTGCTCCCTCGAGTAGACGAGATCGCTAATAGGCGCCGCGCGCGCCGAACACGGCCGGCACCGTCTTGAGCAGGATCGAGATGTCCAGCCAGATCGACCAGTGCTCGAGGTAGTAGAAGTCGAGCCGCACCAGGTCGTCGAAGCCAAGGCTCGACCGGCCCGCGATCTGCCACAGGCCAGTCATGCCGGGCAGGACGAGGTAGCGCTTCCGGTGCCAGGGCTCGAGCAGCTCGTAGTCACGTATCGGGAGCGGCCGCGGGCCGACGAGGCTCATCTCGCCGCGCAGCACGTTCAGGACCTGCGGGATCTCGTCGAGCGAGAAGCGGCGCAGCACGCGCCCGACACGGGTGACGCGCGGGTCGTCGCGGATCTTGAAAAGAGCGCCCTCGGCCTCGTTCATGGCCTCGAGCTCGGCCTGGCGGGCTCCGGCGTCCGCGTACATCGTGCGGAACTTGAGCATGTCGAAATCCCGCTCGTTCAGGCCCACTCGCCGGTCGCGATGGAGGACGGAGCCGCTGGAGTCGAGCTTGATCGCAAGGGCGATCAGCAGCCAGAGCGGCAGACCGGCGACGGCCACGACCGCGCTGACCGCGAGGTCGAATCCCCTCTTGGCGACCCAGTCAGCGCCGACGAAAACCGGGGGACGAAGCTCGAAGAGCGGGACTCCTTGGCCGGGCACGTACTCGCCGCGGCGCTCGATGAGCAGCTCGGTCGCACGTGGAGCCACTCTCACCTTGACGCCCCGGCGATGGGCCTGCTCCACGATCTCGACGAGCTCTCGTTCGTTGAAGTCCGAGTCGATGACGATCAGCTCGTCGACGTCGCGCTCCGCGAGCACCTTGGGCAGCGCCGGCAGCTGGCCCAGCAGAGGCAGCCCGGCTCCGTCGGCCGACGCGGTGATCGCGCCGACGAAGTCGTAGTCGATGCCACCCCGGCTCGCGCCCAGCGTGCGGCGCAGGCGCGCGACGCCGTCGCTCTCGCCGACGAGAATCGCGCGCCGGCGGATCCCGGCGAGCTTGAGCAGGTCGCCGGTGACGACGTCATAGCTTCCCCGCAGCAGGCCGATGGCGATCGAGGTCAGGACGACGGCGGTCGGCGCGAGGCCGTACGTGCCGAACGGATGGCCGGTCCCGACCGCAAAGACCATCGTGATCACGGCGACGAGCACGAGCGAAGCGACGATGCGGCCGAAGCCTGCGCGGCGCTCGCGCTCGGCGTAGAGGCCTGCTTGCCAGAAGACAAGCACGGAGATCACCGTCAGGAATGGGAGCCAGTCAGTCTCGGTCTTCCAGATGAAGCCCCAGAGAGGAGTGCTTTCCTCGTAGACGAGCCAGCGCAGCACGAGCGCCCCGTAGATCCCCAGCACGAGCCCGGCGAGATCGAGCACGATGAGCGCGACGATGCTCGCCCCGCGCCGGGCGGCACCCCGCAGAGGGAAGTACGGGCTCGTCGACCTGATGTCACGCGCGGGCACGGCGGCGCCGTCGAGGCCCCGGTCGAACGGAGGTTTCGGCGGCCGCGCCGGAGGCGCTTGCTCAGTAGCCACGGGCCGCACCATGATACGGCGCCTGGACGACTACTTGGCTAATTGCCGAAATGCGGTCCAGCTGGGCTTGCGCCGGCCTGAGGCCGTGAAGAGGCCTGATTGCCAACCGTTCCCGACCCGCGGCTCGTCCTTCAGCAGGAACCAGATCATCATGTCGATGCGCGGATTACGCCGCGCAATCGCGAAGGAGAGCGAGAGATAGCGCGCCTGCGTGGCGAACGACACGCCGAACAGGCGGTCCGGGGGATTCGTCTGGTACCCGTATTCGGTGATCCAGAGGCGCTTGGGCCCGTAGAGGCGCGTCAGCTCCTTGATGAGGACGTTGATGTTGCCCAGGAGAATGGTCCTGAACGTACGCGGCCGCGCGCGGGGCCCCTCGCTCCGATGGCCATAGTAGGGATGGTGCGCGTAGGCGTCGAAATGAGCACCGGCCGCCTTCATCCCCCGGAGGAAGAAGATCGGCGAGATCGAGGGCCGCGGGCCCTGCCCCGTGTTGTTCCCGCGCGGCGCGGTCACGCCGCAGCCGACCTTCTCGCCCGCCAGGCCGGTCAGGTGAACGCCCGACCAGATCGAGTTGCACATCTGGGCGTAGATGCGCGGACTCGCGAGGCGGAAGCGTTTGCCGGCACGTAGGAACTGCGGTCGCAGGAAGACGGGGTTGTTCGGCTCGTTCCAGGCGAGCCAGTAGCGCACCGAGGGCAGCGGAGCCATCTCGGGATCTGGGCGGAAGCTGCCGCTGTAGCGCTTCGCCGCAGCGAAGGCGAAATTCCGCAGGTCGATCATCCGTCGCGGCGCGCGGTTCTTGGCCGGCCCGGCCCAACCTGGCGTCCAGAGGATCGAGAAGACGACCTTGATCCTGGCCTCGGCCGCCTGCTTCACCATCGCGTCGTAGGTCGCCCAGTCATAAGCGGGGTCGGCCGGATTGACGGCGTTCGCCGGCCGCTTGCGATGCGCGACCCCGCTCGCGCCACCCCAGTAGAGGTTCACCCGCAGGGCCTTGACGCCGAGCCTGGTGTACTGCGGAAACGCGAAGTCGGGATCTCCGAACGTCATCTGCTCGTCGTAGACGCCGACGATCAGGCCGCGGGAAGGCTTGGCCGATGGGGCAGCAATGCCTGCGACGATGACGACAAGGGCGGCGAGGAGCAGCTGCTTACGCACGAACATGCTCCACGGTCGCCAACATGCGGCGAAGGCCTTCCTCGAGCTCGATTTCGGGCTCCCAGCCGAGCAGCTGCTTGGCGCGGGTGATGTCGGGCTGGCGAACCTGCGGGTCGTCGACGGGCAGCGCCTCGTAGACGATCTCGCTCTTCGACTCCGTCACGCCGAGCACCGCCTGGGCAAGCTCGAGGATCGTGAACTCACGCGGATTGCCGAGGTTGACCGGCAGATGCTCCGCGCTCGTCGCGAGCAGGTAGAGCCCGCGGATGAGGTCGTCGACGTAGCAGAAGCTGCGGGTCTGCGAGCCGTCGCCGAAGACGGTCAGCGGCTTGTTGTCGAGCGCCTGGCGGACGAAAGTCGGAATCGCGCGCCCGTCGTGCAGGCGCATGCGCGGCCCGTAGGTGTTGAAGATCCGAGCGATCGTGGTGTCGACCCCTTGCTGGCGGTGGTACGCCATCGTCATCGCCTCGGCGTAGCGCTTCGCCTCGTCGTAGACCCCCCGGGGGCCGATCGGGTTCACGTGTCCCCAGTAGGTCTCCGGCTGCGGGTGAACCTGCGGGTCGCCGTAGATCTCGCTGGTCGAGGCGAGTAGGAAGCGGGCGCGCTTCCACTTGGCCAGGCCAAGGGCGTTGTGCGTCCCGTGCGAGCCGGTCTTCAGCGAGTGGAGAGGCTGCCGCAGGTAGTCGATGGGGCTGGCGAGCGCAGCGAGGTGGAAGACGACGTCGACGGGCTCGTCGATCTCGATCTGCTCCATCACGTCGTGGTTGAGGAACGTGAACGCCTCGTCGCGGATGTGCTCGAGGTTGACGAGCGAGCTCGTCTCGAGGTTGTCCACGCAGATGACACGGTAGCCCTGCCCGAGCAGGTACTCACAGAGATGGGAGCCGAGGAACCCGGCTCCACCGGTAACAACAGCGCTGGCCACGAGGGCGCAGGATAGCCAGGGCCTCGGAAGAGACGCCCCGATCCTTACGAAGTTCTAACCCGGTCTGAGCTAGCGAAGCTCGCGGTTCGACTCCATGTCGAAGAGCATCGCGAAGAGCGTGAATAGGAGGCCCGCGATCAGCAGGAGCGCGACGAGCACAACCGTCGCCACCGTCAGCTCGTTACCGAGGATACGAAGCACCGTGACCGTCAATCCGAGCGCCGCGCCGATGACCAGGAAGAGGAGCCCGAAGACGTAGAAGAA
>DASWDJ010000059.1:0-11486 GCA_036395295.1 Gaiellaceae bacterium | reverse complement strand
GCCCATCGCCGGCAGCAGCGCGCCGACGTGCGGGTACTCGTCGAGTGTGGCGGCGATCGAGCCGACCGCGCAGGGCCGTGGATCGACGAGCTCGGCGGCGCCGTTCGCCTTCGCGGCGAGCACGGCCGCGCCGTACGTCATCTCGCCGTGCGTGAGCGTTGGCCCGTCCTCGATCGCGAGCACGCGCTTTCCGGCAATCTGGGAGGCATCGCCCTCGACTTGGAAGGGCGAAGCGGCAAGGACGATCTGAGCCTCCGGGTTGTGCTCGCGAATGGAGTCGAGGACCGCGTCGATCCCTTCCTGGTCGGCGCTGTCGACCTTGTTCACGACGCAGACGTGCGCCATGCGCAGGTTCGTCTCGCCGGGGTGGTAGCGGAGCTCGTGGCCGGGACGGTGCGGATCGACGACGACAATGTGCAGGTTTGGCTTCACGAACGGCGTGTCGTTGTTGCCGCCGTCCCAGACGATCACGTCAGCTTCCTGCTCGGCCGCCTCGAGGATCGCCCCGTAGTCGATGCCGGCGAAGACGAGGTTCCCTTCCGCGAGGTGGGGCTCGTACTCCTCGCGCTCCTCGATCGTGCAGTCCGCCGCGTCGAGATCCTCGTAGCGGGCAAAGCGCTGGACGACCTGCTTCGTCAGATCGCCGTAAGGCATCGGATGGCGGAGGACGGCAACACGCTTGCCGTCGTCCCGGAGAAGCTGCGCTACGCGGCGTGTCGTCTGGCTCTTTCCGGAGCCCGTGCGGACGGCGCAGATCGCGACGACCGGCTTCGACGAAGTGAGCGTCGTCTCGTGCGGTGAGAGGAGCGTGAAGCGCGCGCCGGCCGCGAGCGCCCACGAGGCCACGTGCATGACGTGCTCGTGGGTCACGTCCGAGTAGGCGAAGACGACCTCGTCGACCTCGTGCTCGCGGATCAGGTCGGCGAGCTCGGCCTCAGGATGGACGGGGATCCCGTCGGGGTAGAGGTCACCCGCGAGCAGGGCCGGGTAGACCCGACCGTCGATGTTCGGAATCTGCGTCGCCGTGAAGGCGACGACCTCGCAGTCCTCGCGCCCGCGGTAGACGAGGTTGAAGTTGTGGAAGTCACGCCCGGCCGCGCCGGCAATCAGGATCCGCTTACGCCGCATGTATACGAATTATGCGCCTACTCACCGGACAGAGGAAGGCCTCCGCGCTAGAGTCGCGGCATGGCGCGCTTTCCGCAGGCGCTGAACGAGCAGGTCGCACACGAGTTCGCCGCTTCGCAGCAGTACGTGGCGATCGCGGTCTACTACGACGGCGAGACGCTGCCGCTGCTCGCGGCCCACTTCTATCGGCAGGCCGTCGAAGAGCGGAATCACGCGCTGATGATCGTCCAGTACCTGCTCGACGCCGGGCACGACGTCGTGATCCCGGGCGTCGAGGCGCCGCAGACCGCGTTCTCGGATCCGCGCGCCCCGGTGGCGCTCGCGCTGGAGCAGGAGAAGCGCGTCACCGAGCAGATCGCCGAGCTGACGGCGCTTGCCCGTGAGGAGAACGAGCTCGTCGGCGAGCAGTTCCTGCACTGGTTCTTGACCGAACAGCGAGAAGAGATGTCGAGCATGTCGGCGCTCCTGGCGGTCGTAGAGCGCGCGGCCGAGACGAATCTGTTGCTTGCCGAGGATTACCTCGCCCGCAACGCCGTAGGCGATCAAGGAGCGCCCGAGGCAGGCGCGCCACCGGCAGCGGGCGGCGCGCTCTAAGGCTGCACTTAGGGGCGTGTCTTACCCGCCTGCGCGGGCAGAGGGCCGTTCCAGCAGCATTGCGCGTTTGCCCATCCCGCCCCGCCGGGAGGCAGAGGAGCGAGCTACGGGGCGGACGGCGTCTTCTCTCGCAGCTCAGCGAGCAGCTCGTGCGCCTTCCCAGCCGAGACGATGTTGCCCTTCTGCTCATAGAAACGACGGGCTTCCGCGATCACTGGGGCGGCTTTGTCGAGCCTCTCGGCGAGATCGAGCACTTCGGCGAGATCGAGCAGAGTGTCGCCTCGCAGATTCAGCCAATCGGTCTGTGCGACGATCGCGACCGCCTCCCTCGCCAAGCGTAGGGATTCGTCGACGTCGCCCTGCCGGGCAAGCACTTTGGCACGGGCGGAGCGCCACAAGGCTTGCGTAGCCTGGTCGTCCTCTGACCCGGTCTCGGCGGCGACCTCGATGAACGGCCCGGCTTCCTCATAGCGACCTTGAGCACAAAGAACGTGTGCGAGGAGCGCCACGCGGGTCGAGAGGAAGCCCTTCTCGCCTAGCTGCTCGAGGATCGCGCAGGCACGGCGTAGCTCGACCTCGGCGGCTTCGGGATTTCCGGCGAGCATCTCGATGTCGAAGCGCTCCTGCGACGCACCCGCCGCCAAGATCGCGAGCCCGAGATCTTCGAGGATCTCCTTCCCCCGATGGAACAGCTCCCGTGCCTCGGAGAAGCGCCCGCACATGGCCAGCAGCGGCCCCTGCTCGAGAAGCGCCATGGCTTCGACCTGCCGAGTCGGCGAGCGTTCGAGAATCGTCTGGCAACGCCGGACCCCATCCTCGACGGGTGTCGGTCCGACCCAGGTGCCGATGAGCAGCCACGACAGAGCTTGCGCCTCCTCGCGCGGGCTTTCGGCGCGGCGGGCACCCTCGATCGCGTGCCGCCAGGCCTCTTCCGCGGCGGCGGTCGTGCCGAGCCAGAAGCGCGTGAGCGCGACGAGGTTCCAGGAACGGGCGAGGCCCACCTCGTCTCCAAGCCGGGCGAAGGCCTCAACCGCCTGCGCGGCGACAGCGGCGCTGTGCTCCTCGCTGCCGCCCATCCAGAGCTGCACCGAGGCGCGACCGAGGCGCGCGTGCCACTCCAGACGCTCGTTGCCAACGGCTCGCGCCGCCTCGACCGTCTCCCCGAGGATGGATTCGGCCTGCGCCAGCTCGCCGACCTCGGTCAGGGCGGTGGCCAAGTCAGGCACGAGCTCCAGGCGAGTGGGGTCCTTGTTCGGCAGCAGCTGGGTAGCCCGCGCGAGCAGGTTGACTGCCCCGGGCATATCGCCACGCGCGAATGCCCGCGATCCTGCTGCCTGTAGCCGCTTGGACGCCCGCTCTGCGAGCGCTCGTGCGTTGGCGTCAACGGGACCAAGCTCGACGCGGTAGCGATGGGCCTGTCCGAGGTGGTAGCCGAGGATCTCGTCCAGCTCAACTAGGTCGGCAGCCCGCTGTTCCAGCCAGGCTGCGAAGCGCTCGTGGAGCTCGGCCCGGGTCGCCTTTGGCAGCGCCTCGTAGGCCGCATCGCGGATCAAGAGGTGTCGGAAGCGGAAGCCGTCCTCGCCAACGAACTGTGGCCTGTCCGGCCTGATCAGCTCCTTGCGGACGAGCGCGGCCAGGCGTGGGGTCACCTGGGTCTCTTCAGGAGCGAGTGCCTGCACGGCGCCGCGGTGGAAAATCTCGCCTTCGATCGCGCCTCGTTCGAGCACGTTGCGGTCTGCTGTCTCGAGCTGATCCAGGCGCGCCGCTAGGAGCGCCTGCAGCGTCGGCGGGACGACCACGTCGCCCTCTGCCGAGCTTGCCATCACCAGCATCTCCTCGATGAAGAGCGGATTGCCGCCGGCCGCACGTGCGATCTTGGCGCGCAATTCCCCCGAGATGCGCTCGGGAATCAGCTCCTCGACGTCTTCCTTGCCCAAGGGCTCGAGCCGAAGCGTGACGGGCCACCCGGAGCGGCTTTCGGTGAGCTCTGGCCGCGCGACGCAGAGCAGCAGGATCGGTGCGCCCGAGGACAGGAGCGCGACATGCTCTACCAGGTCAAGGAACGTCTCCTCGCCCCACTGGATGTCGTCGAAGACGACCAGGAGCGGCCGCTCTGCCGAAGCGTGCTCCACTGTCTTGCGGACGGCCCAGGCGATCTCCTCCGCGGATGTCGTTGCCTCGGACTCGCCCAGCAGCGAGTGGATTGCCGCGGCCGCTGCCTCGTCCGGAGGCAGCACCGCGAGCTGCTTCAGCACCTCCACGACCGGCCAGTACGTGATCCCTTCGCCGTAGGGGAGGCAGCGGCCGCGTAGGACCGTCGCTTCGAGGCCATGCAGGAACTCGGCCACAAGTCGCGACTTGCCGACGCCGGCATCGCCGACGACCGTCACCAGCTCGCAGCGTTGCTCGGCCTGCACACGCCCCCATGCCTCCCGGACGACTGAGAGCTCGCGCTCGCGTCCGACGAACAGCGCCTCGTGCTGCCGCTCAGGGGCGTCGTGCACGCCCAGGAGCCGGTACGCGGGAACTGGCTCGGCCTTCCCTTTCAGCGCGAGCGGCTCGACCGGCTCGACTTCGGCCGCGTCACGGACAAGCGCTAGCGTCGGCTCGCCGAGCAGCACCTCGCCCGGCTGCGCCGCCTGCTCAAGCCGGGCGGCCACGTTGACCGCGTCGCCGGTGGCCAGTCGCTCCTCCGTGCCCGTCACCACCTCGCCGGTCATGACACCGATCCGACCCCCCACGCCCAGCTCCGGTAGCGCAGCGCGCATCTCGACCGCCGCGCGCACAGCGCGCAGCGCGTCGTCCTCGTGCACGACCGGTACCCCGAACACCGCCATCACCGCGTCGCCGATGAACTTCTCGACTGTCCCGCCGTGCCGCTCGACGATCAACTTCATCCGCTCGAAGTAGCGGGCGAGCAGTGCGCGCAGCCGTTCCGGGTCGAGCGTCTCGCCGAGCGAGGTCGAGCCGGTCACATCGCAGAACAGGACGGTGACCGTCTTGCGCTGCTCCCGGGCCCGCGCGGGCACAGCGCCGAATGAGAAGCCGCACTCTTCGCAGAACTTGGCGCCCTCGCTGTTCTCGTGCCCGCAGCTCGCGCAAACCAGCACGGTAGGAGGCTAGAACGCATCCGCACCCAAGACAAACCACGGCAGCCGCACTGGGGCACGCGGGCAGGGGGAATCACATCAAGTCGCAATGACCGGCGCGGCCCGTCAAAAAGCAGATCGCCGAGCTAACGGCTCTTGCCCGCGAGAGAACGAGCTCGTCGGCGAGCCGTTCACGCACTGGTTCCTGCGGGAGCAGCGCGAGGAGGTGGCGAGCATGTCCGACCTGCTGAGCATCGTGGAGTGCGCCTCGGAGTCGAACGTCTTGCTCGTCGAGGACTACCTGGCGCGGAACCCGGTCGGCGACCAGGGAGACGTGGCGAACGCGCCACCTGCGGCCGGCGGGGCGCTCTAAGACGACGCTCCTTAATTACCGTTGCGTGGCGCTGCGGATTGCGCCTCGTCCGGCCCCGGCGCTAGACGCGGGGTCGCTTGCGAAGCTGCTCGCGCACCCGCGCGACCTCGCTGGCGAGTGCCTCATCGAGCTCGGGCCCTCTGGCCTGGCGGCGTTGCAGTTTCAGCGCGCGCTCGGCGCAGTCGACTTTGTCGAAGGAAGCGCGAAGCTCGGGCACCACGACCTGGTAAGCCCGCTCGTCGTACTCGTCGCCGCAGATGCCGCAGATCGCCACCGCCCTCATCCCTCCTCTATGCGAATTCTGGGCGAGGACAGCGGGATCGTCGCCTAGCCATTCGACTAGTTCTTGCATCGGGAAAGGAACCTGCGGCTGGCCCGCTGCCGGCGCTGCGAACGGCGGACCCGGCGGGCTCGCCTGCCGCTTGTGCCTCGAACGAATCCAGGCATAGGCTTAAGCGCGATGGCTCTCCGGGCGCGCTTGGGCCTGTTCGTCGACTGGGCGTTCTGGGTCTGGGCGCTTGTCGGTGCGGGCCTTGCCTTCGGAATGCTCTCCTTCGCGGGCTTCTTCGTGGGCCTCGGCTGCGTCGTGTTGGTCGTGCTGCTCGCGCGGGACCCGCGAACTCGTCCGGCTTGGCTCGGCGTGCTGGTCGGCGCCGGAGCGCTGCTTCTGCTCCTTGCGTACATCAACCGCGAAGGACCGGGGTGGAAATGGCTCGCGGCCGGGCTCGTCCTCATCGCCGCCGGCCTGATCGGCCATGCGCGGCGCTCGCGGCCGCCTAGTGCGACAGCGTTTCGCGTGTAAGCGTGGCGACGGCGTCCATCTCGATCTCCTGGCCGGTCACCTCGTCCAGGAGCTCGTCCGCCGTCATGCTCATCCCGGTCTCCCAGAGCTCGCGGATGAGTGAGCCCGCCTCGCGCTTCGTGAACCAATCGCTCCCGAAGCGCTCCTTCAAGTGCGTTCGGAACTGCGCCTCGAATGCCCACGAGCGCAGGTACCCGGTGACGTAGAAGCTCGAGTCGATGTCGGCGAGATAGTCCGCGGCCGCCGGCTCGATCTTCAAAGCGTCGCCGAGGATCTCCACGTAGCGGCCCGAGAGCTTCGTCGGGTCCTCCGCCTGATGGAATTCCAGCTCGTAGAGGAGCTTGGCCGAGTAGCGGCGCACCATGTAGAGGAGCTGCGTCACGCCCTCCACCTCGAACTCCTTTGGGCGCGGGAAGTCGAGCCGCCTCGAGAGCCAGGCCGGGTCGTCGGTCAGGTGCTGCATCAGCATCGCCCAGCCCTCGGTGACCGCCACGTCGCCGAGGCGCTTCTCCTCCATGCTCAGGTTGGCCGAGGTGTTGGCGTAATGCTCGGTGTGACCGGCCTCGTGGAAGAGCGCCCGCCAGTCGTCGGCGCCGCCCATGGGTTGGATGACGAGTACGACGCGGCCGGGCACCTCGATCGGCGCACAGAACGCCCGCGGGCTCTTCTTCGGCCGTTGCTCGACGTCGAGCTCGACGTTTGCCTGCGACTTGAGATCGACGCCGAGGTCGGCGAGCGTCGCCTCGAGCGCGGGCATCATCTTCTCCTTCGGGAACTGCGGATCCCATTCGGGTGCGCGGAACGTCCGGATCACGTCCCAGCGCTTCGCCTCGTCCAGGCTGATCCCGACGCGCGTGCGAAAGAGCTTGTCCGCCGATTCCTCGAAGGTCTTTCCCGTCGCGTCGAGTAGCGCGCGGCATTGCTCGGCAAGCTCGTCGATCCGGAACCCGAAGCGGCGGTAGAGCTCTGCGTAGTTCGGAGCCCCGAGCTGCTCGACGCCTGCGCCGACGATTTGCACGCCGTCTGCATAGATCGGGTTCAGGTGCTCCTCGGTCAGGTCGACGCGGATGCGATCGAGCTGTTCGCGCTTGTCGCGGTCCGGTTCATTGGCCATCGCCGGCCGCAGCATCCGGAAGGGGATGGTCTCGCCGTCGACCGTCGCCTCGAGCCCGGCCTCGAGCTCGGCGATCTTCTCAGCGTGCTCGCGCGTCAGCTCACCGAGATAGCCCTCGGCGGCAAAGCGCCAGAGCTCGCGGATGCCCCGGTCGCCGTCGGCGGTTTGCCCGAGCGCTTGTGCCTGCTCGAGTTCCGTGAGCTCGGAGTACCGGTCGTAGATCGGCTTCAGCTCGAGCTGCTCCTTGATGCCGGCGTAGTGGAGGTAGTACTCCTCGTCGAGCTCGGCGATGAACCGATCGGCGCGCTCGCGGAAGCGATCGAGGTCGGCGGGGGAGAGCGGGGCGGCTGCGCTCGGCATTCGTGGTCGTAGGATAACGGCGTGCAGGAGATCGCCCTTCGGACGGAGCGCAAGACACAGCTCGTCGACATCACCGGCCAGGTCGCGGAGGCTCTCGACGGAGCCGACGGCGCCTCCGCCGCGCTCGTCTACGTGCCGCACACGACGGCGGGCGTGACGATCAACGAGCACGCGGACCCGGCTGTCGCCCGCGACCTCGAGGCGGCCATGGAGCGCATGGTCAGTGACGACTGGGGCTGGCAGCACATCGAAGCCGGCGAGGAGAACGCGCCCGCGCACGTCCGCGCCTCGCTCGCGGGGCCGCACGTGCTCGTCCCCGTCGAGGCCGGGCGGCTTGCGCTCGGCACGTGGCAGGGCATCTTCTTCTGCGAGTTCGACGGCCCTCGGCAGCGGAAGGTCTACGTCACGCCGCTCACTTGATCGAGGTCGAGCACCTCACCAAGCGCTTCGGAAAGACACTCGCGGTCGACGATCTCAGCTTCAAGGTTCGGGAAGGCTCGATCACGGGATTTCTCGGCCCGAACGGTGCTGGGAAGACGACGACCCTGCGCGTCGTGCTCGGGCTCGTTCGCCCGACCTCGGGCTCGGCGCGGGTTCTGGGGCACCCGTATCGCGCGCTCGAGACGCCGACCGGTCAGGTCGGTGCGGTGCTCGAGGCCTCCAGCTTTCATCCGGGCCGGTCGGGACGGAACCATCTACGCGTGGTCAGCGCCGCGAGCGGTCTGCCGCGCTCGCGCGTCGAGGAGGTGCTCGAGATCGTCGGGCTGTCAGGGGACGCGGGCCGGCGGGTCGGAGGCTACTCGCTCGGGATGAGGCAGCGGCTGAGCCTTGCGGCTGCGCTACTGGGAGATCCGCGAGTGTTCGTCCTCGATGAGCCCGCGAACGGGCTCGACCCGCAAGGCATTCGCTGGCTCCGGGAGCTGCTGCAGTCACTCGCCGGCGAGGGGCGGACGATCCTGATCTCGAGCCACGTCCTGGCCGAGGTCGAGCAGATTGCCGACGAGGTGGTGATCATCCACCGCGGCAAGTTCGTCGAGCACGCAACTACTGCCGAGCTTGCCGCGCGCGCGGCAGGCGGCATCCGGGTGCGGAGCCCCCAAGCCGATCGCCTTCGCGCCGTGCTGGAGCAGGCCGGGATCAAGGTCTCCTCCACGGACGGCGACCTGCTCTCGGTCGCCGATACGACAACCGCCAAGGTCGGCGATCTCGCCGGCGCGAACGGCATCGTTCTGCACGAGCTCGTCGCCGAGACCTCGTCCCTCGAGGAGGCGTTCTTGGAGCTGACCTCGTGAGACTCATCGCCGCGGAGCTGCTGAAGGCGTGGACGACGCCGCGGACGCTCTTCGGCATCCTGCTGGCGGAGCTCGCAATCATCGGCCTCGGGGCTGCCGGTACGGTCGACTCGGCCGCCGGCAGCAATCCTCTCCCACCGTCGTTCGAGCAGGACCTGATCAGCGTCTCGAGCGTTGCCGTCTTCTTCGCCGTACTGCTCGGAGTGCTCTTGATGACGACGGAGTACCGCCACGGCACGATCAGCCAGACGTTCCTGGCGACTCCGGCGCGCGAATGGGTTCTGGGCGCGAAGGCGGTCGCCGCCGCGCTCCTGGGCGCCGCCATTGTCGTCCCCGGTGTCCTGCTCACGCTGGCGATCGCAGAGGTGTGGGTCGGGGGCCGCGAGGGCTTTCACATCGGCGGCAGCGAGCTCGAGCTGATCGTCCGCCTGTTGCTGGCCGCAGCCGTCGGCGCTCTGCTCGGTCTCTCGATCGGAGCGGCGCTCGGCCGGCAGCTCGGAGCGTTCATCCTCGTGCTCGGCTGGTTCCTCATCGTGGAGCACGCGGTCGCAGCGCTCTTTCCCAGTACCGAGGACTACCTCCCCGGCAGGGCCGCGATCGGCGGGATCTTGGGAACGGGCGGGAGCGAGTCTCCGTCTTTCGGCGAGGCCCTGCCGCTGGCCGCGGCCTACGTGATCGCGCTCGGTGCGATCGCGGTCATCGTCACGCGCCGGCGCGACGTCACGTAGCGAGCGGGCCGCTGACGAGGATCCGTACCGGGGCCGGGCGGTAGCCGAGCCGCGCGTTGACCCCGCGCATGCCGACATTCGTCTCGTCGTTCGTCGTGAAGATCTGTTCGATTCCCGCGGCACGGGCACGGGCGATCTGCGCCCGCTTCAGCGCCGTCGCGATCCCGCGCCTCCGCCAGGGGCGCCGGACCGCAGTCAGCAGGTTCGCTGCCGTCGGCGAGGTCGGGCCTCGACGTCGTAGGCCCGTGTAGCCGACGACTTCGCCGCCGGCGAGCGCGGCGACGCACGCCTCGGGCATCGCCCCGGGCCCCTGCAGATAGATCGCGTGCCATTCCTCGAAGCTCCTCGGCGCGTAGCCTCCCTCGTGGCTCGGCACGTCCGCCGAGACTTCGACGTCGAGCTCGTACAGCGGATGAACGAGGTCGGGGCGCTCGGAGATCGTGACGAGCTCGACTCCCGGCGGAGGCTCGCCGACCACGTCGGCGCCTGCGATGTCGAGCACGACCTCGTACTCACGTCCGACCTCCTTGAATCCCCGGCGCTCGGCGAAGCGCAGCGACTCGGCGTCCTTCTCGCCGATCCTGCCCCAGAGCGAGGTCAGACCAAGGCTGCGGGCGTGGTCGGAGAGCGCTTCGTAGAGCCTGCTGCCCACCCCTGGCGCCGGCGCTGGGGCAGGACGCGCGCCATCGCGTACAGGCTCCCGGCGAGCGAGGAGGGCCGCCCCACGCCGCAGCCGGCCGCTTCGTCGCCGCGGTAGGCGAGCAGCCAAGCGCTCTCAGGGTCGGTTTCGATGAAGTGGGCGACCTCCTCGGCCGCGAAGACGTCGCCCTCGACACGCTCCATGATCGCCACCCATTCCTCGTACTGTCGCCGGAAGGCCGGCGTTTCGAGACGGAGCTCCATGGCAAGAACCCTATGCTGGTCGGATGGCCGCGCCCATCTCAGTCGACGAGGAGCTCGAGCTCGAGATCGACTCCCTCGCCTACGGCGGGAACGGCGTCGCACGCCTGAACGGCTTCGTCGTCTTCGTCCGCCGCGGACTGCCCGGCGACAAGGTTCGCGCGCGCGTGACGAAGGTCAAGCGCAACCACGCCGAGGCGCTCGCGCTCGAGATCGTCGAGCGCGGAGCGCCACGGGTCGAGGCGCCCTGCGCGCACTACCCCGCTTGTGGCGGCTGCCGATTCCAGGACCTCGCCTACGAAGCCCAGATCGCGGCGAAGGCAGAGCAGGTCGCGGATGCGCTGCGCCGCATCGGTCGACTCGAGGACCCGCCGCTCGAGCCGATCGTTCCCGCCGAATCGGTCTTCTACTACCGGAACAAGCTCGAGTATTCGTTCACGCAGACACCCGAAGGCGCCGCCCTCGGCTTCCACAGGGCCGGGCGCTGGGACGAGGTGCTCGATATCCGCAAGTGCTGGCTGACGACGGACCTCGGCAATGCGATCCGCGATGCGGTGCGCGACTGGGCGCGGGAGGAAGGGCTCGAGGCTTACGACCAGGCAGAACACACCGGTTTCCTGCGTCACCTCGTCGTGCGCGAAGGGAGGAACACCGGCCAGGCGCTCGTGCAGCTAGTGACCGCGCCCGGCAAGCTCGACGACGAGCGCTTCGTCGCTGCTCTGAGCCGCTTTCCCGAGGTGCGCTCGATCCACTGGTCGGTGAACGAGCGCCCCGCCGAGGTGACGAACCTTCCGACGATGCTCCTCTCCGGCGAAGACGCGATCGAGGAGGAGCTCTGCGGCCTGCGCTTCCGCGTGCGGCCGAACGCATTCCTGCAGACGAACACGGCGATGGCCGAGCGGCTCTACGAGCTCGCCCACGAATACGCGCAACTGACCGGGGAGGAGAGCGTCTACGATCTCTATTGCGGCATCGGCACGATCGGTCTCACGCTCGCGCGCGACGCGCTCACCGTCTGGGGAGTGGAGGCCTCGGAGGAATCCGTCGCCTGCGCGCTCGAGAATGCGGAGCTGAACGACATCTCGAACGCCGCTTTCTTCGCCGGC
>DASWDJ010000058.1:0-10688 GCA_036395295.1 Gaiellaceae bacterium | reverse complement strand
GTGCTCATCGCCACTTAGTGTAGCGCACGACCATGATGTGATCTGTATATTGTGGAAGAACTCAACGATTGGAGTAACCCATGAGCCCATTAGAAAATCGTAGACGATGGATCGGATTGGCTCTCATCGTCGTCGCGCAGTTCATGGTCGTGCTGGACGTCGCGATCGTGAATGTCGCCCTTCCGTCGATCAAGACGGATCTCCACTTCAGCGAGACGAGCCTGCAGTGGATCGTCACCGCGTACGCGATCCTCTTTGGAGGCGTGCTCTTACTCGGAGGCCGGCTCGCCGACCTGCTCGGTCGGCGCCGTCTCTTCATCGGGGGAGTCGCGCTCTTCACTGTCGCCTCGCTGCTCGACGGCCTGGCATGGTCCGAAAGATCGCTGATCGCCTTCCGCGCGCTCCAGGGCCTCGGCGCGGCGCTTCTGTCTCCGGCCGCGCTCTCGATCCTGACCACCACGTTCAAGGAAGGACGCGAGCGGAACCTCGCGCTCGGCATCTGGGGAGCCGCTTCGGGTAGCGGCGCCGCCGCAGGCGTGCTGCTCGGCGGGGCGCTGACGAGTGCGTTCAACTGGTCCTGGATCTTCTTCATCAACATCCCTGTCGGGCTCCTCGTCCTGGCGCTCACGCCGTTCCTGCTTCGGGAGAGCCGAGCCGAACTGGATCACAGGCACTTCGATACAGCGGGAGCCGCGTCGATCACCGGTGGGTTGATGCTCCTCGTCTATGCGATGACGCGTGCGACGCAGCACGGTTGGGTGACTGCCGAGACGATCGGTCTCCTCGCGGCCTCGGCGGCCCTCGTGATCGGATTCGTCGTCATCGAGCTGCGCTCGAAAGCGCCGCTGCTGCCGATGAGGATCTTCCGCCTGCGGACGCTGTCCGCATCGAATGTCAGCGGGTTCCTGCTCGCCGGCTCGCTATTCTCGCAGTTCTTCCTGCTCACCCTCTACATGCAGCAGGTGCTGCACTACTCGGCGCTCAAGACCGGGGTGGCGTACATCGCGCTGACGCTCACCGTCATCGCCCTCTCCGGGCTGGCGCAGGCGCTCACCACCCGTTTCGGGGTCCGTCGGCTGCTCACCGGCGGGATGGTGATCTCGGGCGCGTCGATCGTGCTCTATGCGCAGCTTCCGGTGCATGGGCACTACTTCTGGAACCTCTTCCCCGCGTTCCTCCTCAGCGGCCTCGGGCTCGCCTTCGCGTTCATCCCGATGTCGATCGGCGCACTGGCCGGCGTGGGCCACTCCGAAGCCGGCGTGGCCTCAGGATTGATCAACACGAGCCAGCAGATCGGCGGCGCGATCGGAGTCGCGGTCGCAACGACAATTGCAACGACGTTCACGGCCCACTACGTCAACGCACATCCCGGCGCGAGCCCGCTCGGGGCCAGTGCCCTGACGCACGGATTCACGATCGCGTTCTACGCCCTCGCGGGGATCGCAGCAGTGGGCGCGCTCGTGGCTGCCCTGTTGACAGAGTCGGCTCCACCGGCCGCCGCGGAGGAGCCCACCGAGGCCGCTCCCATGTTGGAGGCAGCGTGAACGCAATCGAGTACGACCGTGGTACCCACGAGATCAACGACCTCCTGACGCAGCTCAAGGGTCTCGTCCTGGTTCAGCCGATCCTCGAGGCCAAAGGAGTGAGCAACGAGGAGCTCGAGCGGCACACGGACGAGATCAATCGGGTCCGTACCCGGCTTGCGGAGCTCGTGCGAAGCTCAGGCGGCGGTGTGGAAAGCGCCGCCGCCTGAGCCGAGCCGGTAGCGAAGCGCGACGCCGATTGTCGTCGCGCAGACGGTGAAGGCAACCGCGTTCGGCACGACGAGGAAGTAGTTGCCGATCGTGAGCCCGTAGGCGACCCAGAGCGTGAAGCCGACGAGCAGGACCCAGAAGTAGGCGATCGAGACTTCGCGCGAGGAGCGATGGTGCAGCATCTTGCGGATCTGGAGCGCCGGCGAGATCGCCATCAGGATCCCCCAAGCGGCGGCCGAGGTCGCGAGCACGGTCTCGAGCATTAGCCTCCGAGCTTCGGGCTTCGTCGATGATCCCCTTGCAATGCGCCCGCTTCGGTTCCGACCGATGGAGTCAGATGACCTGCGCTTGGTGCAGGGGTGGCTTTCACGCCCACACGTGCGACGCTGGTGGGGCGGTCGAGAGAGCTACGACGAGATCGCGGAGCATTACCGCTCGGCGATCGAGGGGGAGAGGCCGACGGACCTGTACATCGCGCTCCTCGACGATGAGCCGATCGGCTTCGTTCAGACCTACTTGGGTTCCGACTATCCCGACTACGCCGCGCTGGTCGTCGTGGGCGAGGGCGTCGCCGGAGTCGATCTCCTCATCGGCGACGCCGCGCTGATGGGACAGGGGATCGGCAGCGAGATTCTCCGTCGCTTCGTCGATGAGATCGTCTTCGCTTCACCGACGACGACGAGCTGCGTGGCTGATCCGGATGTCCGGAACGTCGCATCGATCCGAGCCTTCGAGAAGGCGGGCTTCCGTGTCGTCAGGGAGTTTGTCGATCCCAAGGACGGACAGACGCACGCCCTGGTCCGGTGTGACCGCGCCCAAAGCAATCAGGCCCCGCGACCTGCCGGGGTCTGATTGCTAAGAGGCTAAGGCGCCGCTTGCGGTGCCGACCATCAGGGCGTGCGGGTTTCCCGCACGCCCGTCTGAAATGACCGGTCGATCCAAATCGAGCTCATTACGAAACCGTCTCTAAGCCGACCCTAGCTTCCGAGGGCCCACGTGATGAACGTGTGGACCTGGTAGCCGTGCCCGTAGTACTGAACGATGTGCGATGAGCTGATGGTGTCGCTCCGTGTCACTCGCACCGGCTCGCTCCTGGCGGGAGAGAAGGTGGGAGCGGCCCCGGCGTCAACATGGCTGTTGTAGATTGTCTCGAGCTGTTCGTAGTCGTGCGCGTTCGGGCTCGGATTGTCGAGCGCGTTCGAGTAGTCCATGCAGGTGTTCAAGTCGGCTCCGGACTCATCCTGGTGGGAGAGCCCGTACCCGTGCCCGACCTCCTGGCACATCACTTGGCGCTCGTTCGTATAGCTGTAGGACGGGCTGTTGAAGTAGCTGTCGTTCATCTTGGCGGTCGCCTTCACAATGTGGCTTCCGGAGATCCAGATCTGGGCGAGGCCGAGCCACCCGTTGATTCCGTACGTCGCGTTGCATACGTGATCTCTGCCGTTCGTTGCCTTACAGGACCTCGCATTACCGCCTTGGGTGACGATGGGCGAGTCGAGCACGCTGGACAGGCTCCAGTCGGCCGAGGCCCCGGCCAGGGCGCCCTCCCAGTTCGAATACGCAGTGTTGGTGACGCCGTCCCCGAGTGGGACGGTGAACGGGTTAGCCGCCCTTGCCCAGTGGTAGTTCCCCCACGAGTGGTTGGCGAGAGCGGAAGAGGCGGTTGCCGCACAGAGCGCTGAGACGACGCCAACGACCACGATAAATCGACGCACGATTGAACCCCCTTTGACGACGGCGATTTGCCTACGAATCGTAAGCGGGAGTTGTCCTCCCCGCAATAGGTCGAATGTCACTTCTTTCCGGCGAGGTCGCGCCGCCCACTCGAGCCGCGCTCTGGCTCTACTGTGACGACGTCGACGCGGAGATTGCTGCGTGCTAGCTGCAGCCGGTGTTCGTGCCGCAGTCTCGGCACGTGTAGCACGAGCCGGTTCTGATCATCCGGCCGCCGCACTTTGCGCACTCGACTGCATCTTCCCACGCGTTGAACAGCGCCGTTTGGCCCGGGGGTGGGGCTTCCAGCGGCTCCGCCGGGGCCTCCGTGCCCGTGTCGTTGTAGCGCTGCGCCAGCCTCGCCTTCACCTCCGGCGACAGGATCCCGATCTCCTCTTGCTGGTCGGCGTTCAGGAAGCGCTTGCCCATCCAGCGGAAGACGTAGTCGACCAGCGATTTCGCGACTCGGATGTCCTGGTCGTTCGTCGGGCCGCTCGGCTCGAAGCGCATGTGCGCGAACTTCGAGACGTAGACCTCGAGCGGCACGCCCGAGCGCAGGCCCATCGAGACCGCGATCATCAGCGAGTTCATGAGGCCGGCGAGGGTCGTGCCCTCCTTGGCGATGTCGACGAAGATGTCGCCGGGCGTGCCGTCCTCGAAGAGGCCGACGTGGATGTAGCCCTCGTAGTCGCCGACGCGGAACTTACGTCCGACCTCGACGCGGTCGTCCGGCATCTTGCGCGGGGCGGGTAGCGCGGCGGGCGGGGGAACCTGAAGGGCCAGCGCCCCCTCGACCTTCTTCGACAGCGGCTGCGCGACCTTGCAGTTGTCGCGGTAGATCGCGATCGCCTTCACGCCGAGCTTCCACGCAGCGGTCAAGAGCTCGGCAACCTCGTCCACCGTGGCCTCTTCGGGCATGTTCACGGTCTTCGAGATCGCGCCGGAGATGAACGGCTGCACTGCGCCCATCATCTTCACGTGGCCCATGTAATGGATCGCCCGCTCACCGACTGCGCAGTCGAAGACCGGGTAGTGCTCCTTCTTCACGTGCGGAGCGCCGATCACGGTGTTCTTCTCGTCGACGTAGGCCTCGACATCGGAGATCTCGTTCGGGGCGTAGCCGAGCCGCTCGAGAGCGGCCTTCACCGTCTGGTTGACGATCGTGATCTCGCCGCCGCCGACGAGCTTCTTCGACTTGACGAGAGAGAAGTCGGGCTCAACGCCGGTCGTGTCGCAATCCATCATGAAGCTGATCGTCCCGGTCGGCGCCAGCACGGTCGCCTGCGCGTTGCGGTAGCCGTGCACCTCGCCCAGGTTCAGCGCCTCGTCCCACGAGCGCCTGCACGCGGAGAGGAGATCGGCCGGCACCGAGTCGGTGTTCTCGATGTTGCCGACCGCGGCGCGGTGCTGCGCCATGACGCCGATCATCGCCGCCGCATTCGGCTGGTAGCCCGCGAACGGGCCCATCCGCGACGCGATCTCGGCCGACTTGCGGTACGCGCGGCCGGTCATGAGCGCCGTGATCGCGGCTGCGTAGGCCCGGCCCTCGTCCGAGTCATATGGGAGCCCGCGCGCCATCAGTAGCGCGCCGAGGTTCGCGTAGCCGAGCCCGAGCTGGCGGAAGGCCTTCGCGTTGCGCTCGATCTCGGGCGTCGGATACGAGGAGTAGCCGACGGCGATCTCCTGCGCGAGGAACATGACGTCGACCGCATGCTCGAAGGCCTCGACGTCGAGCTCGCCGTCCTCGCGGCGGAACTTGAGCAGGTTGATCGAGGCCAGGTTGCAGGCGCTGTCGTCGATCGACATGTACTCCGAGCAGGGGTTGGAGGCGTTGATCCGGCCCGTGTTCGGAAGCGTGTGCCACTGGTTGATCGTCGTGTCGTACTGGACGCCCGGATCGGCGCAGCGCCACGCCGCCTCGGCCATGTCCCGAAGGAGCTGGCGGGCTGGTTTCGTCTCGACGACGCTGCCGTCGGTGCGAGCGGTCAGATTCCAGTCGCCGCCGGCTGCGGCCGCCTCCATGAAAGCGTCGGTGACGCGGACGGAGTTGTTCGCGTTCTGGTACTGGATCGAGGCCCAGTCGGGTGAGTCGAGCGACATGTCGTAGCCGGCCGCCTCGAGGACGCGTGCCTTCTCCTCCTCGTGGGCCTTGCACCAGATGAACTCGTCGATGTCCGGATGGTCGATGTCGAGGACGACCATCTTGGCCGCGCGCCGCGTCTTGCCGCCGGACTTGATCGTCCCGGCGGAGGCGTCGGCGCCGCGCATGAAGCTGACCGGGCCGGAGGCATAGCCGCCCTTCGAGAGCTGCTCCTTCGAAGAGCGCAGCTTGGAGAGGTTGGCCCCCGAGCCGGAGCCGCCCCGGAAGATGACGCCCTCACGGCGGATCCAGTCGAGGATCGACTCCATCGAGTCGTCGATCGAGAGGATGAAGCACGCCGAGCACTGCGGCTTCTCCTCGAAGCCGACGTTGAACCAGACAGGGCTGTTAAAGGCGGCGTACTGGTTGACGAGGATCGTCTTCAGCTCCGCCTCGAAAGTCTCGGCCTCGTCCTCGTCGGCGAAATAGCCGCCCTCGCGGCCCCAGCCGCCGATCGTCGAGACGACACGGCCGATCATCTGCTTGACGCTCGACTCGCGGTCGGGCGAGCCCATGCGGCCGCGGAAGTACTTCTGCGCGACGATGTTTGTGGCCGTCTGCGACCAGAACTTCGGGAACTCGACGTTCTTCTGCTCGAAGACCGGCTTGTCCTTGCCGGGGATCAGCGCGTTACGAATCTCCCACTCGACCTCTTCGAAGGGATCGCGCCCCGGAATCGTGAAATAGCGGCGCACGGCCGCGTTCGCGGTCTCGTCGACGACCGTGTTCGTGATCTCCTCGGCGGTGGGGGCTTCGGTCTGGGCTTGCTTGGCGGACGCCATCCTGCTACCTCCTGGTCTAAGCCTAGTCATGAGCGCCCAGTCGGCGGAACGGCCGTCGGCGAGCGGACCTGCCAGACTAGGAGCGGCGTCGGACGGATCGCGAAAAGTGCTCTAACCAGCGACTTTTCGTGCCCGCAAGCGCCTCGAGACGAGGCCCGCGCCACCGGCTGTGATCAGGATCAGTGCGAGCCCGGCGAGGATGATGAGCGGCAGGGGAATCGAGTCCGCGTTGCGCGGGCCGACCTTGTTGAACGCCTCTGTGAAGAGCTTCCGGTGCGGATCCGCTTTCGCCGCGGTCTGGCCCGGCTTGTTTGCGCGCCCGGCTGAGGTTGGTTTGTGCGCCGCTGGGACACGGACGTTCCGCACGAGCTGCTGCCGTGCGTTGCTGATGTCGTCGACGATGCTGCTGTACGCCCTCAGATCGTCGGGAATGTGCTTGATGGCGTCGCCGTAGCAATGCAGCGGATAGGTCTTATTGATGGCCTCGTTGTCCAGCCAGTCGTTGATGATCTGCCGCCAGCACGGTGTCTGAGCAGCCGCGGGCGGCGCACCGACGCTCAGTGCAAGAGCGGCGAGCGCGGCGAGTAGGAAGCTGGCGGCGGTCGTGCGAAGAGGACGGATGACTTGAGCCTATCTGCTAGGGGGCGTTTCTAGTCTCACCAGTCTTCCGGATGGGCGTGATTACCCGGTTAGCCAGTTGTTAAGCCTTTGTAAACGGGTTCCTGCTGTTAGCTTCGCTCGCATGCGGACAGGAGCGCTGGCACTGCTCGCGACGGCCGGCGTGCTCCTTGCCGCCTCGCTCTTCCTCGGGGGAGGCTCGAGCGACGGTCCCGTCGCCTGGATCGGCGCCGGTGCGATCCTGGCCGCGACCGCCGTCGCCGGGACTGCGCTCTGGGGCCTGTTGCCCGCGCCCGCCCTCGATCGTGTCGGCCTCGCTTGTGCGGGGCTTGCCGCCGGCTTCGTCGCCTGGAACGGGGTCACGATCCTCTGGTCAGTCGAGCCCGACCGCTCATGGGACTACTTCAACCGCGGACTCGTCTACCTCGGGTTCGGGGTAGTCGGCGCCTTCGTCGGGTCGGCCGTCTCCGCCCGCCTCGTCGCCCGGCTGCTCGGCGGGCTCATCGTCGCCACGGGCCTCTGGGCCCTGGCTGGAAAGGCCGTGCCCGCGCTCTACGACGACTACGGCCGCCTCGCCCGTCTGCGCTCTCCGGTCGGTTACTGGAATGCGCTTGCGCTCGTCGCCGTCTTCGGCCTCGCGATCGCGCTCTGGGCGGCGACTTCGCCGCGGCACTCACGCGTGACCAGGGCGGGCTCCGTCGTCGCGCTCTACGCGCTGCTTGTCGCTCTCGTGCTCACGTACTCGCGCGGGGGCATCCTCGCGGCGCTCGTCGCGCTCGCCGTTTGGCTTGCCCTCTCCCGGGAGCGCTTCGAGAGCGTGACCGCGCTCGTGAGCGCGGCCGCTCCGGCCGCGATCGTCCTCGGCGTCGCGTTCTCGCTGCCCGGTATCGCGGACGACGGTGCGCCCCACAGCGTGCGCGTCCACGACGGCGCCTGGTTCGCGCTCGCGTTCTTGCTCGGCGCGGGCGCCGCCTTCGCGGCCGCATACCTCATCCGCTATCGCCCCGGTCCAGCACGGCAGCGCCTCCTCCTGCAGGTTGCAGCGGGCGCCGCCGCGGTGGCGCTCGTGGCCGGAGCGGGGGTGATCGTCTCGCGCGGAAACCCGGTCGGTGGCAGCGACGTCGTCACCCAGAACCCGGAGCGCCTCCTCAGCCGGGGCTCGAACAACCGCTGGGACTGGTGGAAGGAGGCGTGGCACGCGTTCGAGGGGCGGCCGCTCGGAGGCACGGGCGCCGGCTCATTCGAGCTCCTGCACCGCAAGCTGCGAAAGAGCAACGTCGACGTGCGCGAAGTGCACAACCTGCCACTCCAATTCGCGTCGGAGACCGGTCTCGTCGGGCTCCTGCTCGCGGCCGGCGCGGCCGCTGCCGCCCTGCTCGGCGCGGCCGGTGCCCTGGGGCGCCTGGACGGCGACGACCGCGCAGCCGCAGCGGGTCTCGCCGTCGTCTTGCCGACCTTTCTCGTGCACGGCGTGCTCGACTACGACTGGGAGTTCGTCGCGCTCTGCGGGCCGCTCTTCTTCGTTGCCGGCGTTCTTTTGTCGACAGGGCGCCCGGCCCTTCGCACCCGCCGCCGGCCGGTCTGGGCCTTGGCGATGGTTCTTGTCGCCTGGGCGGTCCTCTACTCCGTCGCCGCGCCGAGGTTCGCCGCTGCCCGTGTCGACAATGCCTACGCGGAGATCGACCGCGGCTCGGTCGAGAAGGCGCTCGACTCGGCGAAGAGCGCCCACTCGCTCAATCCGCTCTCGATTGATCCGCTCCTGGCCTGGGCCTCCGCCGAGGAGGCAGACGGCCGGCTGGGAGCAGCGCGAGACCTGTACGTGCGGGCGGTCGAGCTCCAACCTCTGAACTGGTACGCGTGGTACCAGCTCGGTAACTTCGACAAGGAGGCGCTGGCCGACACGGTCGCGGCACGGCGCGAGCTCGGGCGGGCGGTCGAGCTCGATCCGCACGGCTGTCCGTCGCGCCGCGCCCTCGGCCAGACCTGCCAGGGGTAGTTCGTCGGCACAGGACACGTCCAGGGCCTGGCCCTGGACATTGGGCGTCTCGGACGTGGCCGGTGCCTGGCACCGGACCTGGCGCGAGAGCTAGGTGCCGAGGACGACGACGACCTGGGCGCCCAGGAGCTGGCGCAGGCTGACGCCGTCCAGCGGGCCGACGAGTGCGATGCCGAGGTCGTGGGCGAGGCGCCGCGCCTCGGGCCGGCGGCCAGGGCGGTACATGACGACGCTCCGCCCGTGGCTCCGGGCGGCATTCCCCGTCGCCGCGACCGAGTACCCCCGCGCGCGCACGCGCGAGGCAGCCGCGGCTGCTGCGCCGGCGACCCCGTTCCCGTTCAGTACGAGCACCGAAGTCTCTCCGCGCGAGAGCGTCGTGTTCTTCGGTTCCGGGCGCGACGGCGCCTGAGCGATCCCGGTCGCACGCGTGAGACCCGCTTCCCTGGCGTGCGCCGAGAGCGGCTTCGAGAGCAGCACGACGCCGATGATCAGGAGCAGGACGAGCTCGAGGGCGGCAACGCCGCTCGCGAGGATCGTCGCTGTGCGCCAACGGGCAAGAGGGTCAACGGTCGGGGCCGAGATCTCCACGGGCCGAGTGGATTCGCCCCGGCCCGGCGCGTTCCTTCACGCTGCTCCCAGATAGCCTCTAGCGCGTGTTCGTCACCTTCGAGGGCCTGGACGGCTCGGGCAAGACGACGCAGGCCGAGCTCCTGCAGGCGCACCTCGAAGAAGCGGGTCGTGACATCGTCGCGACCCGCGAGCCCGGCGGGACGGAGCTCGGCGAGCAGGTGCGTGAGCTGCTGCTCGGCGGGACAGTGATCTCGCCCTGGGCCGAGGCGGCGCTCTTCGCGGCCGCGCGTGCCGAGCTCGTCGCCGAGGTGATCCAGCCGGCGCTCGAGCGTGGGGCCGAGGTCGTCTGCGACCGCTACCTCGATTCGTCGCTCGCCTACCAGGGCATTGCGCGCGGGCTCGGGGTCGACCGCGTGCTGGCGCTGAACATCGACGCGATCCAAGGCATCCTTCCCGACGTGACGTTTCTGCTGCTCGTCGACCCCGAGGACGCGGCTCGTCGCTCGGGATCGGCTTCCGACCGGATCGAGCGCGAGGGCGATGAGTTCCTGCGCGCGGTCGACCGGGCCTATCGTGAGCTGAGCTCTATCTACGCCGACCGCATCGTCGCGCTCGACGGCTCCCGACCCGTCGAGGAGATCGCGAAGGAGGTGCGTGACAAGCTTCCGGGGCTTTCCCGAGCAGACTGAAGCGCGCCGCCTGCTCGATGCGGCTCTCGCGGAGGGGCCGGCGCACGCCTACCTCTTCCACGGGCCGGCCGGGGTGGGAAAGCGCCGCGCCGCGCTCGGGTTCGCCGGCGCGCTGCTCGGTGACCCCGGCCGAGTCGAGCGCCGCGCACACCCGGACCTCTACGTGCTCGAGCCGCTCGGCGACCAGATCCGGATCGACGCCATCCGCGAGCTCCGGCACGACCTTCACATGCGGCCCTTCGAGGCCGACCGGCGCGTCTATCTCATCTTCGGTGCGCACTCGCTGAACGACGAGGCGGCCGACGCGCTGCTCAAGGATCTCGAGGAGCCGCCGCCGTACGCCGTGGCCGTGCTCGTCGCCGACGACCTCGGCTCGCTGTCGGAGACAATCCTCTCGCGTTGCCAGCTCGTTCCCTTCCGCCGGCT
>DASWDJ010000057.1:0-19525 GCA_036395295.1 Gaiellaceae bacterium | reverse complement strand
GCCGCGGGCGATTCGCGTCTCGGGCCAGTCGGCGCGTTCCAGCGTCCTCGAGAAGACGACCTTGGGGATCTCGTTCATCGGCCGCGCGTACTCGCTCGTCGATGTCGGCCAGAAGGCGGCCATCTCCTCGTACGTGACCCGTGTGGGGTGTCAAAACTAAGTTCACGTCCCGAGAAAATCCAGATTTGCAGGCGGAACGCAGGTTTTGAAACCCCACACCCGGGAAGCGACGTCCTCCGTGCGAAAGTCATGGACGCCGCGCCTGTCTGGGCCGGCATGCTCGAGGTGGTGGCGGTGGATTTGGGTTCGGCGTCAGAGAACTAGCCGCTCACCGGCGGCTCGCAAACGCTACTGGCACCTGGGACGAGAACGCGGAATCATTTCGGTCGTGAGCGATCTGCCGACCGGCACCGTCACATTTCTCTTCACCGACATCGAGAACTCGACCAAGCTGCTGCAGGACCTCGGACCTGAGGCTTACGCGAAGGCACTTGCCACCCACCGCAGGATGCTGCGCGCAGCCTTTACTCGCCAGCGCGGCGTCGAGGTGGACACGCAAGGCGATGCATTCTTCGTCGCCTTTCCGACCGCTCCCGGCGCGCTGCGGGCGGCGACGGACGCTCTGGAGGCGATCTCCACCGTTCCAGTCCGCGTACGAGTTGGCATTCACACTGGTACGCCGCTCCTGACCGAGGAGGGATACGTGGGAGTGGATGTTCACCGGGCCGCTC
Source organism: Gaiellaceae bacterium (assembly GCA_036395295.1). Classification (GTDB taxonomy): domain Bacteria; phylum Actinomycetota; class Thermoleophilia; order Gaiellales; family Gaiellaceae; genus VAXT01. The sequence goes on along the minus strand of DASWDJ010000057.1, from coordinate 18,794 downwards.
GCATCGCCGCCTGCGGCCACGGCGGCCAGGTGCTCGTGTCGGCGTCGACGGCCTCCCTGATTGGAACAGAGGGGCTCCGCGACCTCGGCGACCACCGGCTGAAGGACCTCTCGGCGCCCGAGCGCATCTATCAGCTGGGCGACACCGATTTCCCGCCACTGAAGAGCCTGCACCAGACGAACCTGCCCGTCCCCTCGACTCCTTTCCTGGGCCGGGAACATGAGCTGGAGGAGGTGCTCGGCCTGCTCTCGCGCGGGGACGTCCGCCTGCTCACGCTGACCGGGCCGGGCGGAACGGGCAAGACGCGCCTAGCCGCACAAGCAGCGGGTGCAGTGGCCGACCAATACATGCACGGTGTCTGCTGGGTGGAGCTGGCCCCCCTGCGCGACGCCGCACTCGTGCTCGAGACGGCCGGGCAGGCACTCGGGGCCGAAGACGGGCTCGCAGAGCACATCGGGGACAAGTCGATGCTCCTCCTGTTCGACAACTTCGAACAGGTCGTTGAGGCTGCCCCGGACATCGCCGGCCTGCTCGCCTCCTGCCCGAGGCTCGAGATGCTAGTGACCAGCCGTGAGCCGCTGCACGTCATGGGAGAGCAGGAGTACGAGGTGCCGCCACTCGTTCATGAGGAAGCTGTCGGCTTCTTCCTTGCGAGGGCGAGGGCGGTCAAGCCCAACTTCCGACTTGACGAGGCCGTCTCCGGGATCTGCCAGCGCCTTGACGACCTGCCGCTCGCGCTCGAGCTGGCAGCGGCCCGTGTGAAGGCACTGTCCTCCGCACAGATCCTCGATCGGCTCAAGCAGCGCCTGCCGCTTCTGACGGGCGGCCCCCGCGACGCTCCCGAGCGACAACAAACCCTGCGCGCGACCATTGAGTGGTCCTACGAACTCCTGTCAGAGGAAGAGCAGAAGCTCTTTGCCCGACTGGCCATTTTCGCCGGCGGCTGCACGCTGGAGGCCGCAGAGCAAGTGTGCGACGCGGATCTGGACAAGCTGCAATCGCTGGTCGAGAAGAGCCTCGTCCGGCAGACGAACGAGCGCTTCTGGATGCTCGAGACGATCAGGGAGTTTGCCGGTGAGCAATTGGCGCGTGCCGGGGAGTACGGCTCAACAGCTGCGGCGCATGCGGAGTACTTCGCCGCAATGGCCGCGCGTGCCGAGTCACGCGTCGGCACGAGCGACGAGGCGACCTGGATCAAGCTTCTCGCTCGCGAGCACGACAACGTCAGGGCTGCACTTGCTTACTCTGACGGCTCTCCGCGTCAACTTCGCCTGGCGTCAGCGCTGTGGCGGTTCTGGGAGCAACAAGGCCACTACAGCGAAGCGCGCCGGTGGCTACGTGCTGCACTCGCGCAGCGTGAAGGAGCGCCGCCTACGCATGTTGCGGGGGCGTTGCTAGGCGCCGGCCTCCTCGCTCGTATTCAGGGTGACTTCGAGCAGGCAGAGCAACTGACGAAGGAGAGCATCGCAGTCGCGCAGGGCGCCGGCCTTCGACTCCTTGAGGCGCGCGCTGTCGGATCGCTAGGGAATATCGCGCTCGCGCGCCGGGATTTCCGACGTGGCGCCGAGCTTCTGGCGCACACGGAAGCGCTATTGCGCGAGCTGGGCGACGAGAGACGCCTTGCCATCACGATGGCCAACAGGGCGTACCTCGCTCTCGAGATGGGCGATTTTGAGGTGGCTTTCGCCCTTGCGAATGAGAGCCGTGGCTTGAGTCGGAAGATGGGTGACGCCTTAAACGTCGTGTCCGCCGACCTCAACCTGAGCGTGGCCGCGCGCTCGCTTGGGAGACATGAGACAGCTAAGGAAGCGCTCCAAGAGGCACTCGAGCTCGCTCGCGATGCCGGACATGCGGCGTTTCTCGTCGATGCTCTGATTGAGGCGGCAGCGCTGATCGTCTCAGGCGATCCCACCACGGCCGCCGATCTTGTCACCGTTGCGGACAGAGCGCGGCGAGACCTCATGCTGGAGCTCGACCCCGTTGAGCGAGAGGTTCGCGCCGCGGTTCAGAGCGAACTCCGCCGGAAACACCGAATCGACGTACCCGGTGATACCTCGGCGGGCGATCTGCCAGTCATTCTTGATGCAGCTGTCGCTCGCGCGCTCGAGTCAGTCGCCAATCTCGCCAACGGCCGCCGCAATTGACGCCGCTGCCCCAGCCGGCGGCGCCCAAAGTGAAAGAACCGCACCGTGCTGTCCGCTGGCGCCCTCCGATCTCCCATTTTCGCCGCCGACGAGGGCGGGCCTCGGGGAGCGCTCGCACAATCCGATAGCCAGACTGTCGCCGTGTCAGAGTGGTTCTGGGAGGGCAACGTCCAGCGCGCCATCGTCGCCCATCTCGTCGACGAAGGCTGGATGATCGAATCCGAGACGGACACCGCCTCGCGCGCCCGCGGCATCGACATCGTCGCCCTTAACAAGCAGCGAAGCTTGGCCATCGAGGTCAAGGGCTTCCCGGCGACGACCTACGGACGCGGGCCGAAGGCCGGCCAGCCGAAGCCGACCCCGCCAACGCTGCAGGCGCGGGCACTGGCTCGCCGAGGCGCTGCTAACGACGGCGCTAACGCGAACGCGGCACGCCGACCACGAGATCGCGATCGCACTTCCGGACGTACCGCGCTATCGCGCGCTCCTCGACGAGGTCGAGTAGGCACTCGAGCGGCTCGCAATCGGCGTCTACCTCGTCGCCGAGAACGGCTCGGTCAAGCGACGGCTCGACCATGCCCGCGCCGACCGCACAACGACCCGCGTCGTCGTTCCGGCCGAGGGAGTCGCCTCGTGGCGCGCGCTGTTGGCCGACCCGGCCAAGCAGTGGAAGAGCGGCTACTCGGCGAAGGCGCTCGCGCACTACTGGCAGGAGGCCGACGGCTTCCCGCCGTCGGTGCGCGCAGTGTTCTCCACCTTCGGCGTACCGTTCGCCGACGCCGAGCTCGTGCTTGAGGGCTCCGAGCTCGCGCTTCTCCCAGCCGTCACGGCGTATCGCTCTGGCCGAGCGCTTCCTCGATTGCCGCTTGCAGCGGCAGCTCTCGCCCCTCTCGCAAGCCTTGTTCGAGATATGCGTCCGCGTGCGCGAGAACTCGCGCCGCGTACTGTTCCCGCTCGCCCTCCCACGCTCCGAGGGGCCGCCGCGCCTCTTCCGCCTCGACGGCGCCCCAAAGGCGGCCCGCCCGGTGCGCGTCTCCGTCCTCGGCGGCGACGCACGCGAGGTTAGCGAGTGCGTACACACTCAGTTGCCGGTCGCCGATCCGTTGGCTGAGGCCGAGAGCCTGCCGGGCGCGTCTAGCGGCTTCCTCGGGCCGGTTGCGTGCCAGCGCAAGCTCGGCGAGGTTGCCGAGCGTGGTTGCTTGCCACCACGTGAATCCCTCCTGGGCGGCCATGGCGGCGCTCTGTTCGAGCAGGGTCACGGCCTGGTCGGCGTCTCCTTGCATCTGGGCGAGGTAGCCGAGCGAGCCAATCGCCTGGAGCTCGCCCTTGCGGAAGCCGTGGCGGCGAAAGATCTCCAGGCTCTCCTCGAGCGGCGCCCGGGCGCGAGCCGGCTCACCGAGATTGAGGGCGCTCACCCCGAGCCGGTGCAGCAGGTGGCCGACACCGAGCTCGTCCCCGACTGCGCGGAACGCCTCGAGGCTTTCGCGGATGGCCCGCTCTGCGAGCTCGAGGTCGCCGGCTAGCGTCGCGGCGCTGCAGAGCGCCCGAAGAGCTCGGGCGCGCAGCGGCATCGGGACATCGCCCGCCCGGCCGAGTAGCGTCTCGAGGCGGCGCACGCCCTCAACGGGATCGCTCGTGGTCCAGAAGTTCTCGAGCGCGACGACGAGCTCGAGAGCGAGCGCGACATCGCCGGCCGCCGCGGCCCAGTCGATCGCCGCGCGAATGTTCGCCTGCTCGGAGATGACGACGTCATGCCGTTGCTCCCCGCGACCTTCGCTGGACAGACTCGCCGACCGCGCCAGCTCCAGGAAGTAGTCGGCGTGCCGTCGGCGCAGCGCCTCGACATCGGCGAGCGCGTCCAGCCGCTCGGCCGCGTACTCACGAATCGTTTCGAGCATGGAGTAGCGCGAACCTTTCTGAGTAACGGCGCGGAGCAGGAGATTGGCGTCGACGAGGGAGGAGAGCCGCTCGAGCGTGGTGCCGCAGACGGCCTCGGCTGCCTCCAGGGTGCACCCGCCGGCGAAGACGGCGAGGCAGCAGAGCTCGCGGCCTTCGGCATCGGCAAGCAGCCCGTAGCTCCACTCGAGTGTTGCTCGCAGCGTTCGCTGGCGTGCGGGCAGATCGCGCGGGCCGCCGGTGAGAAGCGGCAGGCGCGGGTCGAGCCGGTCGAGCAGCTCGACGGGAGTGAGGGTGCGCACGCGGCTCGCGGCCAGCTCGACTGCGAGCGGCAGCCCGTCCAGACGCTCGCAGATCCGCTGGATCGTCTGCTCGTCCGCGGCGTCGGGCTGGAAGCGGGGCTCGGCTTCGCGCGCCCGCTCGAGGAAGAGCGCGACCGCCGCCCTCGTGGCAAGTGGCTCGACCGGGTACACCTGCTCCCCTGAGAGGTGGAGGACGACGCGGCTGGTCACGAGCAGCGTCAGGTGCGGCGCCTGGGCGATCAGTTCGACGAAGCTCGGCGCGGCGGCGCGCACATGCTCGGCGTTGTCGACGAGGAGCAGCAACTCGCGCGCGCGAAGGGCGGCGGCGAGCGTCTGCAGTGAGTCCTGGCCGGAGACGTCGGGGATTCCGAGGGCGCGCGCGATCGCCCCGACCACGAGCGCGGGGTCGCCCAGCGGCGCAAGGTTGATAAACGCGGCGCCGTTCGCGAACGACGCCGCCGTCTCGCGCGCCGCCTCCAGCGCCAGCCGCGTCTTTCCGGAACCGCCTGCTCCGGTCAGCACGAGCAGCCGCACCTCGTCGCGGAGCAGAAGCTCACACAGCTCTGCGAGCTCGCGGCCGCGGCCGAGCAGCGGGTTCGGCGGCGAGGGCAGCGCGCTCGCCGCGGCTTCTGTGACGGTGGCGACCGTAAGTTCAGCATCCTGCTGGAGGATCCGCCTCTGCAGCTCGCGCAGCTCGGCGCTCGGGTCTAGCCCGAGCTCGTCACGCAGGCGTGCGCGGGCATCCGTGTAGAGATCGAGAGCCTCCGACTGCCGCTCGCAGCGGTAGAGGGCGAGCATCGCCTGTGCCTGGAGACGCTCCCGTCCCGGATGGGCGGCGGCGAGGCTGCGCAGCTCCGGCAACAGGTCGTCGTGGCGGCCGAGCGCCAGTTCCGCCTCGATCCGCTCCTCGAGCGCGGCCAGGCGCACCTCCTCCAGGCGCTCTGCCTCCGCCCGCGCGAACTCCTCGTAGGCGAAGTCGCCGTAGGCCTTTCCCCGCCAGAGCCCGAGCGCGCGTCGCAGCAACGAGGCTGCGAGCGCAGGGTTCCCCTCTCGCGAGGCGGCTCTGCCCTCTGAGAGCAGCCGCTCGAAGCGGGCCGCGTCGAGTGACTCGTCCTCAAGCTCGAGCGCGTAGCCCGCCCCGCGTGTGCGGATTCGCGCCGGAGCCGGCAGCGCCTTGCGGAGCTGCGAGACGTACGTCTGCAGCAGCTTTGCCGCCGAGGCAGGCGGCGAGGGCCCCCAGACCGCGTCGATCAGCAGGTCGGCCGAACGGGCCTCGCCCGCGTGGACGACAAGCGCCGACAACAGCCGGCGCTGCTTCGGCGCGCCCAGCGGCACCGGCCCGTCCTCAGCGACGAGCTCGACCGGCCCCAGAACCCGAATCTCCACCGTGCGACCTCCGCTCGATGGTCATTCTCGCGCGTGCGGGACGAGCCCGCGAGAGCGCGGCTATACCAAGACTAGACCGGCCTCCTCCATCGTGCTCGTCGGCCGCAGCGGGACGCGGCCCCGACTGAAAGGAGGAGCCGTTGTCCTACGCCTTCGTCCAGGACGTGGCCGCGAGCTGGGACCAGTACGAGCGTGTCGCCGCGTCGCTGATGGAGCCGGCCCCGGCCGGATTGATCCTCCATGTCGCCGGCCCCACCGACGAAGGCTTCCGCACCATCGAGGTCTGGGAGAGCGAGCAGGCCTGGGAATACTTCCAGGCCGAGCGGCTCGCGCCCGCGATCGCGGCCCTCGGCGGGCCGGCGCGACCAGAACCGACCTTCCGCGGTCTTCGCGCGGCGCACGTCGTTGTCGGGACTGCAATCGCCGAGAAGGAGGCTTCATGAGCGAGTTCGGCGGCAGGTTGACGTGGACGTCTCGAGTTGGCAGGAGCCGAACCTGGCTCGCCACACGATTGAAAAGGAGAAGGACGTGATGAAGAAGGTGCGTAGATTTTCGCTCCTGGTCGTGGCGCTGATCGCGCTCGCGAGCATGCTCGCGCTGCACGCGGCGGCCGGAGCTCAGACGGACGGCAACCGGCTCGAGGCGACCTTCACGGAGTCCGCCGCCTCGATCACGAACCGGATCGCCGACCTCGGGACACTCCAGCTGATCAACACCGGCAGCGGGACGGTGGAAGGGTTCGGCGCGGCGACGATCGTCGTCGGGATCACTCAGGACCGCTCGGTCACCCCCTGCGGGCCGGGAAGCTGGACGAACGCCGCGACACGACGGATCGTCCTCGAAGAGGGCGTGCTCGTCCTGCGCGAGCTCAGCATTGCCTGCCCGACCCCCTCAGGCCTGGTCATCACCGGTACGTACGAAGTCGACGGGCTGTCGAGCACGGGAGTCTTCGCCGGCGCACGGGGTTCAGGGGGCGTCACGGTCAACGTCGCGACCTCCACGGCCACGCTCTCCGGGAAGCTGAAGCTCGGCGGCCAGCAGTGAGCGAGCGGAACTGAAGCCCTGTATGCCTCCAATCAGCGAAAGCACCCATCGACGAAAGGGACACCGATGCGCAAGCTAATCGCTCTCGGATTGGTCGCGAGTGTGGCCGCGCTGGCGGCGCTCGCCACGCTGCCCGCCGGGGCGACCGTCTCCGGCACGAACGGGAAGATCGTCTTCGGCCAGTTCAATCCGGACTTCGGCGTCACGATCGACCCCGATGGGTCGGATCCGCATCAGGTCGGACCCGTTGGGCGCACCACCTGCAACACCTGGTCGCCAGACAGCAGCAAGGTCCTCTGCAACCTCTTCAACGTGGAGGGGGACGAGGGGGTCCCCCAGCCGGCCACCGCCAACCCTGACGGGTCCGGCTTCACGCTTCTGAACCCGAACCTGCATTTCTATTGCGTGCACTGGTCTCCCGATGGCAGTCGGCTTCTGTGTCACAGCGAGGGCGAGGCGAATCGGGCCGACGGGCTCTACACGGTGCGATCGTCCGACGGGGGCGACCTCGTCCAGGTCACCACCAGCGGCTTCGATATCGGCTACGGCTACTCGCCCGACGGCTCGCGAATCCTGTACGCCCGGTTCGACTCGAACGAGCACGGCACCCTGTTCTCGGTCAAGCCCGACGGCAGCGACCCGGTCCAGCTGAGTCCTCCGGCGCTCTCGGTGATCGACCTCGACTTCTTCGATCGCGTCGGGGCGGATTGGGCACCCGATAGTTCACGCGTGGCGTTCGCCGCGTTCGACGAGTCGAGCCGCAGGACCGGACTGTTCGTCGTGAACGCCGACGGGAGCGGCCTGCGTCTGGTCACCCCCTCGGGTGTCGGCGCGCTCTCCGCCCAGTGGTCGCCGAACGGCGCCCTGATTGCCTTCAGCAGCTGCTGCGGTCTCTCCCAGGCGTGGGTCGTCCATCCGAACGGAACCGGGCTCAGACGGGTCACGACCCCAGTCGGCCGTGCCGGCTTCTTGACCCCGGTTTGGTCACCCGACAGCACCAAGCTCCTCCTCAACAGCCGAGACCGCAACAACCAGACCTCCCTGTGGACCGTGAACACCGACGGCTCGGAACTGTCGAAGCTGACGGACACAGTGACCTTTGCTCAAATCGCATGGGGAAGCGCACCCGCCGAGTAAGTAGCGCATCCACGCGAGTCCTTGCGCGGGCGGGCGGTTCGGCGGCGAGTCGCCCGCTGTTCTTAAGGAGACGACCTTGTGAAGTACGGTACTCGCGATCGAGGTGGTCAACAGTTGCCCGAGCTAGGCCTCGTTCCGTCGTAGGCAAACGGTTCTAAAGCGACGACCGGCACCCCGAGCGCCTGGCGCCACGCCTTCGCTGTCCAGGGCGTACTCGATCTCTGGTGGGCGAAAGTAGCGAAAGTGTTTCTCGCTCACAATGAGCGTGGCGGCCTCCGTTGTAACCCTTGCTAGCACCGGCTCCGCCACCAGCCGCCGGCCGCGCCATCTATGCGGAGGGGGACACGCAGATCACAGTCGGCGGCGAACTCTTACGCGCTGGCGACTCCGGCCAACCGCCGTCGTTCTGGGACAAAGTTTCTTTCTGCGTTGTCAGGAGGAGAAACGCAACATGCTTATCTGCAGGCCCTTTAGAGCGGATGATGGGGCTCGAACCCACGACCTTCTGCATGGCAAATCCCTCTCGTCGAGTCAGCCTCCCCAAGAAACTCCCTACCTGAGCAATTTTGGCTCCGGAAGCGTTAGGTTGGATTCGCCTATTCGGGGACAAAAATGGGGACAAGAAACGTCGTCACAATAGGCGCGGGCGGGTGCGCAGCAATCCCTCGCAGGCACCACCGCGCTCCAAGCCCTCCGCGACAAGGGGAGACTCACCTTAGCTCGCGACCCGGGCAGCGCTGGTGACGAAGCTTCGCCTCATTCACTCCAGCTCCACCTCCGCCGCTATCGCCACCGCCGGCTCGGGCTCGGGCTCGTGGTCGTCGGGCGCGGCGGGCCGCTCGATCGCGACCGCCGACGCGACGAGCGTCGCGCTCAGGAGCCAGAACACCGCCCCCACTCCCACACCGCCGGCGACGACCCCGGCAAGCGCGGGCCCTGCGACTTGCCCGACCCGGTTTCCTGAGAGCCGGACGGCGAGCGCGGTCGCCGACCATCCGGGCGGAACCCGCTGAACGACGAGCGTCATCGTCAACGGCTGCCCAAAGCCGAGGCCGTAGCCGATCAGGACGCAGAGGATCGCCAACGCGACCGGGCTCGCCGTGAGCGTGACCGCGGCGATCGCGACCGCGGCGAGGAGCGCGCTGACCGAAATCAGGCGGACTCGGCCGATTCGCTCGACGACGAACACGATCCCGAGCCGAGCGGCAATCGACGCGCCGGCGCGGATCGCGAGCAGGATCCCGATCACGCCCGGATCGATGCCGCGCTCCTCGCCGAGTACGGGCATGTACGCTGTGAAGACGTCCGCGGAGGCGAGCACGGCGATGCTCGCGAAGATGTCTGCGGAGACCCCGCGCGTCCCGACGATCCGCCGCAAGCTGGTCGCCGACCCCATGGCAACCGCGGTGGCGTCCACCGCCGGGGCGCCGATGCGCGCCGCGATTAGCGACGCCGCAGTCGCGAGGCCTGCTACGGCGGCGCCGACCCACATCGCGTCCCTCGAGGCGCTCAGAAGCGACGATCCCGCGTGGTCCTGAAGGAAGGCCCCCGCGACGAGCGGGCCGACGAGCTGCCCGATCGAAACCCCGACCGTGAGGGCTGCGAACCGGCGATCGTGGTCGGCCTCGTCCGACTCTCGCGCGACGACGTGCTGCACGCCGAGCGCGAGAGCGAGGTGGCCGAGACCGAGGAGCGCCGTGGCGCCCGCGATCGTCGCCGTCGTCTCGGCAATCCCCAGGAAACCGCAGGCCACTGTCTGCAGCGCGGCTCCGCCGATCAGGAGGGCGTTCGAGCGCCCACGGTCAGCGAACCGGCCGAGCGGGATCGCGACGAAGAGAGGGATGAGCGCGAACGCCGCCGTCACGAATCCAATCGCCGTTGCTCCGTCGCCGATGGCGAGCAGGCGATACGACGTGACGGGTCGCGCGATGTAGACGGCTGTCTGCGTGGCCGTCAACGCGAAGAGAGCGAGGTAGAGCCTCAGCGACTCCCTGCTCACGCCATTCGCGTCACTCGACGATCGCGCAGGCGTCGGGCGGGATGTGCACGCGCACGTTCTCGCCCGGAACCCGGATCGCGGCCTGCACCGAGAGCGGCAGCCGCCCCGCTACAAGCTCGTACTCGTAGTGGTCCCCGAGGAACGAGACGGCGTGCACCCGCGCGACGAAGGTGTCCGTCCCGTTGAAGACCTGCGTCCCCTCGGCGCCCAGCGTCACCGCCTCGGGGCGAACCGCGACCGTGACGGACGTCGCAGCCTTGGGAGGACGGGTCGCCGTGGCGCGAAGCACGACACCGGCATCGCCGACCTCCACGAGGACGCTGCGCCCGTCGAAGCCGGTGACCGTGCCGCTGATCAGGTTCACGCGTCCGACGAACTCGGCGACGAAGCGGTTTGCGGGTCGCCGGTAGATCTCCTCCGGCACTCCGATCTGCTGGACGACGCCGCGGTCCATCACAGCCACGGAGTCGCTCATCGAGAGGGCCTCGTCCTGGTCGTGCGTGACGAAGATGGTCGTCAGGCCGAGCGAAGACTGAAGATCCTTGACCCAACTACGAGCGCGTTCGCGGAGCTTCGCGTCGAGGTTCGAGAACGGCTCGTCGAGCAAGAGCACCGACGGCGAGTAGACGAGCGCACGGGCGAGGGCGACACGCTGCTGCTGGCCGCCCGAGAGCTGGTGCGGATAACGGTCCGTGTACTGGCCCATCTCGACGAGCTCGAGGGTTTCGGCGACACGCGCCCGGATTTCCTTCCTCTTCACGCGCCGGACCTTCAGCGGGAAGGCGAGGTTCTCGAACACCGTCATGTGTGGCCAGACGGCGTACGACTGGAACACGATTCCGAGATTGCGCTGCTCGGGTGCGACGTTGACGCGGCGCTCCGCGTCGAAGAAGACCTCGCCGCCCCCGGCGATCCTGCCCCGCTCGGGGCTGTGGAAGCCGGCGATCGAGAGCAGCGTCGTCGACTTCCCGCAACCGCTCGGGCCGAGGAGCGTGAAGAGCTTGCCCTCGTCGACCCGGAACGTGACGTCGTCGAGCGCGAGCTGCTCGCCAAAGTGCTTGACGAGCTTCTCGACGTGGATCTCAGGCATCGTGCCGACCTCCTAACGCGCCGAGCTTGAAGAGCCGGGCGCCTATTCCGAGAACGATGACGGTCACGGCGACCTGCACCATCGCGAGCGCGGCCACCTGCCCAATAAATCCCTGCTGGAACTGCGAGAGCATCACGGTCCCCATGACATCTGTCCCCGGCTTCGCGAGGAAGACGGCCGGGTCGTAGTCGTTCAGGATCTCGATGAACATCAAGGCGAACGAGGCGAAGATCGCGGGGCGGAGCAGCGGGACGACGATCCGGCCGCTCGTCCTCCACCAGCTCGCTCCGACCGAGCGCGCGGCCCGGTCGAGCTCCTCGCCGATGCGAGCCATCGTCGGGTACATGACGATGTACGCGAACGGCAGGTTCCGGACGCAGAAGGCGATCATGATCCCCCAGATGCTGTTCCGCAGCCAGTCGCCCGCCACGCCAGTCACGAGGTACGCCCAGAAGAACCCGATCCCGATGATGATCCCTGGGGTCGCGCGCGGATAGAGCATCACGAACGGCATCGTCTTGCGGAGGTGGAAGCGAGACCGGTGCGCGACGAGGGTTGCGGCGGTCACGAGCGCCGTCGTCAAGATCGCGCCAACGAAGGCGATGAGCGCGCTGTTCTCGATCGCCTGCCGGAACTGCCCAGTCCCGAGCGCCTGCCAGTTCTCCCAGGTGAAGAGCTCCCACGGCGCGATCAGGGGGGTGAGCACGGTGACGACGGAGGTCAGCGCGAGCCCGAGGATCGGGATCAGCGTGCCGAAGACGAGGTAGAGGACGAAGCCGAGCGCGAGTGGCCAGCGCCAGAAGCCCAGCGAGACGAGCGCCGAGCGGTTGGCCCGGCCACCGACCGAGACATAGCGCTCCTCGGCGCCCAGTAGCCGGTTCCGAAGGAAGAGCAGCGCAGTGGCGATCAGAAGCAGGATCATCGCGCCGGCCGCGACCGAAGGCGGGTCCGGCGTGGCCGCGTTCGTCCAGTGGTAATAGAGGTAGGTCGAGATGAACTGGATGTTGTGGGACGTCCCGAGGAGCAACGGGATCCCGAGCGAGGCGAGCGAGAGCGTGAAGATGAGCGTGGCGCTGTTGAGGAGCGCCGGCCGCAGCATGGGGAGGGTCACGCTCGTGATCACCTTCAGCGGCTTGGCACCCGCGCTCCTGGCGGCGTCCTCAAGCGAGGCGTCGGTGCGCGCGAGAGCCGCACGACAGGTCATGAACGCCACCGGCAGCAGGCGAACGGTCTCCAGCAGCGACATCCCGAGGATCGTGTCGATGGCGAGCGTCTTGATGTGGAGGCGCGTGTCGAACCAGACGGTCAGGTAGCCGCCCGGGCCCCAGATCTCGATCCAGCCGACGATCAGGCCAAGCGCCGGAAGGAGGAGCGGCAGCAGCACCAGGGCGCCGAATGCGCGGCGCCCCGGGAGATCGGTTCTTGTGACTAGGATCGCGACGAGCGCGCCGCCGAGGACGGCGAGCACGGTCGTGATCGCGGCGTACTCGAAAGTGTTCCGCGCGGCATGCCAGAACGCCGGATCGCTGAGCACTTCGCGATACGGCTCGACCTTGAAGACCCCGCCGGGCTCGTAAAGCGGACGGTCGCGGAACGATGCATAGAGGAGCGGGACGAACGGGCCTATGACGAGGCCGACCAGCGCGATCCAGATACCCCATTGGAACGCTCCGGCTCTGATTCGGGGACGGCGGGGACGGGGGAGAGGAAGCGCCCCCGCCGTCTCCGATGTGACCGTCGTCACGGGCTAGCCTCGATCCGACTCCTAGCCGAAGATCCCGTGCCAGCGAGACGCGAACGACGGTCTCGCGTTCACGAACTTCCGCGACGTCGGGACGAGGTAGACGTTCTTCTTGCCGACCGCCTTGTAGACGTCGGCCAGCGTGTTCCTACAGCCGCCCGTCGGCTTGAAGCCGGTCATGAACGCGGTAAAGCCGGCGTCGCACATCGCCTGCTGCCCGGCCTTCGAGTAGACGAAGTTGAGGAACAGCTTGGCGGATGCCGGGCTCGAGGCCTTCTTCGTGACCGCGAAACCCCGCGGGATCAGCGGCTGGCCGTCACGGATGTACGACCAGTCGAGGAGCCTCGCGAGGTTGGGCTCGGTCGCGATGCGGTAGCGAATCGTCGGCGAGCTGAGGATCGCCACTTTCGCGCCACCCTGCGACACGAGCGTCGTCTGCGCGGCGACGCCCGTCGTCGGCTGGAGGCGATGGCCGATCTTCTGCAGCTGGCTCCACCCTTTCTTCTGGACGTAGCCGTAGTAGCCCGTGTAGCCGAACGTGTTGTCGACCGTGTAGCCGGTGACCTTGTCGTACGTCCCCGGGTCGTTGGCGATCTCGGTGACGGTGTGCGGCTTCTTGTCGCCGAGCTGGATCTTGTTGTAGAAGAGCACGGCCGGATCGGGCGACATCACGTAGATGCCCGTGAACGTCTTGACCCACTTCGGGTACTTCTTGAGCCCGAACGGCGTATAGGGCTGCGTGAACCCCTTCCGGCGCGCGTAGATCCAGAGGTTCGGCGCGCTCGCGATCAGGAGGTCCGCGGTACGACTTCCCTGGGCCGCCTCGGCCGCGTACTTCGAGAAGATCGTCGAGTCGTCGAGGTCGTACTCCGTGACGTTGATCCACGGGTACTTCTCCTTGAACTTGGTGGCGAGTGCGCTCCAGTTTCGCCCGGGCGGGTTGCCGTAGACGATCAGGCCCGATTCCTTCTTGGAGGCCGCGATGAGCTGTGCGATCGTCGGCGGCTTCGTGGTGCTCGAGCGCCCGACCGTCGTCGCCACGAGCGACAACAAAGCGACCGTGGTGAGCACACCGAGGCGTCTCGCACGTATCGTGATACTGGTCAAGGCCATCCCCCTTTGTCCGTTTACCGCAGCGATACATTTCTGCTGCTGCGGGATTGTTTGCACCATTGGCGACGTAATCCATATTTGCGCCGATTGCGCTCAAAACCGTCTTTGCGGGCGTTTTGTCCATAAATGCTCGTTCCCCTGTGCGCGAACGGCTCCTAGACTGAAATCCGTGAAAGGAAAGGGCAGATTGCGCCGACCCCGTCTCTCGACTCGCATCCTGCTGCTCCAGCTCGCGATAATCGTCCTGACGGTCGGCGCCGGCTTCGGCGTCTCGCTGTTCGAGGCGCGGCACCAGCTCGACCGGCGTGCCGGAGACCAGTCGCTCGCGATCGCGAGGTCGGTGAGCGCGATGCCGTCGATCCAGAGGGGCTTCTATGCGCCGGATCCCGCCGCGGTCATCGACCCGATCGCCGAGGGAATCCGCCGCCGGACCCATGCGTCCTTCATCGTCGTCGCCAACACCGAAGGCATCCGCTACTCGCATCCAGACCGCGAGAAGATCGGCCAGCGCGTCTCGACCGATCCCAGCGTCGCGCTCTCGGGGCGCGAGTTCGTCGGCGTCGAAACGGGAACGCTCGGCCGTTCGATGCGCGCGAAGGTGCCGGTCTACGGACGGAACGGGCGCATCATCGGGCTCGTGTCGGTCGGGGTGCTCGAGAGCGCCATCACCGCGAAGCTGGTCTCGGACCTGCCCGTGATCCTGATCCCGCCGCTGCTCGGGCTGTGTCTCGGCGTTCTGGGCTCGGTCCTCCTCGCCGGGCGGATCAAGAGGCAGACCTTCGGGCTTGAGCCCGAGGAGATCGCCTCGCTGCTCGAGCAGCGCGAGGCCATGCTCCACGGCATCCGCGAGGGGACGATCACGACGGACCGGGCCGGGAGGGTCACCCTGGTCAACGACGAGGCCCGCAGGCTGCTCGACCTCGAGGGCGACGCTGTCGGGCCCGGTCTGGACGAGATCGTCCCGGCCGGTCACGCGCGCGAGGTGATGAGCGGAAATGCAGGCGACCGCGACCAGGTCGTTCTCGTCAACGACCGTGTGCTCGTCGTGAATCGCATGCCGATTTCCGTGCGCGGCAAGAGCATCGGCGCAGTAATCACTCTTCGCGACCGGACGGAGCTCGAGGGATTGATGCGCGAGCTGAACGACGTCCGCAGCCTGGCCGACGCCCTTCGCGCCCAGCAGCACGAGTTCTCCCATCGCCTGCACGTCGTCGCCGGCCTGCTCGACGTCGGCCGCTATGAAGACGCGATCGGGTTCATCAAGAACGAGTCGCTCGTCCACCAGACGCTCGTCGCGTCGATCATGGACAGCGTCGGCGACCCCGTCCTCGCCGGGCTCCTGCTCGGCAAGGCAACGGTTGCCTCCGAGCGTGGGGTCGAGCTGCGCATCACAGAGGATTCACGGCTCCCGGAGAACATCGGCGACCCGCGCGAGTTCGTCACCATCGTTGGCAACCTGATCGACAACGCCCTCGAGGCGATTTCGCCGGCCAGCCGGGGCGTCATCGAGGTCACGGTCCGCGACGAGGCGGAAGGGATTCTCATCCGTGTGCGCGACTCCGGACCCGGCATCGACCCTCAGCTCGCCGACGAGATCTTCCGGGACGGCTTCACGACAAAGATCGCCAGCGGCGTCGGGCGCCGAGGGCTCGGGCTCGCGCTGGTCAGCCAGGCGGCGCAGCGCCGGGGGGGCCGGGTCAGCGTCGACAACGACGGCGGCGCCGTCTTCACCGTCTTCCTTCCGCGCGAACGAGCTCCCGTTGAGGCGGTGCCCGGATGATTCGCGCGATCGTCGTCGACGACGACCTGATGACGGCCTCCATCCACCGTTCCTATGTGGAGCGCGTGCCGGGGTTCGAGGTCGTCGCCGAGGTGCACACCGGCGAGGACGCGATCCGCGAGGTCAAGCGGCTGCGACCGGACCTCGTGCTCCTCGACATCTACCTCCCGGACATCAGCGGGCTCGAGGTCCTGCGCTCGTTCCGCCAGTCGGACGCGCCGCGGGTCGACGTCATCGCCGTCACGGCGGCCAAGGACGTCGACACACTCCGAAGCGCAATGCACGGGGGCGTCGTCCACTACCTCGTGAAGCCGTTCTTCTTCGACGCGCTGCGCGAACGCCTCGAGAACTACGCCGCGCTCAGGCGCCGCATGGAGCGGCTCCGGGAGCCGGACCAGCAAGACATCGACTACATGTTCTCCCTGCTGCGCTCGCAGGGGCGCCAGTCACTGCCGAAGGGCATCTCCGCCCCCACCCTGGCGCTCGTGATGGAAGCTGTCCGCACCGCCGACGGAGAGGTCTCGGCGGTCGACGTCGCCGACCGCGCGGGCATCAGCAGGGGGACCGCGCGCCGCTACCTGGAATACCTCGGCGCGTCAGGAGCGATCGAGCTTTCGCTCAGGTACGGGTCGACGGGCCGCCCGGAGCACCGCTATCGCTGGAGCGATGGCTCGCCGGATCAGGCGCCGGTCGGCTCAACGCCGTAGGCTCGGGCTTCGTCCCGATGCTGCGACAGGTCTCGGAACGGAACGCGGAGGACTGGATCCGCTGGGCGCGCGAGCCCGGCCACGACAGCTACTGCCGGTTTCACCGGGATCGGTTCTTCGAGCTCGTGCCCACCCCACGCTCGACATCGACCAGGCTGTTCCGCTGATCTCGATCACGACATGCGCGGCCTGATCGCCACGTCTGATCTCCCACAGCCAACCTCTCGAGTCGGACGCCCGCCTGCTAATGCCGGCTGAGGCTCGCTGCGATCTCTCAACTCACGAACGCGAGCAGAAACGTTGTCACAATAGGCGAAAGACCAATTGGTGGGCGACGACTCGGCCTAACCGGGCGAACACGCCACCCCGCCGTTCCAGCGCTCATCAGCCTCGGCAGCTCGCGGGACCGGGGTCTCGCCGTAGCCATCGACAATCACGGCTCGCACAAGCGCTCGGTTTCGAAGGTGCTGCCCGCGGGCGCTGCTGAATTACCACGCCGGAACCGTCGCGCCCGACGGGATGAGTCGGCGTCACCCGGGTTGGGTGATTTTGTGTCTGCCTATAAGCGCCCGCAGTCACAGCGTCGCGACGACGTAGATGACGAACGAGGCATACAGGAGCGCCCAGGTGAGCACCGCGCGGCCGAGGAAGCGCTTGCGAATCACAAGCTCGAAGATGGCGAGCGCAGCGCCGGCGAGGGCCAGGAGGGCCGCGGCGACCGTGTAGCTGCCGAGGTGCCTGTCCGTGAAAGCCATCCCAAAGGCGAGCGGGAGGGTCGACTGGAATACCATCGCGCCGGTGATGTTCCCGAGGGCGAGCGTGTCCTTGCCTTCCCGCGCCCAGAAGAAGCTGTTGATCTTCTCCGGCAGCTCGGTCGCGAACGCGCGATCACGAGCGAGAGCACGAGCGGCTCGACGCCCGCATCCTCGGCCACGTTGGTGAGCGCCCTCACGAACAGGTCCGCGCCGCGGACGATCGCGGCGAGCGCGGCGACGCACTGCACGATCACCATCACTAACCTGGGCGAGTCGCTCTTGCTCCGCTCGAACGCGAGCGGCCTGATCGTCTCCCCCGCTTCCACCTCGCCGCCTTCGCGAAGCGTCCGCTGAACGTAGCCAACGTAGGCGAGCACAAGCGTGAGGCCCGTCGCCACTTCCTGCGAGTCCGCCACGCCCCCGACGATGGCGACGATCGGGATCAACGTCTCCGGAAGCGCCGTCGCCACGGCCCCAAGCAGACCGCCGACCGCACCCTGGCCGAGCTCGAGCTTGGCGCCCAGCCATTCGATGCCGCCCGTGGAAGAGCTGCGCTCCCGCGAGCAAGATCGCGAAGCTGAACGCGAGCGACAGAAGCGATCCCGTCGCACTCACGGGCGCCGCCGGTCAGCGGCTAGAGCTACTTGCTGCACTCCTGGATCCGCGAGACCGGCGGGACGCCTCCGCCCGCCGCCTGCTCCGACTACGACGCCTCGCGCTGCGCTAACGTCCGTTGAAGCCAGCGTAGGGCCTCGGTCGCGCCTCCCAGGGCGAACCCAGCGCGAGTGCGAGCAGAAGGCCTTTCCAGGCGGCGTTCTCGAATGCACGGCCACCCAAGTAGCCGAGTAGCGAGGGGAACAGGGCCCCATAGGGCCGCTGCGACCGCGTCGAAGACGAGGAAGCGCCTCCAGCGGAACCGCAACATTCCGGCCTGATCGTGACCGCGGTGCGCCCGCCCGGGATGAAACGGGCGACGACGATCAACTGTCCAGCGCGGCCCGCGAGTTGGCGCTCGGCCCAGTCGAACCGCTCCCGTGCCTTCTCGCCACGGAAGAAGCGCCGCTTGGCGGGGGTCCCGAAGTGCCGACCGATGAACTAGACGCTGTTGTCGCCGATGCTCGCGCCGGCGGCGCCAGAGCCTCGTCAGGGGCGTTCAGGTTCCACTCAAGGCGATCGCGCTGAGCGTCAAGGAGGGCGGCGCAATCGAACAGGTCACATCTAAAGAACGGATCGCCACCTCCGGCGACGATGTCGTGACCATCGAGATCGACGGGACGATCGGCGAGATCGACGTCGCCCGCGGGATCGCCGCCGAGGGGGCACGCTCCGGTGGCGAGGCGCCCAACCTTTCGCATATCTCGCGATCAGCGCCGCCGACGGGGGCGCCGATCGTCTGCCTCCCCGCAGCCGAGGCGGCGGGAGTCGGCGCCTGACCGCGCTCGTTTGCAACCATGGTCTGGTCTGGTCGAAGCGTTCTTGGGACAAAGTTCTGTTCATCGTTGTCAATGCGATGAACAAAACACGGGTATTTGCAGCACGTTTAGAACGGATGATGGGGCTCGAACCCACGACCTTCTGCATGGCAAATGCGAGCGACCGTTCGCGCCCGTTCGCGCCCGTTCGCTCAAACAGCTGTTTTGCAGGGTTCGCGTACAGGCGAGTGAACGGGAGCGCACCCGAGCGAACGCCGAACCTTGCCA
>DASWDJ010000056.1:0-8028 GCA_036395295.1 Gaiellaceae bacterium | reverse complement strand
GAGAGGGTCGATTCGAAGATCCAGAGCCAGCCGATCGTCCCGAGCGAGACCGGCGCCGCCCACGGCAGGACGACGAGCAAGCGAAGGAACCACCGGCCCCGGAAAGGCCGGACGAGCCGGTGGGCGAGGATCGCCGCGCCGACGAGCACGACCGCCTGCGAGACGAGGGTGAAGAAGATCGTGTTCCGGAGCGCGCGGCGGAAGTTCTCGCTGTGCCAGACGTCGGTGTAGTTGTGGAGGCCGACGAAGTTCCCCGAGAGCGAGCCCGCGGTCGCGTCAGTCAGGCTGAGGTAGACCGCGAGACCAAGGGGCGCTCCGACGAGCAGGACGATGTAGAGGACGGCGGGGCTGATCAGGAGCGGCGCGAGGAAGCGGCGCTCCTCGAGAGCGTCACGCCATCGCCCCCTGGGCCTCCTGGCGTCCGCAACCGCCTCCACGGCGCGAGGATCCTATGGGAAACTGGCCGACGCGGAGGCCATGACTTGGCGGAAATCACGCTCGAGAAGCTGACGAAGGTGTATCCAGACGGGACGCAGGCCGTCCGCGAGCTGGATCTCGAGATCGGTGACGGCCAGTTTGTGGTGCTAGTAGGCCCCTCGGGCTGCGGCAAGACGACGGCGTTGCGCATGGTCGCGGGTCTCGAGCCGATTACCGAGGGCATCGTCCGCATCGGCGGGCAGGTCGTGAACCGGCTGCCGCCGAAGAACCGAGACATCGCCATGGTCTTCCAGAACTACGCGCTCTACCCGCACATGACGGCCTACAAGAACATGGCCTTCGGCCTCAAGCTGCGGAAGCTCGAGCGCAACGAGATCGACCGCCGCGTCCGTGAGGCGGCGCGTGTGCTCGGCCTCGAGGACGTCCTCCGCAAGCGGCCCCGAACGCTCTCGGGAGGTCAGCGACAGCGCGTCGCGATGGGCCGCGCGATCGTCCGTGAGCCGCAGGCCTTCCTGATGGACGAGCCGCTCTCGAACCTCGACGCGAAGCTGCGGGTCGAGATGCGAGCCGAGATCGCGCGCATCCAGCGCGACCTTGAGGTCACGACGATCTACGTCACTCACGACCAGGTCGAGGCGATGACCCTCGGCGACAAGGTCGCCGTCATGCGCGGCGGGGTGCTCCAGCAGTTCGACATCCCGCAGACGCTCTACGACCGCCCGGTCAATCTCTTCGTCGCCGAGTTCATCGGCTCGCCGGCGATGAACCTCGTCGGCGCCGACCTCGAGCGAGACGACGGCAGCCTCTACGCGCATTTCGGAGAGCATCGTCTGCGCCTCGACGACGAGTTTCTCGCGACCAGGCCCGCGCTGAAACACTTCGAGGACAAGCCACTGATCCTCGGCATTCGGCCCGAGGACCTGGAGGATGCCGCACTCGCGGGCGACACTCCGCCCGAGCGCCGCATCTCGGCGGTCATCGACATCCGGGAAGACATGGGCTCCGAGGTCTTCGTCCATTTTGGCTCGGGTGGACGGCCGGTGCGCGGCGAGGACGTTGCCGCTGCCGTCGGTGCGGAAGCGATCGAGGCTACGCAAGAGCAGGCGAAGGAGAAGGGGAGCCTCTTCGTCGCCCGGGTGGAGAGGCACACGCGCGCACGTGAGGGCGAGCCCATCGAGTTCGCCGTCGATACGGATCGGCTCCACTTCTTCGACCCCGAAACCGGGCACGGAATCTACGAGAACGGAGGACCGAAATGAACGCCTGGATTGCAGATATCGAACAGGCGACACTCGACAACACGAACTTCCGAACGGCGTTGTGGACCGGCGAGCACACGCAGCTGACCGTGATGCAGATCGGGGTCGGCGAAGACATCGGCCTCGAGGCACATCCGGACAACGACCAATTCATCCGGATCGAGCAGGGCCAGGCCCGTGTCGAACTCAGCCCGACCGAGGACCAGGTCGAGGAGACGCACGACGTTGAGGACGACTGGGCGATCATCATCCCGGCAGGTGTCTGGCACAACGTCGTCAACACCGGCGACCGAGATCTAAAGGTGTACTCCCTCTACTCGCCGCCCGAGCATCCGCCGAACACCGTGCACCGCACGAAGGCCGACGCAATGGCGGCCAAGCACGCGTAGCCCCTGGGCTCAGCGCGTTTGCGGAAAACCGAGGTCGACGTTGCTAGTCGCGGGATCGGGCCAGCGCGAGGTGACGACCTTGCCGCGCGTGTAGAAGTTGATCCCTTCGGGGCCGTAGATGTGCGAGTCGCCGAAGAGGGACGACTTCCAGCCGCCGAACGAGTAGTAGGCCACGGGCACCGGAATGGGGACGTTGATCCCAACCATGCCGACCTGGACGTCAAACTGGAACTGCCGGGCGACGCCCCCGTCCCGCGTGAAGAGCGCGACACCGTTCCCGTAGGGGTTCTCGTTCACGAGCCGGACGGCCTCGTCGTAGGTGTCGGCACGCGTGACGACGAGCACCGGCCCGAAGATCTCGTCCTTGTACGCGTCCATTTCGGGCGTGACCTTGTCGAGCAATGAGACGCCGAGGAAGAAGCCGTCACCCTCGGGTGTCGCCTCGCGCCCGTCGGCGACGACCGTCGCGCCCTGCTCGCGTCCGTGGTCGATGTACGAGGCGACCTTGTCGCGATGCTCGCGGGTGATGAGAGGCCCCATCTCCGACTCGGGTTCGTTCCCCGGCCCGACCTTCACCTTGGGCAGCCGCTCCTTGATCGCGTCGATCAGCGGGTCCGCCGAGTCGCCGACCGCGACCACGGCCGAGATCGCCATGCAGCGCTCGCCCGCCGAACCGTAAGCCGCGCTGACTGCGGCGTCGGCTGCCATCTCGATGTCCGCGTCGGGCAGGACGACCATGTGGTTCTTCGCGCCGCCGAGGGCCTGCACCCGCTTGCCGGCCGCCGTCCCCTGCTCGTAGATGTAGCGCGCGATCGGCGTCGAGCCGACGAAGCTGACCGCAGCGATGTCGGCATGCGCGAGGATCGCGTCGACGGCGACCTTGTCGCCCTGGACGACGTTGAACACGCCGTCAGGCACTCCGGCCTCCTTGAGCAGCTCACCCACGAAGAGCGACTCGGAGGGGTCCTTCTCGGACGGCTTCAGGACGAACGTGTTCCCGCAAGCAATCGCCGGCGCCCACATCCACATGGGCACCATCGCGGGGAAGTTGAACGGCGTGATTCCGGCGACGACGCCGAGCGGCTGCCGGATCGAGTAGACGTCGATTCCCGTCGAGGCCTGCTCGGAGAAATCTCCCTTGAGCAGTGTCGGGATCCCGCATGCGAACTCGACCACCTCGAGCCCGCGCTGCACTTCTCCGAGCGCATCCGAGAAGACCTTGCCGTGCTCATCGGTGAGAATCTTTGCCATCTCCTCCCGGCGGTCGCGAACGAGCTGCCTGATCCGGAACATGAGCTCCTGTCGCTGCGATAACGACACCGACCGCCAGCTCGAGAACGCGTCCTTCGCGGCAGCGACTGCCCGGGCTATCTCCTCGACCGAGGCGAAATCGACCTCGGCGGACTGCACTCCCAGTGCCGGGTTGTAGACCGGGCCGCTCCGCCCCGATTCGCCGGGAACGAGTTTGCCGTCGATCCAGTGGCTGATTCGCCTGAACTTCCGTTCGTCTGGACGCTCCGGAGCCTGTACGACCTCGGTCATGATGCCCGCTCAGCCTAGCGCGGCGGAGCTAGAGTTGCCGGATGGGTCCTCGTCTTGCGGCCCTCTTCTTGTTCCTGGTCCTGGCGCTCGCAGGCTGCGGCGACAAGAGCGGCTCGAAACAGTCATCGCCCGCCCCGCGCCCGGCGACCGGAGCACCGCCGTGGCCCGCGCCGCCGAACCCGATGAAGCTCACCCGGAAAGCCGGTCTCTTTCCGGAACGCGCGGAGTTCCTCCAGTACCACGTCCACGCGCATCTGGACGTGTTCGTCAACGGCAAGCCGATCCGCGTGCCCGCCGGAATCGGGATCGACATCAAGGACCCCGGCGTCACGAGTGAGAAGCTCGCCGACGGAACGACATCGTACGGCGGGATCGAGCTCTGCCGCCGCGTCTGTATCTCGCCCCTGCACACGCACGATGACACAGGGGTCCTGCACACGGAGACCAAGACGGTGCAGCCGAACCGGCTCGGCCAGTTCTTCACCGAATGGGCTGTCCGGCTGACTCCTGAGTGCGTCGGCGGCTACTGCAAACCGAAGGCGCCGATCGCGATCTACGTCGACGGGCAGGCCTACGACGGCGATCCGCGCGACATCGAGCTCAGCGACGGAAAGGAGATCGCGATCGTGATCGGCACACCGCCGGACTCGATTCCGTCAGAGTTCCCCCAGTAATGGCCGTCGCCGACACCAATCGGGTCAAGACCGACGACGCTCGGTACGTCCTCCACTCGTGGTCGGTGCGCTCGGCGATCGACCCGATCCCCGTCGCGGGCGCCGAAGGCCGCTACTTCTGGGACTTCGACGGCAAGCGCTACCTCGACTTCGCCTCGCAGCTCGTCAACGTCTCGATCGGGCACCAGCACCCGAAGGTCGTGGCCGCGATCAAGGAGCAGGCGGATCGCCTCTGCACGATCGGGCCGATGATGGCGAACGAGAAGCGCTCGGAGCTGGCTCGGCTCCTGGCCGAGGTCACCCCGGGCGACCTCATGATGTCGTTCTTCACGAACGGCGGCGCCGAGGCGAACGAGAACGCGATCAAGCTCGCGCGGTGGTACACGGGCCGGCAGAAGATCGTCGCGCGCTACCGCTCGTACCACGGTGCGACCGCAGGCGCGATCTCGGCGACCGGGGACCCGCGGCGCTGGCCGGCCGAGCCCGGCGTCCCGGGGATCGTGCGCATCCTCGACCCCTACACCTACCGCTGCCCCGCGGGCCATCCGGATCCGTGTCCCGTCTGCTCCGGCGCGCCGCACCTGGAGGAGATTCTCCAGTACGAGGGGCCCCAGAACGTCGCCGCGGTGATCCTGGAGACCGTGACCGGAACGAACGGCGTCATCCCGCCGCCGCCAGGCTATCTGCAGTCGGTGCGCGAGGTCTGCGACCGGCACGGGATCCTGCTGATCCTCGACGAGATCATGGCCGGCTTCGGACGCACCGGCAAGTGGTTCGCGTGCGAGAACTGGGACGTCGTGCCGGATATCCTCACGGTCGCCAAGGGGATCAACTCCGGCTACGTGCCGCTCGGCGCGATGGTGATCTCGGAGCGGATCGCGGACTGGGTGCGCGACAAGTACTTCGCCGGCGGGCTCACGTATTCGGGCCATCCACTTGCGTGTGCCGCGGGCGTCGCGTCGATCGAAGCCTTCCGCGAGGAGGGGATTGTCGAGAACTCGGCCGCGCTGGGCGAGGTGCTTGGGGAAGCGCTGCCAAGGCTGGCCGACAAGCATTCCTCGATCGGCGATGTGCGGGGCCTCGGCCTCTTCTGGGCCCTCGAGCTGGTCAAGGACCGGGAGACACGCGAGCCGCTCGTCCCCTTCAACGCGTCAGGCGAGGCATTTGCCCCAATGGCGAAGGTGACAACAGCCGCCCTCGAGCGCGGGCTCTACCTGATGACGCACTGGAACGTCGTCATGCTCTGTCCGCCGTTGACGATTACGCGCGAAGAGCTCGACGAGGGCCTGAGCGCGCTTGACGAAGCGTTCTCCGTCGCCGAATAGGGCCTATCCCGGATCGAAGTCCTTGTCCAGGACGTACAGATCAGTACCCGAGCCGCTCTTCCGGAAGCACTCGGAATGGGCGAAGAACTGCTGCTCACCTTGCTGTTCCTCGTCAGCCCAATTCGTCACGAGGATGACGGCGCAGGGGTCGAACCCTGAGTACTCGATCTCCTTCCCGCAATACCAGCAGGCTACGCGCAGACGGCCGTCCTCGTTCGTAGCGCGCCGGAAGATGTCGTCGCTCATCCTGCAATTGTGGCCGCGGCGCGAGCTCGCGGCGCAGCTTGACGAAGGAACCGTGGATCAGGTCTTGCGTTGCCACATGCATGATTGAGAGACTTGGCCGTGCCGCCCGTTCAGCGGCCGGCTAGCCATCCTGCTGGCGACGGAGTCGCAGACCACGGACCACCGCCTCGATAGCGGCTCGTGAGGTGTAGGGGTCCCGTGGGCCCGACGGTCGTTCGGAGCACGGATACAGGCACAGAACCGGATTCACCCTCACGACCACGCCCGGCAAGAACACGTGCGCGAGGAAGATGTCGGGCTTCGCCGTCGGGCACGGCGGGTTCGACGGCTTGGCGTAGCCGGCGTAGAGAACCGCGCGCCCGCGGGGTAGTTTGATCTCCGTCGCGCGGGTGCAGCCGTCGCTCCACACCAGCCGACCCGGCAATCCACGCTTGGCTCTCTCCCACGCCTCCGGTTTCCAGAGGTTGAGCATCACTCCGCCTCGATAATCGAGATCCGCGTTGAACCCGATCTCCGACCTCCCGCCGCCTGGGTACGACCGCCCCTTGTACAGCTCCAGCCGCGGCAAGCTTCCGGGCGGGTCGAACTCCTTGCCAAGCCAGTAGACCGGGATCTCGAGTGCCGGGTTGTCCAGCTCGAGCTCGCGGTCGTCCGTCATCGGCGGTGGAGCTGCGCGCTGGTCGATTCTTGCCTGTTGCTTGCGCGCGAGCGACATCGCTGCCTCCGGTGCCTTCTCGGCGTCGAGGCCAATCCCACCGGCGAAGACGACCGCCACCATGTTCTTGTTTCGCCAAATGACCCCTGCTCCGGTCGGCACGTCGAATCCGCCGTTCGTGAACGTGAGCGCGTCATGGCCGAAATCGCGGGCGTCGGTGAAGCCGCGTGGAGACTCGCCGGTGAGGAACTGGACGAGCTCCTCGCGGAGCTTCAGGGCGCGTCGGGCATCGCCAGCCGTGTCGAGAACGACGGCGCCGCTATTCACAGCTCGCGCGGGTCCCGTCGGATTCGCGTTGCGCCAGGCGTGGTACAGCTCCATGCCGCAGCCCTCGGTCTGTTTCGCGCACGAAGTCAGTGAACTTCTTCGACATCGACTCCGGAGAGAAACCGCCGCAGAACGAGTCGTCGCCGTACGTGTAGCCGCGGCCGAGATCCGCCGGAGCGAGGACGAGCGAGCGCACCTCACTACGTTTGAAATCTGGCTCGCCGCTCGCTTCGCGACCACCGCATGCCGTCACCACGCCCGCGGCAAGGGAGACCGTCAGGCAGAGGACGACCGCTCGCGTCGGCATCGACCTACTCTCGGGTACCCGCTCGAGCGGGTCACGACACCGGTTAGATGCCGAGGTATTCGCGCGAGGAGAGCTCGACGAAGGGATCGCGGGGTTCGATGAGGCCCTCGCCGTCGCCAACTCAGCTGAGGTTTGGGGATCGCCCAAGCGGAAACCAGGCTCGGGCGAAAGGAGGTGGGACATGTACATCGGGCTCGGAACGGTGCTGCTGATCATCCTGATCGTCCTGCTTGTGGTCTACGTCTTCTAGCCAAAGCAGGCTTGGCAACAACTCGGCATAAGCGAGCTCGCGGCGGAGGGTGGCGACAGCTCCTCCGGGCCGAACTCCGCCGCGGGCGGTCGCTCGACGGGACGAGACGCTAGCTCGGTCCCGAGATGGGCCCCTGCATCCAGGGCCCGTCGGGCTCGCTTCGCCACGCGCGCCAGCCGACGGGAAGATCGGCGACCTCGCGGACGCGCTCATCGAGATCGAGGACTTCGCCGAGAAGAATCTCCCGCGCGTCCTTCGGCTTGTCGGTCGTCCCGCAGAGAAACTCCCACTCGCCGTCGGGATCATGGGAGACGACCAGGATCGGATAGTCCTTGTCCAGGACGAACCGGGTCGTATAGACGCGTCGGTCGGGCGGGTCCTTGAACGGCCAGGCGCTCGTCACGCGGATGTCCTAGCGTGCGTTGCGGTGGCGCCCGCGAGTTCGCGGCGGAGCTTGACGAACAGTGCCTCGAGCGCAAGCCCGGCCTGGAGCTGCAGCTCCTCGAAGAGGCGCCACGTCTCGCGCACCGTCTCCGCCGCCACTTCGGCACCCGGCAGCTGCTCCACGGTTGCATCCTCCCTGAGCTCGTCCACGCGGTCGACATGCGCCGCCGCC
>DASWDJ010000055.1:0-2123 GCA_036395295.1 Gaiellaceae bacterium | reverse complement strand
GGCCAAGACCGTCCCCGCTTCCGGCGAGCTCAGGTAGAGGAGCAGCTTTCGCACCGCTTCGTTGTCGACGAAGACGGCGATCACGGCGCCGCCACCGACGAGCGGGCTGCCGAGGCTCGGGGTGATAATCGGGAACGGCGCCGCGTCGATCGTCCGCCCCGGCTTCAGCCGCGGGTTGCCGCCGAGAGCAATGCCGCCGACGAAGCCGCCCTCCATGTAGAGGCTGGCGCTGGGAATCTCGCCGAAGACGAGGTCTATCCCGTATGGGAAGTTGGTCCGGAGCGCGCCCCGGATACCGCCCGCGACGTACTGGTCGTCGAGGATCGTCGTCATCCGCCTGAGCGCCGCGATCACCGAGGGGTGGTCGAAGCGCAGCTTGCCGGCGAACAGCCGGCTGTACTTGTCGGGCCCCGCAGTGCGGATGTAGATGTTCTCGAACCAGTCGGTCAGCGTCCACGAGTCCGCTGCTGGGAGAGCCCACGGCGTCTTGCCGGCGGCCTTCATCTTCTTCGTGACCGCGAGCAGCTGTGCCCAAGTCTTCGGCACCGTCAGACCCATCGCCTTGAAGTCGTCGGGCCGGTACCAGAAGACGCTCTTCGAGCTCGCTTGTACGGCGAGCCCGTAGGTCTTCCCGTCGACGGCCCCGAGGTCGATCCACGCCTTGCTGTAGTTCTGGCGGAGATAGCCGTTGCTGATGCCTAGCGAGGTGAGCGGCTTGAGGACCCCCTCCCGGGCCAGGTCGGCGAGGATGGTCGGCGACGGGACGATCGCGAGCATCGGCGGGTTCCCGGGAAGTCGCGTGCGGAGCACAGGCAGGAAGTTGCCCGAGATCTCGTTCTGCGTCTTGAGGCCGGTCTTCTCCTCAAACGCCTTAAGTGCCTTGGCGAAGGGTGGCTTCTCGGTTCCCTCAAATGGGGAGAGGACCGTGATCGGATTCTGAGCCGAGCCGACTTTCGCCTGCGGCGTGCCCTTGCCCCCATAGATTGCGATCGCGATCGCGGCGGCGGCACCAAGCGCGACGATTACAGCGCCGACGAGGAGCAGTCGCCTGCCTGGGCGCAAGATCGGCCGTTGACGGAGCCCGAGCGCAGCCTCGGCGTCGGCGAGCAGCGCGGTACACGTCGGGTACCGGTCCTCGGGCTCCTTGGCCATTGCCGTGTGCAGCACGGCGTCGATCGCCTCGGGCAGCTCCGGCTTGCGTCCGCTTGCGCTCGGCGGCTCCTCCTCAAGGTGGGCCCACGCCACGGCGAGCCGTGAGCCGGCGGCGAATGGCGCCTCGCCGGTAAGGCATTCAAAGAGAAGGCAGCCGAGGGAGTACACGTCGGCGCGACCGTCGACCGCCCTCCCTTCGATCTGCTCGGGCGCGAGGTAGGCAGGTGTCCCCAGCGAGCGGCTCTCTCCCGCTTCGGCGCTCTGCTCCTCTAGCCGCCGGGTGAGGCCGAAGTCGGCGAGGTAGACGTGCTCGCTCTCGTCGAGCAGCACGTTCGAGGGCTTGACGTCCCGGTGCACGAGAGCTCTCGCGTGGGCCGCGTCCAAGGCATTGGCGACCTGGCCGCAGATGGACAGCGCGCGGGACGGCTCGAGCGGGCCTTCGGTGCGTAGGAGGGCCCGCAGATCCGTGCCTACGACGAGGCGCATCGCGAGGTAGAGGCGACCGTCGACCTCGCCTGCGTCGTGTATCGGTACGACGTTTGGATGCTCGAGCGACATTGCGAGCTCGGTCTCCCGTGCGAAGCGCTCGCGGAAGCGCTCGTCGAGCGCGAGCTCCGGCGTGACGAGCTTGAGCGCCACGGTTCGCTTCAGCCGGAGGTCGTAGGCGCGATAAACGATGCCCATGCCGCCGCGACCGATCAGCTCCTCGATCCGGTAGCCGAGGAAATCGGACCCAAGCTCAGGTTGGGATCGCGCGCTCATCCTCCGACTTCACCGTCAACGATACGGCCGCTCCCCAACACGTGCCAGACTTCGTCGTGTCTCGGGCTGGGAGCGTCTGCGCCAGCGCTGAGGCGATGCTGAGCTTCGGCTGAGGAGCAGGTGTAGTGTCGTCGCGGGAGGAACGCGTGGAGTTCCGAATCCTCGGACCGCTCGAGGTGGTCCAGGGCGGTCGGGTACTCGCGCTTGGG
>DASWDJ010000054.1:0-2625 GCA_036395295.1 Gaiellaceae bacterium | reverse complement strand
GAACCCGGTGAGCAGCTCCGCGGCCGGATTGAGCGTGACGACACGGCCGTCGAGGTCGATCGTCACGATGCCGCTCGTGAGCGACCCGAGGATGTTGTCGGTGTAGCCCTTGAGATCGGCCAGCTCCTCGAACTGCCGCCGCAGCCCGGTGTGCGCCTCCTCGAGCGCCGTCCGCTGCTGGAGCAGCTGCGTCGCCATGTGGTTGAAGGCGGCGGCGAGGCGCCCGATCTCGTCGGTGGTCGAGGGCTCGATCCGCTGGTTCAACTCACCGCGCGAGATCGCGGCCGCTCCCTCGGCGAGTTGCTGGACCGGCCGGGCGATGTGCCGAGCCACCAGCGCCGCCGTCACGCCTCCCAGCAAGAGCGTCACGAACGTCAGGGCCCCCAGCTCGAGCCGCGCCCGCCGGATCTCGGCCTCCATCCGGCGCTTGGAGAGGCCGAGTCGTGCGGTGCCCCACTTCCGGCCGTCGACGAGGACAGGGACGGCGAAGTCGTACACGGCCTCGCCCGCACCCGTGACCATCTCCTGCGTCAGCGGCTCGGTCGCGATGGCCGCCTGCTCCGGCACGGCGCCCCGCAGCAGCAACCCGACCCGCTCGGGATACCGGCTGTGCGCCGCCACCTTGCCATCGGCGTCGAGCACGACGGCGTAGACGACGTCGTATTCGACGGTCGCCCGCACGACGTTCTGCTCCAGCGCCGTGAAATTGTAGAGGAGGAGGGGACTGTACGAGATCGCGGCAAGGTTCCGCGCCAGCGCCTCGCCCCGGCGCTGGACCTCGTCGATGATCGCGACACGCAGCGTGTGCTCGACGACGACGACCACGGCCGCCATGACGAGGACGATCACGAGGAACGTGCCCAGCAGGAGCTTTGCCCGGAGCGAGCGGATCATCGCGAGCGCTCCAGCCAGATCTTTCGGAACGGGATGTATGGATCGCCGAGGCCGTTCACCTCGACGCTCCTGACGTACGGCTGGAATAGCCGCTCGTAGGTGTGGTGGAAGACCGGGACGATTGGCGCGTCCTCGAGGATCAGCTGCTCGGCCCGCCGATACAGCTCGACTCGGCGTTGGGGGTCACCGGCGGTGCGCGCGCTCGCCAGCAGGTCGTCGACGACGGCGTTCGCGTACCCGAAGAAGTTGCGCGAGCTTCTCGAATGGAAGAGCTTCGTCAGAAAATTGTCAGGATCCGGGACGTCGGCGTACCACGCGTGGAGGTGAATGGGCAGCTTCCCTTCGTCCAGCATCCTCGAGAACGTCGGCCAGTTGGTGAGGTAGTGGACCTCCGCCTCGATTCCCACGACCCGGAGCCACTTCTTGATCTGCTCGTGTTCGCGGACGATGTCATCTCGCTTCACACTCGACCAGATGGCAAGCGGCGACAGGCCGCGGCCCCCGGGGTAGCCCGCCTGCGCGAGCAGCTCGCGCGCCTTCTGCGGGTCGTAGGGGTACCCGGCCAGCCTCGGGTTGAAGCCGAGGGTACCGGGCGGAAGGATCCCGCGCGCAAAGACGTACTGGCCGGCGTACACGTCCTGGACGATCGCCTCGCGGTCGATCGCGTGAATGATGGCCTGGCGCACGCGCCGATCGTTGAGGGGCTTCGTCCGGGTGTTGAACGCGTAGAAGCGCACGCTGCTCATCGGACGCCTCACGTAGATGCGGCTCCCGCCGGCCGCCAGGACCCGGCGATCGGCCCGGGCCGGTACAGGCGCGTCCTCGAGCTCCCCACGCAAAAATTCGTCGTGCATCGCGTCTCGTTGATCCCCCGGGAAGATGCGATAGACGAGCTGGGAAAGTCTCGGGGCCCCGCCGAAGTGGTCCGGGTTTGCGATGAGGACGATCTCACTGCCCCGCTCCCAGCGGAGGAACCTGAACGGTCCCGCTCCGACTGGCTGGAGGCCGAAGGCCTCGCCCTGAGCTTCGACCAGGTCGCGTGGCACGATCTTGGCGTGGCCGACCGCGAGGACCGCGACGAATGGCACCTGGGCCTCGCTGAGCGTCACCTGCACGGTGTGCCGGTCGAGTCCGACGAAGCCTGACACCGTCTTGGCGCGTCCCTCCCTGTACTCGCGGGCTCCCTTGACGTTGAGAAATAGCTCCGCGGCGCCCGAGCGCGTCCTCGGGTCAAGGATCCGAGTGAACGAGTAGACGACGTCGTCCGCAGTGACCTCGCGTCCGTGGTGGAATTTCACGCCTTTCCGGAGATCGAACGTCCACGTGAGCCCGTCTCTCGAGGCCCGCCAGAACTCCGCCAGCGCCGGCTTGATCGCCAACGTCTGGTCGAACTGGACCAGGCCGTCGAAGATTTGCTGAGAGACGGACCGGCCGTAGACGTCACTGATCCGGGCAGGGTCAAGCGTCTCAGGGTCCTGCCCGAGCGGCCGCCGATAGACTCCGCCCGAGGCTGCACTGTCTCTGTCCTGGGCTGAGACCTGCAGCGATCCGGCGCAGACCAGAATGCCTAGCAGAAGTGCGAACAAGAAGGGGGGCGCGGCGCCCCCCTTCGCCGCAGGTCGACTAGTCCCCGCCACTGTCAGCGGTGCCGACCGCCTGGAAGAACTGCGTGTGGCCCGAAGTCGCCGACTCGATCACGGGCGCCGCCAGCAGGAACGACCCGACGACCGC
>DASWDJ010000053.1:0-16928 GCA_036395295.1 Gaiellaceae bacterium | reverse complement strand
TCGAACATCTGAGAGCCGAGGGGTTCAAGGTGGAGCAGCTCGAGCGGTCGAAGCTCGGCATCGTGGAGCGCGTGGCGGCGCGGAAGCCCGTCGCCGCCGAGTAAGCGTCGCAGCATCCCATGAGAACAAAGCAGCAGCACGGAATTGTCGGGGTGGACGATTTCGCTCAATCCCCGGAAAGCGGAGGGGGAGGGATTTGAACCCGCGAGGAGCCTAAGCGACCCCTAGCGATTTTCGAGACCGCACAAAAGTGGCGATTTGCAGGGATGTTATTTCCAGTTCGCCAGTGAATTCGCCAGCGCCGGCCTCGTCTCGCGCCGCTCATGGGCGAAGGGTCGAGCAGCCGGTGGCACGGAGTTGGCTTCTTTCGCGCCTTTGGGCCTCAGGGCATTTGCCACCGGTTGCCACTGGTCGCGACCGCGAGGCTCCATACGGCGCCATAGTCCGCTCGGCTGAGAATGACTTCATATGCGCCGCCCTCGCGTTTCGCTGTGGCCGCTCGCGGCTTGGGCCAGTCGCCCGTCTAGCTCGCGACTACCCTCTCGCTCCGAAGTCGCGCAGCACCCTTAGTAGCTGAACACCGTTGCGGGCTCGTCGCCGATCCATTCCCAAAGCGGCGTCGCGCCAGCGATGCGCGCGTTGGCGACGAGGTTGCCTTCGTCGACTCCGCGGGAACTCACGCAGAACGGGCAGGCGAGGAGCTCGCCCCCCTTCTCGGCGAACTGCTCGAAGATGCGCGGCAGCGGCGGGCAGCCTTCGCAGGCGACTCCGACCGCGACTCCGGGTGTCGCGAGGCGGACAGCCTCCTTGGTCAGGAACATCGCGACCTGCCTTCCCTGGTCGAGCGCGGCGCCGGCGACGAGGAAGGCGACGGTCACGAACTCGGGGTCTTCGAGCCCGGTTGCGAGATTAACGACGACCTTCGGTCCTGCCATCTGGATCTCCTCTCCCTTGGGGTTAGCGTTTGATCGCGAGCAGCGAGACGCTCTTAACCCCGTACTTCTGAGTGGCGTTGTCTGCGCGCTCGGAGACGAAGCGGTATTGCTCGTTCTCTTTCAGGTCGTCCAGCTCGAAGCCGGCGGCTTCGATTCCTTCGCGATAGTCGTCGCGTTGCATGGCGCCGCCGATGCACGCGGCCCAAAGTGCGGCGTCGCAGGTGACGCCCTCGGGCAGCTGACTGGCGGTGACGATGTCGGCGATTGCGAGCCGGCCGCCCGGGCGGAGAACGCGCGCTGCTTCGGCGAAGACCTTGGCCTTGTCGGGGGAGAGGTTGATGACGCCGTTCGAGATGACCACGTCGGCGGAGTCGCTGTCGAGGGGGAGCTGCTCGATGTGAGCGTTGCGGAACTCGACGTTCGAGAAGCCGTGCTCGCTCGCGAGGCGCGTCGCCTTGGCGAGCTGGGCCTCGGTCATGTCGAGGCCGAGCACGCGCCCGTCGCTGCCGGTCTGGTTGGCGGCGAGGAAGCTGTCGGTGCCGGAGCCGCTGCCGAGGTCGACGACCGTCTCCCCGGCGTTAATCGCGGCGAGATCGAAGTAGTAGCCGACGCCGGCGAAGGAGTCGATCGCGCGCGGCGGGATCGCGTCGAGCTGCTCGCTGGGGTAGCCGAGCCGCTCGGCCAGCGGGCGGCCGGTCTCGAAGTGGAACTCGTTGAACGGCTCCTCGGCGACCTCGCGGTACATGTCCTTGACGCGCTGCTCGAGCTCTTGGGTGTCGAGCGCTCTCTCTGTTGTGCTCATCCCGGTCTCCTTCGCAGGGGTCGAGCGCAGCCTACTGCTTGCTGCTCAAGTATTCAAGTGATAGTTTGAGAACATGAGGGGAGCTGCAAAGGGCGCCTTGTTCGATGCGTTCGCCTCGGTGGCGCAGGGGCTCGGCAGTGGCCGCCGCGCCGAGATCGTGGACGTGCTCGCCCAGGGCGAGCGCTCGGTCGAGGAGATCGCGAGCGAGATCGACCAGAGCCTGGCCAACACCTCCCACCACCTGCAGCTACTTCTGCGCGTCGGCTTGGTGCGCTCGCGCCGGGAGGGCACACGGATCTACTACCGGCTCGCGAGCGATCGGGTCGGCGAGCTGTGGGCGGCGGTGCGCGAGGTGGCGGAGCGGCATGTCGCCGAGGTGCACGTCCTAGCCGACGACTACCTAGGCGAACGCGACGGCGTCGAGCAGATCGCCGCCGACCAACTCCAGGCGCGGCTCGCGAAGGGCAGTGTCATCGTGCTCGACGTTCGTCCCGAGCCGGAGTACCGCGCCGGGCACATCCCGGGCGCGCTGTCGGCCCCGCTCGACTCGCTCGACGCGGTGGCCGCGAAGCTGCCGAAACGGCGCGAGATTGTCGCGTACTGCCGCGGCCCCTACTGCGTCTATGCCGACGATGCTGTCCGGCTGCTGCAGGAGCGCGGGCTGAAGGCGCGCCGGCTCGACGTGGGCCTGCCCGAGTGGCGGCGCGCAGGGCATCCCATCGAGACGAGCTGAAAAGGAGAGACCGTGCTGCTTCGCCCCTTTCTCTATGGCACGACCGCCTGTGCCAGCTACCTGTTCGGCTGCGGCACGCACAGCAAGCTCGCTGTGGTTGATCCGCACGCCGACCTCGTCAACGATTACCTAGCCACCGCCGCAGCGCTGGGTGCGCCGATCGTTGCGGTGTTCGAGACGCACGTGCAAGCAGACCATGTCTCGGGGCTGCCCACCCTGGTCGAGCGCACCGGGGCCACCGCCTACTTGCCCGCCCACGCGGGCGTGGAGTTCGAGCATGTCGCGCTCGCCGACGCTGATGTGGTCACGCTCGGAAACACCATTGTGACCGCGATCGCCACACCGGAGCACGCGCCCGCCCATCACGCCTACACGGTCGCCGACCGCCGCCGCGGCACGGACGAGCCGTGGTTGGTGTTCAGCGGCGATTCGCTGCTGATCGGCGACGTCGGCCGCCCCGACCTGCACATCGCCGGTGACGCGGACGGGCAGGCGCTGTTACTGCATGCGAGTCTGCGCCGGCTGCTCGAGTTGCCCGACTATGTCGTTCTCTACCCAAGTCATTACGGCGGCTCGGTCTGCGGCCGCGGTCTCTCCGGCAATCCCGTCTCCTCGATCGGGTTCGAGCGCGCCCACAACCCGCTACTCAGGCTCGCCGATGCGGACGCTTTCGTGGGCACTTTGCTCGCCGAGATGCCGCCCCCGCCCGCGGAGAAGGAGCGGATCGTCGCAGCGAACCGCGCCGGCTGGGTGGGCGCCGTCGCATGAGCGGCCGCGTGAGGTTGGGATTGCGCGCGAACGCGCGGCAGTTTGCGTTGCTCGTTGCTCTGAACGCGCTCGTCGGCGGCATGGTCGGCCTGGAGCGGAGCGTGCTGCCGCTGGTCGGCAAACAAGATTTCGGCCTCAGCTCGACCTCGGCGATCCTCGCCTTCGTCGTCGCTTTTGGCGCCGCTAAGGCGGTCACGAACCTGGCCGCTGGCGGGTTGGCCGAGCGGGTGGGGCGCAAACGGCTGCTGGTGCTCGGCTGGTTGCTGGCGTTGCCGGTGCCATTGCTGATCGGGCTTGCGCCTTCGTGGTGGTTCATCGTCGCCGCCAACCTGCTGCTCGGCGTCAACCAGGGGCTCGCCTGGTCGATGACGGTCGTGATGAAGATCGATCTGGCCGGGCCGCGGCGGCGTGGGCTCGCGCTCGGGCTGAACGAGTCGGCCGGTTATCTCGGCGTCGCCGCCACCGCCTTCGTCACTGGCGCGCTCGCCGCCAGCTATGCGCCGCTGACGGTCGTCTGGGTCGGCGCGGCGATCATCGCGCTGGCTGGATTGTCGATCAGCATGTTCGCAGTGCACGACACCGGGCCGCAGGTTTCGCTCGAGCAACAGGCACACGGCGCTGATCGGTCCGTGTACGCGACTCTCGGCGGCGCGTTCGCCCAGGCCAGTCTGCGCGATCCGATTCTGCGCGCCTGCAGCCAGGCAGGGTTCGTCAACAACCTCAACGACGCGCTCGCCTGGGGGCTGGTCCCTCTCTATCTGGCAGCCCACGGTGCGAGTGTGCGGGAGATCGCGGTTGTCGCCGCCGCCTACCCGGTCGTATGGGGCGCCGGTCAGTTAGCGACCGGGTGGCTCTCCGACCACACGGGCAGAAAGCCGTTGATCACTGCTGGGATGATCGTCCAGGCGGGCGCGCTTGGCCTGCTCGTGGCC
This sequence comes from Gaiellaceae bacterium, assembly GCA_036395295.1. Classification (GTDB taxonomy): domain Bacteria; phylum Actinomycetota; class Thermoleophilia; order Gaiellales; family Gaiellaceae; genus VAXT01. The sequence continues at coordinate 12,758 of DASWDJ010000053.1, read as the reverse complement.
GGCGACGGCGCCTTCGCGCCTTCGCTCGCGGCGGCGCTGCTGCTGGGCGTAGGCACGGCGATGGTCTACCCGACGCTGATCGCCGCTGTCTCGGACGCGAGCCAGCCTCGTGACCGGGCGCGCGTTGTCGGCATCTACCGCTTCTGGCGCGACTTCGGCTTCGTGCTCGGCGCGCTGATCGCCGGTGTCGGAGCCGATGCCACTACGCCGCGAACCGCGATCTTGATCGTCGCCGCGCTCACCGGCGTCAGCGGGCTGCTCGTTGCCGGCACCTCCTGGCAACCACGCACTGCGTTTCGTCACGCCGCGGTTCCCTAAGAGATAACGGAGCTTGGCAGTGAACAGACCATCCGATTCGAGGAGGCGCGCGCATGCAACGGCATGGGTTGCGTCGCGCGGCTCGTCAACGGCGCGCCTTTGGCGGACCGCGCGTAGCATCCGACGCCGGCTACTCGGAAGGCGTCGGAGCGCGCGGCGGAGCTCCGCGGTTCGTTCGGTCATTCCGAGAGCTTTGGGTGACATTCACCCGGCCTATCGGCAATAACCTGGAGCCTCTCCAGGTTGCGCCGGCCTGGGCCAGGGCCGGGAAAAGTCCCCTGAGAGCGCAGAGATACCGACCGCGCGTCTCAGGCGACGTAGACCGTATGCGCAGGGAAGAACTTGGGCGGCTCCTCGATACCAACCTCCTCTGGGATAGTTCCCATTGCTGCGCGGAAGCGATCGACCGCGTCCTCGGACTCGAACACATCGAAGATGCAGAAGCCGTTCGGGCCTTCCCCGGCCGCATGAACCAAGAGGCCCTCAAAGGGCAAGTCCGAAGGCAACTCGATGTGCGACTTGCCGTTGGTGAGTCTGCGCACGACTTGCTCGTACTTCTCCCGAGTCAACGTTGGTGTCTCGTGCAGGGCGAGAATCAGCATCACGACCTCCTGGAGCCGGGGGCTGTCGGAGGATACGGTCGTGATCGTGGCCTGGCCGAACGTCCTGTCGCTTGAGGACCAGAGGTCACACAGAAAGCGTCCATCTTGGGGTTTGGCTCGCGACGCCCACACAGGCCTCATCATTGAGCGGAAGCGGGGGGAGGGATTTGAACCCTCGTCGGACCTGACGGGCCCGAGCGTCCAGTTCGCCAGTGAGTTCGCCGGCCCGTGACTCAACGGCCTCGTCTTGCTAGCCGCTCGCGGGCCAAGGCGTCGACCCGCTACTTGCCATGGAAGTTTCGGAGCGTCACGCGCGTACGCGCGATTACTCGCGACACGCTTTCTCCTGCAAATCGTGGTGTTGCGGTCAGTTCGGTTGCGTCGCGAGACGTCGCGCGTGTCGTTCTGATGTGTCCGTTTTGTGTCCCCCGTGGTGATGTCCAGTGAGGCAACGGAGCGTCATTAGAACTGCTCGCGTGCCAAGCTTGGTACGCGAACGAGGTGCGTGCTCGGCCTCGATCCGACGGTCCCGGCTGGACGTTTCGAGCCGAAGCTGGACGGCTCTGGAGTTTGTGCTCTAGGTTGTTTCGAGGAGCGCCCAACTAAATGCGCTGGGGCTGGCTATATCGTTGCCGCCTCCGTAATGGGTTCTTCTTTCGGCGACCGGTAGAGCAATACGCTCGTGACGATGATCCAGAGCAGCGAGAGGAGCAGCGCGAAGAAGTCGACGAACGGGATGAACAGCCCGATGCCGAGGACAAGCGCGACCCATCCCGGAACGTTGTAGTTCCCGACGGGGCCGAGGAGCCAGCCGGCTGCGCCGAGCATCATCACGCCGAGCGCTGGGTTCGCAGCGACCCAGAAGTTCCCGTCGAGCAGATTCAGTGCTTGGAGTGCAGCCGGAGCGACATCATCCGCCGACCGACCTCCTCCAGTCGACGCAGAACTACGCGAACGGGCCCCGGAGGGCCCGCTCGCGTTGGGGAGTGGAGGGGACTAGTAGGCCGCGATGCGCTGGCGCTGATGCCGGATCAGGAGAGCAGCGGCGCCAAGGAGAAGGATGAAAGCCAGCGTCGATCCAGCGCCGAGGCTGGCGTCCGTCCACCGGAAGTCGTTGGACGAAGACGAGACGATGATGCTCACCGGCGCGTTCGGGCTCTCCACGCCGCGGTAGAACGCGCGGTCGTCGGGCGAGGACGAGACGATGACGCTCACGGGAGCGTTCGGGCTCTCCACGCCGCGGTAGAACGCGCGGTCGTCCGGCGAGAGCGAGACGACCTGCGGCTCGAGCTGTGCTGACCCGCGGTAGAGCGAACGGTCGTCCGGGCTCAAAGACTGCTGGACTGGAGCCGCCGTCACCGGATTGCCCGGCCCTCGTGGCTCGCCGAGTGCCGTCGGAGCCGCGACGGCGGCTACGGCGAGGCCGAGAACGAGGGACTTGAGAATGTTGAGTTTCCTGTGACGCATCGTTGCCTCCTTGGCGTGGGGATCTTGATGCCCACTAGACCGGGAGCCCCTTTCGGGACGGTTACGCGCCGGTTAACGCGGCGGTAAACGGGCACTTTTCGCGCGGCTTGCACCGTGCTAGCGTCATTGTTGGAGCAGGACCATGGAATTTCGGATCCTCGGCGCGCTCGAGATCTGTTCAGACCGCGGCCGTAAGTTAGAGCTCACTGGCAAACAGCGGGCGCTGCTAGCCGTCCTCCTCCTGCACGCCAACGAAGCCGTCTCCACCGACCGTCTCATCGACGCGCTGTGGGGCGACGAGCCGCCGGAGACCGCCGGCAAGGCGGTGCAGGTCTATATCTCGCGCCTGCGCAAGCTCCTGGACCCGCAGGGAAGGCCGCTTCTCGTCACGCGGTCGCCGGGGTACGCGCTCAATCTGACAGGGCATGAGCTCGATCTCCACCGCTTCGAGCGTCTGCGGGCCGATGCAAAGCAAGCGACCGCCGACGGCGATCCGGCCACAGCCGAGGCGAAGCTCCGCGAGGCCCTCTCCCTCTGGCGTGGTCCGCCTCTCGCCGACTTCACCTTCGAGCCATTCGCCCGGAGCGAGATTGCGCGGCTCGAAGAGCTCTACCTGGCGACGCTCGAGGAGCGCATCGATGCTCTCCTGGCACTCGGCCGCCACGCCGAGATCGTCGGCGAGCTCGAGCCTCTTGTCGCGGAGCATCCGCTCAGGGAACGCCTACGCGCCCAACTGATACTCGCGTTCTACCGAGCCCGGCGCCAGGCCGAGGCGCTGGAGGCGTACCAGGCCGCGCGGAGGGCGCTCGTGGACGAGCTCGGAATCGAGCCGAGCCGCGAGTTGCAGGAGCTCGAGCGACGGATTCTGCGTCAGGACCCGTCGCTGGATCTTCCGACACCGGTTCCGCCGATCGAGGAGCCCGCCTCGGCGCCGGCCGCCGCGCCCGGGCGGCGTGCCGCCGGGACCTTCGTCGGCCGTGAGCGGGAGCTCGAGACGCTCGAGGCCGGCCTCGAGGATGCGCTGGGCGGACGCGGCCGGCTCTTCCTGCTCGTCGGTGAGCCTGGAATCGGTAAGAGCCGCCTGGCAGACGAGTTCGCGAGCCGTGCGAAGCAGCGGGGAGCCAACGTGCTGTGGGGGCGCTGCTGGGAAGCGGGGGGAGCTTCCGCGTACTGGCCGTGGGTCCAGTCGCTGCGCTCGTACGTCCGGACGCGCGACGCGGAGGCGCTCCGCTCATTGCTCGGAGGCCGTGGACCCGAGCTCGCCCAGCTCCTGCCCGAGCTCGAGGACCTCTACCCAGACCTGCCTGCCCCCCGCACTCTCGATCCCGACAGTGCCCGCTTCAGGCTCTTCGACTCGGTCGCCGACTTCGTACGGAATGCGGCGCGAGAGCAGACGCTCGTGCTTGTCCTGGATGACCTGCACGCTGCTGACGAGCCGTCTTTGCTCATGCTCCAATTTCTGGCCGGAGAGGTCGCCGAGATGGCCGTCGTCGTCGTGGGGACATATCGCGAGCAGCAAGCGGCCTACGACGAGCCCGTCTCTGCGAGTCTCTCCGAGCTGCGCCGGCTTCCGTCGCGGCATCTGCGGCTCGCCGGGCTTTCCCAAGCCGACGTGGCTTCCTTCATCGAACTCTCGACCGGCGTCACGGCGCCCGAGAAGCTCGTCAACGCTCTCCATACCGAGACCGAGGGAAACCCGCTCTTCGTCGGAGAGGTTGTTCGCCTGCTCGCGTCAGAGGGCGAGCTGACGGAGGTGCCCAAGGTCGGCTGGCACCTCCGGATCCCGCCGGGTGTTCATGAGGCGATTGCCCGGCGGCTGCGACGCCTGTCCAAGGAGTGTCGGCGCCTACTGACGCTTGCGTCCGTCCTGGGCCGAGAGTTCAGCCTCGAGGCGCTCGAGAAGGGAAGCGAGTTGCCCGAGGAGGAGCTGCTCGAAGTCCTCGACGAAGCTTTCGCGGCGCGTGTGCTCGCCGAGGTGGGCGGTGCTCCTGGTCGGATGCGCTTCTTCCACGCCCGCGTGCGCGACGCGCTCTACAACGACCTCTCGACCGCGCGCCGGGCGCAACTGCACCTGCGCATGGGAAAGGTACTGGAGGAGCTCTACGGCGCGGAGCCCGAGCCGTACGTCGCGGAGCTCGCGCACCATTTCTTCCTCGCCGGGCCGGGCGGAGACGTCGAGAAGACGGTCGACTACACGCGAAGTGCCGGAGACCGCTCCGTGGCCCTCCTTGCCTACGAGGAGGCGGTGCGCCACTACGAGATGGCGATCCGCGCGTTCGACCGGCGCGAGGTCAAGGACGATCGGCAGAAGTGCGAGCTCTACCTTTCCCTCGGCGACGCCCGTGCCAAGGCCGGAGACATGCCCGAGGCCAAGGAGGCGTTCGTCGCCGCGGCCGAGCTCGCACGAGGAAGCCGGCTTCCCGAGCAGCTCGCGCGCGCAGCCCTCGGCTACGGCGGCAGGTTGGTCTGGACCCGCGCATTCGGCGACACCAAACTCACCCAATTGCTCGAGGAAGCGCTCGCAGCTCTTCCGGAGGAGGACAGCGAGCTGCGTGTTCGTCTGCTTGCCCGTCTTGCAGCGGGGCCGCTGCGAGACACACTCGCAGCTGAGCCGCGGGTGGCGATGGCCCAGAAGGCCGTCGACATGGCCCGCCGTCTTGGAGACCCGGCGACCCTCGCGTATGCACTCGAGGGTCGGTACGAGACTTACTGGGGGCCGGACGCGCTCGAAGAGCGGCTGACTATCGCGAATGAGCTGATCGCGGTTGCGGAGACCGCGGGCGACGTAGAGCGAGCCTACGCTGGGCACGACGCTCGCTTTTTCGTGGTCCTCGAGGCGGGCGACCTGTCAGCCGCTTACCGGGAGCATGAGGCCGCGACTCGGTTGGCGAACGAGCTCCGGCAGCCGGCTCAGCTGTGGGCGACCGCATCCAGACATGCCAACCTTGCGCTCTTCGAGGGCAGATTCGCGGAAGCCGAACGCGCGATTCACGAGGCTCTCGAATTGGGTCGCCTGGCGCAGAGCGCGAACGCGCAGGTGGCCTTTGATTTCCAGATGTATGCGCTTCGCCGGGAGCAGGGACGCTTGGAAGAAGTGGCCGATGCCGTCGAACGCGCCGTCAGGGACTATCCCGAGTATCCGGTCTGGCGATTCGTGCGGGCCGATGTCTTCGCAGAGCTAGATCGAAAGGACGACGCCCGCGCGGCCTTCGACGTTTGCGCTGCGGACGGATTTCGACTCAACCTGGAGGAGCAGTGGTTGTTCAGCATGAGTCTTTTGACCGACGCCTGCCGTTACCTCGAAGACGTCGAGCCGGCGGTGGCGCTGTACGAGCTCCTGCGTCCATACGGACGGCACAACGCATCGGTGCCAACGGAGCTATGCCGCGGATCCGTCTCCCGCAACCTCGGAATCCTTGCCACCGTCATGTCGGATCCGGGGCAGGCCGAGGCGCATTTCGAGCACGCGCTCGAGCAGAACTCGAGGATGGGCGCCCGACCTTGGGTCGTCCACACCAAGTACGACTACGCGCGCATGCTCCTCACCCGTGACGAGCCGGCTGACAGGGCGAGGGCCGAGCAGCTCCTCGGGTCTGCAAAGACGATGTGTGAAGACCTCGGCATGACAGCACTCGCTGCGAAGGTCACAGCCCTGCTCGATGAGCTGAGGCTCGTCCGCCCATAGCTCGCGTCACGAGCCGACCTCTGCTAGTCGCTCGCGGACGATCGCGCGAATGGCGGCGTCGATCTCGTCACCGCCGAGCGCTTCGGCCTTCGCCCAGCGTTCCCGATGGATTTCAGTCACACGTGAGCGAGGACCCGGTCGAGCGGCCGGGGGACGTGGGCGAGATCAAGGGCGTCGACGAGCAAGCGCGCGTATCGGATCTTGCGGTTCCACATGAAGCCATGGAGCTGCGCCTCCCGAGTCAGCCTTCGCTTCTCGGGCTGCTTCTGGAACGTTTGGAAGGACGCCCACTCGCCCTCGGCTTCGATGACACGTTCCACGACGGCGGCACCCAGAGAACGCACCAGCTCGTCCTCCAGGTCTGCGTCGCACACGTAGAAGCCGAGGGCTTCCAGGTCGGCGCGACCGAGGTTCGACCCGAAGCCGGCGCGCTCGAGCGCACGCTGGAAGTGGCGCTCCTCGGCGGCGTCGCAGAGTCCTGCGAGCTTGACGCCGAGACCTCCGGGCCCGAGGCGGTCCAGTACCTTTCCGATCGCCTGCGCGCCCCCGATCGGGAGCACCGAGACGCCTTCAGCATCGAGATCTCGACCAAGACGCCGGGCCAGTGCCTCGAGCGCCAGCTTGTCGCTGATCCCCTCGACGAGCACGACCCCGCGCGCCGAGAAAACCTCATCTATGTCCGGGCTGGACGGGCGCATTCCGACTATTGAAGCGAGATCAACGCGAGCCTCGCCGCTGACGAAGCGACGCCGGGAGCGCGGAGCTACCGCGCGGCCGTCGACTTGTGCACGACCCAGCCGAGGCCTGCGCCGGGGCGGCTAGGGAAGCTGCGCAGGTCCTCGAGGCCGGCACGCAGCTCCTCCTCGTCGGTGCCCGGCAGCTGTGCCAGCGAAGGCAGGGCGCTCTCCATCACGTCGGCTGCGTAGCGCGCCTGGGCCGCCAGATCCTCGCCCTGCCACCAGAAGGGCCGCTCGCCCGAGTCGATGTCATGGAAGCCGGCCTCGCGGAGCCAGCCCGGCAGCCGCGTGCCCGCATCACTCCAGCCGGTGGCTGCCATGCCCTGGACCATCGCGCCGATCAGCGCCTCGAACGCAGGCGTGGACGGCTCCGCGCGGCAGGTCGAGTAGTCGACCTCGATCGCGGTGATCGTGCCCTCCGGGACGAGCACGCGTCGCGCTTCGCGCAGGACGGCTGGCGGGTCTGGGACGTGCTCGAGGAACCACATCATCCAGACGTGGTCGAAGGACTCGTCTCCGAACGGGAGCGCGGTCGCATCCGCCTCAACCAAGGTGGCCTCGACTCCGGCTCGCTCGAGGTGTCCGCGCGCGTAGTCGAGCTGCCTCGGCTCGATGTCGACGCCGTGGAGGCGCACGGCCGGGAACTCCTGACCGAGGACTGCGAGCACCGCGCCGACGCCGCACCCGACCTCGAGCAACCGCGTCCCCGGCTCGAGCGTCGTGCCGTCGGAGATCAGCCGATGCCGCCAATGCTCCGCCTGCTCGACCAGGCGCTCCTGCTCGCGCGTGCCGTAGCCGTGAACGTAGTCAGTCATCTCCGCATGAGAAACGCAAGTCAAGTTCGACGTGAGCTCCAGGATCCTACGCACGACCGCGCAGGGTTTTCTGCAAGCCCTCTGACGGACTCAAACCGTCGACCCCTCCTTACCATGGAGGTTTCGGGCGTCCCGCGCATACACGCGCGATCACGCGGGACACGGTTCTCCTGCAAATCGGCGTGATCCACAGGCGCCGGAAGAGTCGCGAGGCGTCGCGCGTGTCGTTTCTGATGTGTCGGTTTTGTGCCCGCGCTCTGGGCCTAGCAAGGCAACGACTGCAGACCGGCGAGGACCAACGCCGAAGCATCTCGCGAAAACGCAGGCGAACAGCCTCATTCGTCTCTCGACTCTTCCATCACGGCCTTCAGATCGAGAATCGGTGTGCCGTCGATCGCCTCGAGCGCAAGCACACGCAACAGCGTCGGCGACTCGATCGCGCTGACCGTCACTCGATGAAGGCCGATGGGGTTCGGACGCTCGGAGGAGCGAGTCGCGAAGACGCCGATCAAAGGGGTGTTCGGATCTCCTCGCGGATGAGTTTCGAGGACGCTCCGATCGGCCAGGTGAAGCCAGGTGAGCAGGATGAGGTCCTGCGCCGGGGTGATGCGATGCAGTGCGCGAGCGTAGGCGGGGTCGATCTCTAGTAGAGCTTCCGGTGCTCCCTCGAACGCCTGATTCGGAGCATCGCCAACTTCACGAAGGCTTGACCGGACGATCCCGATCGGTTGGAGCGAATAGGTCGCACGTTCCATCGCTACCTTCCAGGTCGGTTCAGGCTGCCCAGCGTTTCTGCCCGAACGTTCGTGTTGCCATTGTCGTCTCTAAGACGAACGCAGCCGATGTCGTGCTGCACGAGGCTCTCATCGGCACGCGCCGCCGATCGGCAGTCGCGATTGACGGTTGTTAGGCGCGCGCTGCCACCTTCCAGAGGTTGCCGTCTGGATCGGTGAAGTAGCCGGTGTATCCGCCCCATGATGCAGTCTGCGCTGGCTTCGCGATCTTGCCGCCGGCGCGAGCGACCTGCGCCAGCATCTGGTCGACCTCTTCGTTGGAGGTGACGATGTGAGAGAGCGTAAAGCCGCGGAAGCCGCTGCCGTCCGCGCTGACGCCGGCGTCTTTGGCCAGCGCCTTGCGTTTGTAGAGGCCAAGCGTTGACGAGTCGTCGCCGAGCTTGAAGGTGGCGAAGCTGCCAAAGGACTTGTCGATCGGACAGCCGAGACCGTCGCTGTAGAACTTCTTCACGCTCTTGAAATCCTCGACCCCTAGCGTGACAGCGGTCTCGCTTGGCTTCACCGCTGGCCGCTGCGCAGCTTGGTCAGAATCCCGGCGACCTGAGCCGCGCGCAGGCCGCTTGGTTGAGGCGACCTTCCACAGATACCCGTCAGGATCGCTGAAGTAGCCGCTGTAACCGCCCCAGAATGCACGGCGCGCCGGTTTCCCGATCTTCGCACCAGCCTCACGGGCCCTCGCCATCACCGCATCGACGTCCTCGCCGCGGTCGACGATGTAGGAGAGCGTAAACGCGCGAAAACCGCTGCTGTCTGCGGCGACGCCCGCATCCTCGGCGAGCGCTTCCCACCCGTAGAGCGCCAGCGTGGACGAGCCCTCGTTGAGCTCGAGGCTGACAAACCCACCCTCTTCCTGCCGGATCAGACAGCCCAGACCCTGCGAGTAGAACTCCTTCGCGTTCTCGATGTCCCTGACGGCGAGCGTGATGGCGCTGATCTGCGGGTTCATCGTTGCTCTCCTAATCTTCGTCGTTGGCTGGTCGATCGAGCGGACAGCCGGGTCATCCATATCACCCGTATCGCGCTATGAGTGTGACGAGGTCCGGTCCGGGGCCAGTCGGCCTCGGTGACCTGCATGCCGATCGGAAATGATCTGAAAGGCCGTTCTCGTCGACGGGCTAGCTCGGTCCGCCGAACCAGTAGGCCGAGCGGGCGAGTCACGGCCCGAGGAAGACCAAGATGAAATGGGTTCTGGAGCCTGTCGGGTTGCGGTAGGCATGGGCCTCGGTTGCCTCAAACCAAGCACTGTCGCCGGCGTTGAGGGTGAAGGTTTCACGACCGACATCGAGGTGGAGGGTGCCGGTCGTGAGGGTGAGAAGCTCCACGGATCCTGGTTGGTGCCCCTTGCTCTCGTGCAATTCGCCCGGGTTGAGCGTCCACGACCACAACTCGAGCGGACCGCGGCTGACAAGCAGCCGACCGGCCCCTCCTCGCGGTCCGCTCCAGAGCTGGAGCTCGTCACCGGCGGGACATACGCCGGCAGTCGTCGCGGGCTGCTCTTGGAGGAGGTCGCTAAGGGTCACCTCGAATGCGTCTGCGAGTCGGAGCAACGTGCCGATGCTCGGGTTTGCCTGCGCTTGCTCGATCTGCACGATGAGTCGGCGGCTGATGCCGCTGCGGGCTGCGAGCTCGTTGAGCGTCCAGGAGCGCTTCGTCCGGAGACGGTGGACCGCCCGAGCGATCGGGACGGCCACCCGCTTGTGCTCCTCTTGGGACCGGGCAGGGGCTGAGTGCATTATTCTGCATCATATGGTGCAGTACGACGACTCGCTGGGGATCATGGGCGGTGATCGGCGGGCGAGAGGGCGGTCGATGAGCGATTGCCACCGTGTCGCGATACAGCGGCGACACCTGGACGCTGACGTTGTCGATGGAAGAGGCCAAGACCCTCGTGCGCAGCGGGACGACCGTGCAAGAGCATCCGACGAGCGCCGCCGTGCAAACGGACGTCGTCGTCCCGAGCCTCGCCGCGCTCGTCGGAGGGCACCGGCAGTGAGGTGGTTGCCACGCACTCCTGGATCATGCACGGTGGCTGACCCATCCGAACACGCGAGACATGGCTGACACCCGGATACTCGAAGGACGGCGAGCGATCGTGACCGGGGCGAGCCGCGGCATCGGGGCCGAGATCGCGAGAGCGATGGCGCGCGCCGGGGCCGCAGTGGTCGTGGCCGCTCGCGACGAGGAAGCTCTCGCCCGCGTGGCCGCCGAGATCCAGCGGGAAGGCGGTCGCGCAGTGGTCGCGCCGGCGGATGTCTCCGAGCCGGACGCGGTCGAGCGACTGATCGCCACCACCGTGGATGTCCTGGGAGGACTGGATATCGCCGTCAACAACGCGGCCGGCGGAGGTCATGGGCCAACGCCGCTCGCCGAGGTGAGCTCGGATCAGTTTCGCAGCGCGCTGGCGAGCAGCCTCGAGAGCGTCTTCCTTTCGATCAAGTTCGAGGTTCTCGCGATGCTCGAGAGCGGCGGCGGCGCGATCGTCAACATGGCCTCTACGGCCGGCCTCGAAGCCGTCGGCGGCCTCGCCGGATACGTCGCCGCCAAGCACGGCGTCATCGGGCTGACGAAGGTGGCAGCACTCGACTACGCGGCACAAGGCGTGCGGGTCAACGCAATCGCGCCGGGCCCAATCCTCACCGAGCGCCTCGAGGCAGCAGGCGGAGACGCGCAACGCACGGCCGGCCATGCGATGCCCATGCGCCGGATCGGGCAGCCCATCGAAGTCGCCTCAGCTGCAGTCTGGCTGTGCTCTGACCAGGCTTCGTTCGTGACGGGAGCGACGCTGATCATCGACGGTGGCAAGCTCGCCGGGACACCGCCCTTCAGCGCTCCTCCAACGCCGCCGGATCGTAAGACGGAGTCTCAGTGATCGCGGAGCTCACTGACTGGCTGCTGTTCCTGCACATCCTCGCCGCGATCGTCTGGCTCGGCGGCCTGGTCATGCCTGCTCGTGACGCTTGTCCTTTGCAGCTCGAGAGCGGCAGTGGGGTCGTGGCTCGCTCGGCTACGGACGCGAGCTATTCGGCGGTTACGTAGGACCGGAACGAGAAAACGACGCAAGCACAACCACTGGCGAACATCAATAAGCCGCGCTGGATCGCCGGAGCGCTACTCGGTAGTGCGGTCGCGGTCTGGATCGTCGGCAATATGGCCACCAGCCCCTCGGCGTTCACGTTTCTCGTGTTCGTGGGGATAACCAATGGATCTATTTACGCCCTCATCGCACTAGGCTTTACGCTCTCGTACAGCTCGATCGGCCTGATCAATCTCCCCCACGGATACGTATTTATAACCGGCGCCGTCTTATCAGGCCACCTACTCGGCACCGCCCGAGTGGACGAGAGCAGTAGTTTCGTGAGGAACCTCCCTGCGCTGCTGATCGTGCTTCTTATCGTCATGAGCGTCTGTGGACTATTGAGCGCAGCAATCGAGATCGTCGCATACCGACCGTTGAGCAACGCCCCGCGCCTGTCAAGGCTAGTTACTTCAATTGGAGTTCTATTCATCTTGAACAACATCATCATTGTCTGGACAGGATCGAAACCCGTCGCGCTTCCCGACCTGCTTCCGAGAGGAGATGTGTTCAGCGTGATGGGTGTTGGCTACACGTGGAATAAGTTGCTCGTGCTGCTTAGCATGGCTCTTGTCCTCGCGGGCCTGTATTGCGTGCTACAACGGACCCGATTTGGTATGTCCATTCGCGCGGCTATTCAGGATCCGGTTGGAGCGCAGCTCGTCGGCGTTAATGTCGCCCGCACCGTCACCCTCGCATTCTTCCTTGCCGGTGCGCTCGCAGGCGCCGGGGGGCAACTCTACGCGCTGTACTTTACGAACGTCAGTTGGGACCATGCGCTCCCGATTACCCTGATCGCATTCACCGCAGTCGTCCTCGGCGGGATTGAGAGTTTGATCGGAGCGGTGATTGGCGCAATGATCATTGGCATTACCGAGAGCTTCGTGAATGGCTTCGGGTGGTACTCGCCTGGGAGTGACTGGACGGAATCGGTTGTACTCTCAGTCCTCATCATCCTGCTTGTCCTTCGACCACAGGGATTACTGGGCGAAGAACCAAGACTTGGGTGAACCGGCAGCTAAACGTTGTGGCGCCTAGCCTGGGCCACGGAGGCTAGAGATCGCATCGTGGGCTCCCCGGATCGATACACACGCTGGCCAGTTCTGGGGGCCTGTCATCGGGCCGGTGGTCGCGATCCTCAGCGTCGTCTGCTCGATCGGCAACGTGCCGCTCGCCGCGGTGCTCTCGGGAACGGCGGCATCGGCTTCGGCGGCGTCTTAGCCTTCATCTTTGCCGACCTGATCGTGCTGCCGATCCTCGACATCTA
>DASWDJ010000052.1:0-8555 GCA_036395295.1 Gaiellaceae bacterium | reverse complement strand
GTCCCAGAGGACCTGGCCAAGGAAGCCCTACGCCTGGCCGGCACCAAGCTGCCGGTGCGGACGAAGGTCGTGAAACGGGAGGCGGATCTCTTTGCGAGCTAGAGAGCTACGAGACATGAGCGACGACCAGCTCGACGACGCTCTCGCCGAGCGGCGCCAGGAGCTGTTCAACCTGCGCTTCCAGTCGGCGACCGGGGCGCTCGAGAATCCTGCACGCCTCAAGCTGGCGAAGCGCGAGATCGCGCGAATTCTGACCGTACGAAACGAGCGGGAGCTCGCGAAGGAGACAGGTTAGGTGGCAAAGAAGGACGAAGAGAACCAGGTCGAGGAAACGCAGGCGCAGGAGACTCCGCCTGTCGACGAGATCCCTGTCGCCGACGTAGAACCGGCACCCGACGTCGAGGCCGAGGCCGCTGCGGCAGAGGCTCCCTCGGAGGAGCCCGTTGCCGAAGAGCCCCCGGCAGAGGAGCCCGTCGCCGAGGCTGAAGAGCCTCCGGCCGAAGCACCTCCTGCCGAAGAACCGGAGGCGCCCGTCGAGGAACCGCCGGCAACCGGGGAGCCTCCTTCCGTAGAGGCGCCGCCGGAAGTGGCGCCCGCTGCCGAGGCTGCCGAGGCACCCGCACCCGCGCCCGAGGCCCCGGCAGAGCCGGCGGCACCGCGCTCGAAGCCGAGGCGCAAGCCCCGGCGCGAGCGGCGGCAGCGCTCGAAGCCTCAGCGCGAACAGGTCGAGGGCCGCAAGCCGATCACCCGGGCTCCGAAACCGGAGCATGAGCGCGGACGGCGCCAGGAGCGCCGCGGCGTCGTCGTCTCGAGCGCGATGGACAAGACGATCGTCGTGCGCGTCGACACCGTGAAGGCGCACCCTCGGTACAAGAAGGTCGTCCGCCGCTCGAACAAGTTCCACGCGCATGACGCCGAGAACGCCGCGAAGGTCGGCGACGTCGTCCTCATCGTCGAGACCCGCCCGCTGTCGAAGACCAAGAACTGGCGCCTGGCACAGGTGCTCGAGGTCGCGAAGTGATCCAGCAGGAATCCCGCCTGCGCGTCGCGGACAACACGGGGGCTCGTGAGCTCCTCTGCATCCGCGTGCTCGGCGGATCTCACCGGCGCTACGCCCGGGTCGGCGACGTCATCGTCGGCACGGTCAAGACCGCGACGCCACAGGGAGCGATCAAGAAGGGTGAGGTTGTCCAGGCAGTCGTCGTGCGGACGAAGAAGCCGTACGGCCGCGACGACGGAACGCAGATCGCCTTCGACGAGAACGCCGCAGTCATCATCGACACAGCGCGCAATCCTCGAGGGACACGCATCTTCGGGCCCGTCGCCCGCGAGCTGCGCGAGAAGAATTTCATGAAGATCGTCTCTCTGGCCCCGGAGGTTTTGTAGTGAAAGTGCTGCGCACTTTTCACTACGTCTGTGTTGTCGCGTCGCTTCGCTCGCGAGGAGTTGAGACATGAAGGCAATGAAAATCCGCAAAGGGGACACGGTTCACGTTTTGGCAGGCAAGGACCGCGGCAAGCAGGGCCGCGTGCTCGAGGCGCGTCCGCGAGAGCAGCGCGTCGTCGTCGAGAACCTGAACATGATCAAGCGGCACTCGCGCCCGAAGCCGATCAAGAACCCGAGCCGGATGGGCGGCTCGCAGGTCACGCCCGGCGGCGTGATCGACAAGGCTGCGCCGATCCCGATCTCGAACGTGATGCTCGTCTGCCCGGTCTGCAACCGGCCGACGAGAGTCGGCTACGTGCTCAAGGAGAGAAAGGGCGAGGACCCGGTCAAGGTCCGCGTCTGCCGCCGCGACGACTGCCGTCAGGAAATCGACAAGTAATGGCTGCCAAGAACGGATACACGCCCCGCCTCAAGGAGCGCTACGAGCAGGATCTACGGGCTCAGCTCAAGGACGAGCTCGGCTTCCGCTCCGTGATGCGCGTTCCGCGGGTGACCAAGATCACCCTCAACATGGGAGTGGGCGAGGCGAAAACCGAGACCAAGGCTCTCGACAGCGCGATCGAGGAGCTGACCACGATCGCGGGCCAGCGCGCACAGGTGCGCACGGCCCGCAAGTCGATCGCGAGCTTCAAGCTCCGCGAAGGAATGCCGATCGGCGCACGCGTCACGCTGCGAGGCGAACGCATGTGGGAGTTCCTCGACCGGCTCGTGTCGATCGCGCTCCCGCGTATTCGAGACTTCCGCGGGCTCGCGCCGGAGTCGTTCGACGGCCGCGGCAACTACTCGATCGGCATCCGCGAGCAGATCATCTTCCCGGAGATCAACTACGACGACATCCAGGCCGTGCGCGGCCTCGACGTCGCAATCACGACGACCGCGCAAACGGACGACGAGGGGCTTGCGCTGTTGCGAGGCCTCGGCATGCCGTTCAGACAAAGAGAGGGGACGAATCCTGAGAACTGAGGTCCTTCATATGGCAAGCAAAAGAACCATGGACGCGTAGCGTGGCTAAGAAGTCCCTGATCGCCAAGGCCAAGCGGACGCCGCGCTTCAGCGTGCGCGGTTACAGTCGCTGCAATCGCTGCGGCCGGCCGCGGGCGGTCTACAAGAAGTTCGGCCTCTGCCGGATCTGCCTGCGTGAGCTCGCGCACGAGGGCGCGATCCCCGGCATGACAAAGAGTTCCTGGTAATGCATACCGACCCAGTCGCAGACATGCTCACGCGGATCCGCAACGCCAACAAGGCGATGCACGAGACCGCCGAGATGCCGAACTCGCGGCTCAAGGAGCAGATCGCCCGCATCCTCAAGGAGGAGGGCTACATCAGCGACTATCGCGTCCTCAGCTCTGCCGAGTACAACAGCCGGCAAGAGGACAAGAAGAAGCATCGCGCGTACGGCACGCTCGTCGTGGAGCTGAAGTTCGGGCGGAACCGGGAGCGGATCATCACCGACCTCAAGCGGGTCTCGAAGCCGGGCCGCCGCGTGTACGCTCGTAAGGATCGCCTGCCGCGCGTGCTCGGAGGCATGGGCACGGCGATCCTCTCCACGTCGGGCGGTCTCGTCACGAGCCGCACCGCGGAGGAGCGCGGGGTCGGGGGCGAAGTCCTCTGCTTCATCTGGTGAGAGACGAATGAGTCGAATCGGAAAACAGCCAATCGAGATTCCCGACGGCGTCAACGTCGCGGTCGATCCTAGCCGAGTGATGGTCAATGGTCCCTTGGGCGAGCTGACCCAGAAGGTCCCGGTGCGCATCAAGGTCGACAAGGAGGACGGGCAGCTCGTCGTCAAGCGGCCGACTGAGCGCGGTGACGATCGCGCGCTGCACGGGCTCACCCGTTCGCTCGTCGCCAACATGGTCGAGGGCGTGACGAAGGGCTTCGAGAAGCGCCTGCAGATCCAGGGCGTCGGCTATCGCGCGGCGCTGCGCGGGACCGCGCTCGAGCTCAACGTCGGGTTTTCGCATTCCGTCGTCATCGACGCTCCGGCAGGCATCACCTTCGAGGTACCTACGCCGACAGAGATCCTGGTCAAGGGCATCGACAAGCAGCAGGTGGGCGAGATCGCCGCCGAAGTGCGGGACGTGCGACGGCCCGAGCCCTACAAGGGCAAGGGCATCCGCTACGAGGGCGAGTACGTGCGGCGGAAGGTCGGAAAGAGGGCCTAATGGCGACGATGACCGTCAGGCAGGCACGTGAGCGCCGGCACAAGCGCGTCCGGAAGTCGATCACCGGCACGGCCGAGCGGCCGCGCTTGGTCGTCTTCCGCTCCAACCGCGGCATCGAGGCGCAGCTCGTCGACGACCTGGCCGGGCAGACGCTCGCCGCCGCAGGCTCGCTGCACCTGAAGAAATCGTTCAAGGGCAACAAGACCGCACAGGCGGCCGAGGTCGGGAAATTGCTCGCCGAGCGGGCAAAGAAGGCGGGACTCGACACCGCTGTCTTCGACCGCGGCGGCTACCTCTACCACGGGCGCGTCAAGGCGCTCGCCGACGCCGCCCGCGAAGGAGGGCTCAAATTCTGATGGCTGTAGACATGCGAGGACAGCGAAACCAACGCGGAGATCGTGACCAGCGAGAGCTCAAGGAGCGGGTCGTCGAGATCAACCGCGTCGCCAAGGTGGTCAAGGGCGGGCGGCGATTCTCATTCACCGCGCTCGTCGTTATCGGCGACGAGGTCGACCGGGTCGGTCTCGGCTACGGCAAGGCGCGCGAGGTGCCGCTCGCGATCTCGAAGGCCGTCGAGGACGCGAGGAAGAACCTCTTCACGATTCCCAAGCACGGGACGACGATCACCCACGAGATCCTGGGCAAGTTCGGCGCGGCGCGCGTGATGCTGCGGCCGGCAAGCGAGGGAACGGGTGTCATCGCCGGCGGTGGGGTCCGCGCCGTGCTGGAACTGGGCGGCGTGCGCGACATCCTCGCCAAGAGCCTCGGGACGACGAATCCGGTCAACATGCTGAAGGCGACCGTCAACGGGCTCAAGCGGCTCCGTCGGCCGGAGGACGTCGCAGCGGCCCGCGGGCTGACGATCAGCCAGGTGCTGCCGGTCGGGGCAAGGGCTGAAGAAGTTACGCAGCCGGCTGCCTCGGAGGAGCCCATGCAGCCTGCCGAGGAGACGGAAAGTGGCGAAGGTCAAGATCAAGCAAGTTCGTAGCTCGATCGGGCAGAGCGCCCGTCATCGAGGCACGCTGCGCGCGCTCGGCCTCGGCAAGATCGGCCGCACCGCAGAGCACTCGGAGACCCCGGAGCTCGCCGGTATGCTCAGAAAAGTCCGCCACCTCGTCGAGGTGGAGGAGAGGTGACGCCCATGAGTTCAGACGTTCTTCGTATGGCATCCCAATCAAACTTGGACGCGTAGCGTGGCCCAGAAACTGAGTCTCTCGTCGTTGAAGCCTGCCTCGGCGCGCCGCGCCCGGAAGCGCATCGGCCGCGGTCCGGGCTCGGGCAAGGGTCGCTATTCGGGCCGCGGGATCAAGGGCCAGAAGGCGCGCTCGGGCTCGAAGAAGATGCGCCCCGGCTTCGAGGGCGGCCAGATGCCGGCGTACATGCGCCTGCCCAAGCAGCGCGGCCAGTACTCGAAGGACGCCATGCCGGTCGGCCCGCACCGCACGAAGGTCTCCTCGGTGAATGTCCGCGATCTCGAGCGCTTCGACGGCGAGGTCACCCCCGAGATCCTTAAGGAGGCCGGCCTGATGCGGAACACCCGGCTCGACGTCAAGATCCTCGGGTACGGCGATTTGACGAAGAAGCTCACCGTCTCTGCCCACCTCTTCTCGGCGGGAGCGCGCGAGAAGATCGAGCAGGCCGGCGGGACGATCATCTGGCTGCGAGGCGAGCCGAAGCCGAGGCCGCCGAAACGCCGCGAGAAGAGGGCTGCGCCTCCGCCGGAGGAGCCTGTCGCCGAGGCCGAAGTCGAAGAGCCGGCGGCGCAGCCGCCTGTCCGCGACAGCGGACCAGGGGAGGGGGATTCGGGGGAACCGGGAGGTTCCCCCGCGGAGGAGCAGGCCACCGAGGAGGAAGAGTCCTAGATGTTCTCCTGGCTCTCCAATGCGTGGCGGGTCCCTGAGCTCCGCCGGCGCGTGCTCTTCACCGCGCTCATCCTGGCCGTCTACCGCCTCGGCTCGTGGATCCCGGCGCCCGGCATCGACGCGGACAAGATCAAGGGCTACTTCAACGGCCAGGGCGGTACGGTGCTCGGCCTGCTCAACCTGTTCTCGGGTGGAGCGCTCTCGCAGTTCGCGATCTTCGCGCTCGGGATCATGCCGTACGTCACGGCGTCGATCATCCTCCAGCTACTGACCGTGGTCATGCCGCGCCTCGAGCAGCTCCAGAAAGAGGGCGAGGCCGGCACCGCCAAGATCAACCAGTACACGCGGTACCTGACAGTCGCGCTCGCCGCCGCGCAGTCGACGGGCTACGCGTACCTCTTTAAGAGGCAGGGGATCCTCGAGGCGAGCGCGGGCCGGATCTTCCTCATCGTCCTCACACTGACCGCGGGCACGACGCTCCTCATGTGGATGGGCGAGTTGATCACGAAGCGCGGCGTCGGGAACGGCATCTCGCTGCTCATCTTCGCCTCAATCCTGACCAGCCTCCCCGCCGGGATCAGCGCCTGGTATTACGGCGGCGTCATGGAGAAGCTGTTCTTCCCGCTGATCGCGCTCGCGATCATCATCGCGGTCGTCTTCATCCAGGAGGGCCAGCGTAAGATCCCGATCCAGTACGCGAAACGCATGGTCGGCCGCCGCATGACGGCGGGCGGCTCCACCTACATGCCGCTGCGCGTGAACATGGCGGGCGTGATCCCGATCATCTTCGCGGCGGCGGTGATGGCCTTCCCACCCACGATCGGGCAGTACTTCCCGCAGACGCAGACCTTCATCAACAGCCACTTCACGCCGAGCAACCTGACCTACCTGCTGCTCGAGGGGTTCCTGATCATCATCTTCACGTACTTCTACACGGCGGTCCAGTTCAACCCCGTCGATCAGGCCGATCAGCTCCGCAAGCACGGCGGTTACATCCCCGGCATCCGTCCGGGGCCCCCGACTGCTCAGTACCTCGACCGCGTGCTGACGCGCCTGACCCTCCCCGGATCGCTCTATCTGGCGATCGTTGCCGTCCTTCCGAGCCTCTTCATCCGTTACTTCGGCTTCTCGCAGGCGACTTCACGCGCCCTCGGCGGCACCTCGGTGCTGATCGCCGTCGGCGTCGCGCTCGACACCATGCGCCAGATGGAGTCGCAGATGATGATGCGCTCCTACGAGGGCTTCCTCAAGTAGTCGGTGGCACTGAACGTCCTACTGCTGGGCGTCCAGGGGTCGGGCAAGGGGACGCAGGCGAAGCGCATCGCCGACGAGTACGGCCTCGAGCACATCGCGACCGGGGACATGCTGCGCAGCGCCATCGCCTCGGGCGCGGAGCTCGGCAAGCGCGTCAAGCCGATCCTCGAGAGCGGTCAGCTCGTCCCTGACGACCTGATGATCGAGCTGATCCGCGAGCGGCTGCAGGAGCTGGGCGCCGACGAGGGGTTCATCCTGGACGGCTTTCCCCGCACGATGACGCAGGCGGAGGCGCTCGACGAGATGCTGGCCGAGATCGGCCGTCCGCTGTCGGCCGTCTTCGAGCTGCAGGTGCCGGACGAGGTCGCGATCGAGCGGCTGCAAAGCCGGGCTCAGGACGAGGGGCGCGCAGACGACACCCCGGAGGCGATCGCCAAGCGAATCGACCTCTACCACCGGCTGACTGAGCCGCTCGTGGGCCACTACCGGCTTGCGGGCAACCTCGTGGGCATTCACGGCGACCGGCCGCCGAACGAGGTCTTTGCGGAGATCCAGGACGCGCTCGACCAGGCGCGGGTCGCTTGACGTGATCATCCAGTCGCGAAGCGACTTGTCCGCGCAGCGCGCGGACCAGTGGAGGGGGTCTGGGGGAACCGGGAGGTTCCCCCGGCTACCTTGGGAAACATGATCATCCGCAAATCCCACACCGAGATCGAGACGATGGCGCGCGCCGGGCGCGTCGTCGCAGACACGCTCGCGCTCGTGGGCGAGCACCTGCGGCCCGGCGTCACGACCGCCGAGCTCGACCAGATCGCCGACGAGTTCATCCGCTCCGAGGGCGCGACTTCCTCGTTCAAGGGTTACCGCGGCTACCCGGCGGCGATCTGCACCTCGCCGAACGACATGGTCGTCCACGGGATCCCGAGCGGGCGCAGACTGTCGGAGGGGGACATCCTGTCGGTCGATGTGGGAGTGATCAGGGACGGCTTCGTCGCCGACTCGGCGTACACGTTCGCCGTGGGTGAGATCTCGCCCGCGGCCGGGCGCCTGCTGGAGGCATGCAAGGCGGCGCTCGCGGCGGGCATCGAGCAGTGCCGGCCGGGCAACCATCTCTCGGACGTCTCGCACGCGATCCAGACGTCGACAGAAGAGGCGGGCTTCTCCGTCGTGCGCAGCCTCGTCGGGCACGGCATCGGGCGGGCGATGCACGAGGATCCGCAGATCCCGAACTATGGAGCACCAGGCCGCGGGCCTGAGCTCGCGTCCGGCATGACGTTCGCAATCGAGCCGATGATCAACGCCGGCACCGCCGAGATCTACCTGCACGACGACAACTGGTCGATCTCGACCGAGGACGGCTCGCTTTCAGCCCATTTCGAGCACACCGTCGCCATCACCGACGAGGGCCCTCGCATCCTGACTTTGGCCGAGAAGCCGGCGGGAGCCCTTTTGCTACCATAGATTCTCGCTGCGCGCAGCATTGCTGCGCGTGTTCGTATGTCCCTACAACCGCGCTCAGAAGGCGCGGTTCGCGCGAGGAAGTGCAGTCATGAAGGTTCGAGCATCGGTAAAGCCCATGTGTGAGCGGTGTCGCGTGATCCGGCGCAACGGCCGGACCATGGTCATCTGCACGAATCCACGCCATAAGCAGAGGCAGGGTTAAGTGAGCCACCCCGCGACACTCACAGGCGCCTGGCCCGCGATCACGCGGCGCCAGAGCCCACCCTCGCCCTTGCCAAGGCTTCTAGCCTTGGCCGCGGACGAGTGCGACCTCTGGCTTGGTGCTCGCGACCCAGGCATCCGGCAGCGTCACCGGGAGGCTCACTAA
>DASWDJ010000051.1:0-16380 GCA_036395295.1 Gaiellaceae bacterium | reverse complement strand
GCATCCTCCACGCCGCGCTCCATGCGTACCTGAACGACTTCGGCCACGAGGAAGCGGATCTCCTCCGCGAGATCAAGGCCCTCATCGCGAAGCTGCCCCACGCCGGCTGAGCGTGCTGCTGCGGCTCGTCCTCTGGAACCTTGCCGACTCCAAGACGACGATCGCCGAGCTGCGCCGCTACCTGCGCGATGAGTCCGTCGAGGCGTTCGAGGCCGTCCCCGGGCTTCGTTTCAAGGCCTGGATCTCGGACGAGGTGACCGAGCGCTGGGGCGCGGTCTACCTCTGGGAGTCGCACGAAGCGGCCGAGCAGGAGCTACCGAGCCGGGCGCGCGAGCTGATCGGCAAGGATCCGGACATCGGCGAGGAGTTCGACGTCGAGGCGACGATCGAGGGCAGCTTCGAAGTCGCAGAACTCTCGCGCCGCGGCCTCGCCTTCGAGTAGTAATTTCGGCACGAAGCCGGCACCATGGGTGCGGATTTCCCCGATACGATCGAATCGGGGAGGAGGTCATGGGTACCAGGCGTACGGCACACGAACCAGGTCCTTAGAGGATGAGCTCTTCCGGAAAGACCTCGCGACCCTCGAAGCGCTCGAGGCGGTACGGCGTCAGGTCGACGGACGACTCTCCGTCGAGTAGCTCCTCGGCAACCGCCTTCCCCACCGCGGGCGACTGCATGAAGCCGTGGCCGGAGAAGCCACAGGCCGCATAGACGCCGTCGCCGACCCAGCCGATGATCGGGTGGGCATCCGGCGTCATGTCGTACAACCCCGCCCAGGCTCGATCGATCGGTACATCGGCCGCGGACGGATAGCGGTGCGCGAGCCGCTTCCGCCAGTCGGCGACCAGGTCATCGTCCACCTCCTCGCGGTCGGTCCAGCGCGGCGACGGCTCGTTCATCGCCAACCGCAGCCGGTCCCCGCTGCGGCGAAAGTGAAAACCGGTTTCCGCCTCCAACACCATCGGCAGGTCGTCCGGGAGGCCGGAAACCGGCCCCACGTCGACGAGCTGGCGGCATAGCGGCCGGATCGGTAGCTCGGGCCAGAGCGCCGGGGAGAACGCTCCCGCCGCGATCACGAGCACGTCGTGATCGATCTCTCGAGCATCAATGCGCTCGTGAACCTCGACGCCGAGCTCCGCAGCTCGCCTGACGAGCTCCCGGGTGACCTCCGCCGGCTCTGCGACTCCATCTTCCCAGCAGGCGACGGCACCGAGGACGTCCTCGGTGTTCAACCCGCCGATGTCCGAAGCGTCCACGCTCTGGACGGGAACGCCGAGGCCGCGCTGCAGCTCGGCGCGGGTCTCGAGCTCGGAGAGCGCCTTCTTCGTGGTCGCGAGGAAGAGGTAGCCGACCTGCTCGAAGAACGGGGACCCGAGCTCCTCGAAGAATCCGATCGACTCGCGCGCCAGACGCACCTCCGCCGCGGTCGCAAACTGCTGCCGGACCCCGCCCATCGCCTTCCCGGTCGCGCCCGAGGCGATCTCGGCTCGGTCGGTGAGGACGACATCGCCGGTCCCACGCGAGGCGAGGTGGTACGCGATGCTCGCGCCGATCGCGCCGGCTCCGGCTATGACGATTCGATCCATGTCTCCAGCGCTGATCGCTCCTCCGCTGTCAGAGTGCGCAGCGGGCGGCGCACGTCCTCGCGGACCGGAACGCCCCGGTATCCGAGACAGACCTTGACCGCTGCCTGGAACGGGAAGCGATCAAGTGCCGAACGTACCTCGTCGGCGTCGCCCACTCGCTCGCGAACCAGCCGCGACACGAGCTCCGGGAAGGCGGCCGCGAGCCCAGAGACCGCGCCAACCGCGCCACGCTCGAGCCCACGCAAGACGAGCTGCTCGGCCCCGACGAAGACATCGAGCCCCTCGATCAGATACGGCTCGACCTCCTCGAACGCTCGGTTCGAGACCTTCAGGCCGGCGAGGTTCGGCGCCAGCTCGCGCAACCGCTCGATCGCCCGCAGTGGGATCGAGTAGCCGCAGCGGGCCCGGAATTCGTAGAGATAGAAGGCCAGCGGCCGGCACGCCTCGGCGGCTGCCGCGAAGTGGCGGACGAGGGCCTCCTCGTCGAAGCCGTAGTAGGGCGGGCCGATGACGGCCACCGCATCGGCCCCGATCTCTGCCGCGTGCGACGCGAGCGCAACGGTGTCGGCTGTCGTCTGAGCTCCGCAGTGGATAGCCACGCCAAAAGCGTCACTCGCCGTCTCGACGAACAGCTCGGCCGCCCGCTTGCGCTCAGCGACCGACAGGAGGATCCCCTCGCCCGTCGTGCCGAGGGCGAGGATCCCGTCGAGGCCTCCTTGCTCCAGGTACTCGACGTAGGGGCCGACTGCACCCTCGTCGAGTGCGTCGCCGTCGTCCCGGAGCGGTGTCACTGTCGCGGCGAGCGTTCCCCTGAGCATGCCGCGACTCTAAGCTCACCAGCGTGAGCGCGCTCCGGATCGACAGGCACGATTCCGTCCTCCGCGTCACCCTCGCGCGGCCTGAGAGGAGAAACGCGTTCGACGCCGAGCTGATTCGGGAGCTCACGGAGGCCTTCGCCGAGGTCGGGGATGCGCGCCTCGTCGTCCTCGCCGGCGAAGGCGAGAGCTTTTGCGCCGGCGCCGACATCGACTGGCAGCGCGCCGCGATCGACCTCTCCTACGACGAGAACGTAGAGGACGCACTTCGCCTCTACCGCATGCTGGAGACGATCGACGCCTGTCCAGCTCCGGTCGTCGCGCGCATCCAGGGCTACTGCCTGGGCGGCGGTTGCGGCCTCGCAGCCTGCGTCGACATCGCTCTCGCGGCCGAGGACGCGACTTTCGGGTTCTCTGAGGTCAAGCTCGGAATCGTGCCCGCGGTCATCTCGCCGTTCGTCCTGCCGCGAATCGGCAGCGGCCCGGCGCGTCGCTACTTCCTGGCGGGGGAGCGCTTCGATGCCGGCACCGCATTGCGGATTGGGCTCGTCCACGAAGTGGCCGCCGATCTCGACGGCCGCCTCGAGCGAGTCGTCGGCGAGCTCCTCAGCTCCGGGCCCGAGGCAGTTCGAGCGGCAAAGCAGCTGATCCGCGAGCGGCTCGGGGGCGAAGAGGCCGCCCAACTCGCAGCTCGGCTGCGAGCCGGTGAGGAGGGTCAAGCAGGCCTGCGAGCGTTTCTCGACAAGCGGCCAGCCCCGTGGAGATCCGAAAGCTCCTCGTAGCGAATCGAGGCGAGATCGCGGTCCGGGTCTTCCGCGCCTGCCGGGCAGCCGAAATCGCAACCGTCGCGGTCGCCGCCCCCGATGATCGCGACGCGCTGCATACGCGCGTCGCAGATGAGACGGTCGAGATTCCGAACTACCTCTTCTCCGAGGAGCACATTCGCGCGGCGAAACGGGTGGGCGCGGACGCCATCCACCCAGGCTACGGCTTCCTCGCCGAAAGCCCGGATTTCGCGGAGGCGGTCGAAGCCGCCGAGCTCGTATTCGTCGGGCCCACTCCCGAGGCGCTTCGCAAGGGAGGCGACAAGCTCGAGGCAAAGAGGATCGCCCGCGAAGCGGGTGTGCCTGTGTTACCGGCCGGAGCGCCGGAGGAAGTCGGCTTCCCGCTCGTCGTCAAGGCAGCGGCAGGCGGGGGCGGCCGCGGCATGCGTGTCGTGCGCGCCCCGGCCGAACTGGAGGAGGCGTGGGCGGCCGCGAAGCGTGAGGCGAAGGCCGCCTTCGGCGACGACACCGTCTTCTGCGAGCGCTACGTCGAGCGGCCCCGCCACGTCGAGATCCAGCTGCTGGCCGACGAGCACGGAGCGCTCGTCGCGTTGGGCGAGCGCGAGTGCTCGATCCAGCGACGCCACCAGAAGCTGCTCGAGGAAGCGCCCTCCCCCGCCCTCGACGACGAGCTTCGCGAACGCATCAGCAACGCCGCCGTCGCCTTCGGCGACGCGATCGGCTACCGCAGCGCAGGCACCGTCGAGTTCATGCTCGACGGTCGCGACTTCTACCTGCTCGAGCTCAACGGCCGGATCCAGGTCGAGCATCCCGTGACCGAGCTCGTGACCGGCGTCGATCTCGTCCGCGAGCAGCTGCGCATCGCGGCCGGCGAACGGCTGAATGTCGAACCTCGACTGGAGGGGCACGCGGTCGAAGTGCGGCTCTACGCGGAGGATCCGCGGACGTTCCTCCCGCAGGCCGGCCGGATCGATCGGCTCCACCTCCCGACCGGAATCCGCGTCGACGCGGGCGTCGAGGAGGGCGACGAGGTCGGAGTCGCCTACGACCCGATGATCGCAAAGCTGATCGCGCACGGGCCGACGCGCGACGAGGCTCTCCTCCGGCTCCGCGACGCACTCGCCGAGACCAAGGTCGCAGGACTGACGACGAACCTGCCCTTCCTGCGCTGGCTCGTCGCACATCCCACGGTCCGCGCCGGGCGGACGACGACGGCGTTTCTCACCGAACACCCGCCGCTCTCGACTCCGCCGGCCAAGTTGCCGACCGGCCCATGGGACGGCGCCTGGCGGCTCAACCTCCCTCCGCCTGCTCCGCAAGCGGCTCCGGACGTCGATGACGCCGCTCACGCCGTGTCCGGAGCGACCGGCGGAGAGCAGAGCGCACTCACGGCTCCCATGCCCGGCACCGTGATCAAGGTGCTGGCCACAGCCGGCGACCGCGTCGCGCCGCGCCAAACGCTGCTGCTGCTCGAAGCGATGAAAATGGAGACGCCAGTCGTCTCGCCCTACGAGGCGGTGGTCCGAGCCGTACATGTCGCTGAGGGCGACCGTGTGGCAGGTGGAGCGCTCCTGGTCGAGCTGGAGGAGTAGCTCAGGCTGCTCGATCGCGCGTTCAGAACAGCTTCTGCAGCTTCATCGCGGCCGCCATCTCTCCTTCGACCTTGATCTTGCCGGTCATGTAGGCGGTCGTCGGGTTCTGCTCCCCGCTCGCGATCGCGCGAAAGGTGTCCTCGGAGGTCCGGATGGTGACGTCGGCGTCACCTGAGCCCTCGCTGACGCTCACATTGCCATCAGCGACGTCGACCTTCCAGGTGCCCGCGCCGTCGACCTCGAACAGGTACGAGTTGTTCATCCCAGCCGTCTTCGACGGGTCGACCCGCGATTCGAGCGTCTCGAAGAACTCGCGCACCTCCATCCCGGCGCGAGCCTAGCGAAGACGAGAAGCTACGCGGCGTTCTGAGCGGCGGCGGTGACCTGCTGCGGAAGGTAGCGCTCGATCAGCGCGTAGGAGAGCTCCCACTGCGCCCCTGCGATCGCAACGCGGTTGCGCTCGAGAGCCACCGAGTCTGCTCCGTTCGCACGCAACTGCTGCCGTTCGGACGTGAGGTCGCAGAGGCGCTCGTGGAGCGATTCGACGGTCGGCGTCACAGGACGCCGCTGAAAACGCAATGGCCGCAAGGAGGTCATGAATCGCATTGTGTATCGACTGTTTGAAGAGAAAGTTAAGAGGTTCTGAAAGATTTGGCAAGTTTTCGGCGCCCACGGCAAGAACCCTCTCTCGTAAACTCGAGTCGCGATACGATCGCGAGCCCGATGCGGGTCGAGCTTCGCGCCGCTTCCGATCTGCCGCCGGCGGCCGACGTCGTGGCCCTCCCGGTCGGCCCCGGTGGGCCGCCCGCAGGCGGCGAATGGGTGAACGGCGCGGCGGCACGTGTGGCGGAGGAAGAAGGCCTGGCGGCGACACTCGGCAGCACGGCCGTTCTCTATCCGGACGGCGACGCGCCTGCTCGGCGGATCGTGTTGGTCGGGCTGGGGCCGGTCGACGAGCTCGACGCCGACGCGGTGCGGACGGCAGCCGCCGCCGTCGCTCACGCGACCGAACGCGTCGGCGGCACGCTCGCCTGGCTCCTCGACGAATCGCTTCCGCTCTCGAACGCTGAACAGGCACGGGCCCTGGTCGACGGTCTGCTGCTCGGTACCTACGACCCCGGCCGCTGGAAGAGCGGCGCGTCAGCTGAACCGCCGTTCGAATGGCTCGTGCTCGTCGGCAGCGAGGACACGGCCCTGCTCGAGACCGCTAAGCGCGCAGCGACGATCGCGGCGGCGGCGAACCGAGCCCGCGATCTCGCCAACGCCGGCGCCAATGAGCTGACGCCGGAGCGTCTGGCCGAGCGCGCGGCCGAGCTCGCCGGAGAGCATGCGAACCTGACCGCAAAGGCGCTGGGGCCGGACCAGGCGAAGGAGCTCGGCATGGGCGCGTTCTCGGCCGTCGCGCAGGGCAGTCACAACCCTCCGCGCATGATCGTCCTCCGCTACGAGCCCTCCTCGGCGGCGGGGGAGGTCGTGCTCGGTCTCGTCGGCAAGGCTGTCACCTTCGACACCGGCGGTATCTCGATCAAGAAGGCCCTGTACATGGAGGATATGAAGGGCGACATGGCCGGGGGCGCCGCGGTGATCGAGGGCGTCGGCGCGATCGCCGAGCTCGGCCTGCCCCTGCGCACGCTCGCAGTCGTCGCCGCGACCGAGAACATGGTCGGCGGCGGCGCGTACCGGCCCGGCGACATCCTGCGCGCGATGAACGGCAAGACGATCGAGATCACCAACACCGACGCAGAAGGCCGCCTCGTGCTGGCGGACGCGCTCCACTATGCGCGCGAGCAGGGCGCGACCCACCTCCTCGACTTCGCGACCCTGACCGGCGCGATGGAACGGGCGCTCGGAGACCTCTACGCGGGTGTCTTCGGCAACGACGACGCCTGGCGGGACGAGGTCGTCGCCGCCGGCGAGGCCAGTGGCGATCACGCCTGGCCCTGGCCGATGCACCGTCGCTACCGGGGCTACATCGAGTCGGCTTTCGCCGACATGAAGAACTCCTCGGTGCGCGGTCAGGCTCAGCCCACCTACGCGGCCTCGTTCCTCGAGGAGTTCGTCGGCGAGGGCCCGTGGGCCCACGTCGACATGGCGGGCACCGGGTTCTTCACGTGGCCGCGCAACGACTACCTCGCGCAAAAGGGCGGCACCGGCTACGGAGTAAGGCTGATCGCCGAGCTCGCCACGAAGCTGACCGAGTGAACTTCGACCTCACCGAAGAGCAGGAGCTCGTCCGCCGCACGGTCCGAGACTTCGCCGAGCAGAAGGTGGCGCCGGTCGCCGAGGAACTCGACCGCGAGCACCGCTTCCCCTACGAGCTCGTCGCCGAGCTGGCCGACCTCGGGCTGATGGGCATGACGATCCCGGAGGAGTACGGCGGCGGCGGTAGCGACACAGTCTCGTACGCGATCGCGATCGAGGAGCTGACCCGCATCGACTCGTCGGTCGCGATCACGGTCGCCGCCCATACATCGCTCGGCACGATGCCGATCTTCCTCTTCGGGAATGAGGAGCAGAAGCGCCAGTGGCTGCCCGACCTGGCCTCGGGGAAGAAGCTCGCCGCCTTCGGCCTCACCGAGCCCGGTGCAGGCTCGGACGCCTCGGCCTCCCGCACCCGGGCAGAGCTCCGCGACGGAGAGTGGGTGGTCAACGGCTCGAAGATCTTTATCACGAACGCGGGCACCGACATCTCGGCCTGCGTGACGATCACTGCCCTCACGGGCGAGAACGAGATCTCGAACCTGATCGTCCCGAACCGCACTCCGGGCTACGAAATCTCCGCACCCATGGAGAAGCTCGGCTGGCGTGCCTCCGATACGCGCGAGCTCTCGTTCAAGGATGCCCTGGTGCCGGAGGGGAACCTGCTCGGCGAGCGCGGGCAGGGCTTCAGGCAGTTCCTCGAGATCCTCGACGGCGGGCGGATCTCGGTCGCCGCGATGGGTGTCGGACTGGCCCAGGGCGCGTATGATCTCGCCTTCCGCTACGCCCAGGAGCGCGAGCAGTTCGGGAAGCCGATCGCGAGCTTCCAGGCGATCCAATTCCAACTCGCGGACATGGCCGTCGAGATCGAGGCCGGCCGCAACCTCGTTTACAAGGCCGCGTGGCTCAAGGACGAGGGACGCGCGTTCGCGAAGGAGGCGGCAATGGCGAAGCTCTACACGGGCGAGCTATCGCATCGGGTCGTGAACCAGGCGCTGCAGATCCACGGCGGCTACGGCTACATGGACGAGTCGGCGATCTCGCGGCTCTACCGCGACCAGAAGATCCTCGAGATCGGCGAGGGCACCAATGAAGTCCAGCGGATGGTGATCGCCCGCCACCTCGGGCTTTGAGCCGTCAGCTCGACCTTATAGGCTCTTTTCTCGTGCAGTTCCGGCAGTTCGTCACCGACGGCCTCGGCTGCGCGTCCTACCTGATCGGAGACGAGTCCTCGGGTGAGGCCGTGGTCGTCGACCCGGGCTACGCAATCGAGGAGTACCTCGAGGAGGCCGAG
The DNA here is from genome assembly GCA_036395295.1 of Gaiellaceae bacterium. Lineage (GTDB taxonomy): Bacteria > Actinomycetota > Thermoleophilia > Gaiellales > Gaiellaceae > VAXT01. Next base: position 8,109 of record DASWDJ010000051.1, on the reverse strand, counting down.
AAGCGCAAGGTGCGCATCACACGTGTCCTCGAGACGCACACGCACGCGGATCACGTCTCGGGACACGGCCGTTTCGCTCTGGAGCACGGCGTGCCCATGCACGTGCATCCCGCAGCTGAGCCCGACTTCCAGTTCGAGCCGCTCGCAGACGGGCAGGAGCTCTCGCTCGGCGACGTCGTCGTCCGCGTTCTCCACACCCCCGGGCACCGGCCCGAGCATTGCTGCTTCGCCGTCGTCGACGGGTCGCGTGGAGACGAGCCCTGGCTCGTCATCACCGGCGACTCGCTGCTCATCGGCGACGCCGCTCGACCCGACCTGGCCTCCGAGGCGGTGGAGGGTGCGCGCGGGCTCTACGCGAGCCTGCAGCGGCTGCTCGAGCTGGCCGACGGCGTCGAGCTTTATCCCGGTCACGTCGCCGGCTCGCTCTGCGGCGCCGGCATGAGCTCGAAGGCCTCTTCGACGATCGGCTTCGAGCGGCGCTTCAACCACGCCGTCGAGCTCGTCGGCCGCGGGGAGGACGAGTTCGTCCTGGATCGGTCCAACTCGTCGACACCGCGTCCGCCCAACATGGAGCGCATCGTGGCGCTCAACCGCGGGCCGTTCCTCGGCGCCCAGGCTCCCCTCGGGACCGTCGACTCGGCGGACGGCGGATCCTTGCTCGACGTGCGCCCCGCGCGCGAGTTTGCCGGCGGCCACGTGCCGGGCTCTTTCAACGTGCCCCTCTCGGGCTCGTCGTTTCCGACCAAGGCCGCCTTCGTCCTCACGGCCGACGAGCCGGTCGCCCTCTACGCGTCATCGCTCGGCGAAGCGGAGGAGGCGGCGCGGGGCCTGCGCTCGGTCGGGCTCTTCGCGCTCCGCGGCTACCTGCCTGAGGCGGACACGAGCGAGAAGCTGGATCCGGTCGACCTCGAGGAGTTCGACCGCCTCCTCAGCGGCGGCACCGTCGACGTTCTCGATGTACGCGAGAAGTCCGAGCGCGACGAGGGGTACATCGAAGGGACAAGACACGTTCCATACAGACTCGTCCGCGCCTGCGCAGACGACCTACGCGGCGAGCGGCCCGTGGTCACGATCTGCTCGAGTGGGTCGCGAGCCGCTGTCGCGGCGAGTGTGCTCGCGGCGGCAGGAATCGATGCGCATCCGGTGCTCGGCGGCGGCATCGAGGACTGGGCCGCGCGCGGCGGGAAGACCGTTCCGTTCCGCCGCTGCGGCTCCTAGCTAGGCAGAGGCGACGAGCAGAGCCTCGCCCTCGCTGACGTAGGCTCTGGCCCCGACCGAGCGCCAGAACTCGAGCGCCTTTTGGAGCTCCGGCTCGGCCTCGCCTCGCCGACCGAGGTCGACGAGCTCTGTCGCCAGTGCAAAGCGCGCGTCGGCTTCCTCGGGGCGAGCACCGATCTCGTCGAAGATCGTCGCCGCCCGCGCGAGCTCTCCGGAAGCGACTGCAACCGCGCCGTCGATCCAGGGCCCCCCTGTGACGGTCTGGGCCGCAGCGACGAACTCCTGCCCTCGCCCCAGGTTCCGCGCTGCCACGGCCGCGTCAGGGGCGAAGGTCGGCGCACCCTGAACGGATCTCGTCCGGAGCCAGAGTGCGATGAACTCCTCGAACGACGCGACTCCCTCGGCCTCCGCCCCGAACAGGCGCGCGTTCCACGACAGAAGCGGCGCGACCATCTGCGCGTCTCCCGCCGCCCTCGCTGCCTCGAGCCCGTGGCGCGCATCCTCCACCGCTTCCTGGCGCTCACCCCGGGCAAGGCGGATCCGGCTGCGATACATCCGCCATTCGCCCTCGAGGTAGTGCGATCCGCCCGGCTCGATCTCGCCGATGAGCACGTCGGTGAGAGCGTATGTCCGAGCCCAGTCTCCGAGGAAGTAGCTGAGAGTCGCGCGCTTCGCCTCTGCCCAGCGAATCCAGTCGCGATAGCCGAAGCGGCGGGCTACCGCATCCATATCCGTTACCGCGGCATCCGCCGCTGCGAGGCGGCCGCGATGAGCGTGTTGATGGGCGAGATTGTTCAGCCCCCGAACGAGCTCGATCGAGTGGAGGTTGCGCGAGACCTCGATCGAGCGCTCGATGAGCGCTATGCCCTCTTCATCGCTCTCCACTCGGGCGGCTCCGATGGTGTTGAGGGCTCGCGCCCGTTCCTCGTCCAATCCGAGGCTTTCCGCCATCGCCAGGGCACTCTCTCCGAAGCGCACCGCGGGCCCGTACTCGCCGGCGAGCATGTGGAACCGGGCAAGCTGACCGAGGACGTGGGTCTTCATCTGCGAGACCTCAACGTCTGCGATCAGCTTCGCGGCACGCTCGCGGTGCCGGGCCGATTCCGCGTGCTGCCCTCGCCGCCAGAAGAGGTCGGCGAGGGTGATCTCCGCCTCCGCAGCCGCTTCGCGGTCGCGGTCTTCCAGCTCGGCGCTCGCTTCCAGCAACGCGTCGTCCCCCTCGACGGCCAGCTCGTACCGCGCCTTCCCGTAGCCGAGCAGTACGTACGGGCGCTCGGGATCGTCAGTCGGCCAGAGCTTCAGCGCGGACTCGTAGAACTGCGCGGCAGGACGCATCGAGCTGAGCGCGAGCGCCCGATCGCCGGCAGCACGCAGGGCGGTGCAGGCGCGGTCGGCGATGCCCGGCAGCTCCTTGCCCGCGGCTCGCGCGAACTCGAGCGCGCTCAGATAGTGATGGGCGAGCATCTCGGCCTGGTCGTCCGGACGGCCCAGCGACTCGATCCAGCTGGCGGCACGCTCATGCTTCTCGGCCCTTGCCGCACGCGGGATCTGTGAATAGGCAACGTCGCGGACGAGGATGTGGCGAAAGGCGTACTGGCTCTCGTCGCCGACCGACGAGCGTCGCTCCCGGCGCACGAACTCCTTTCGCTCCAGCGCGTGCAGGAGCTGTTCAGCCTCGAAGCGGTCGCGGTCGCCGATCAGGACGAGACTGCCGAGCCAGAAGACCTTGCCCACGACTGCGGAGTCCTGCAGCAGCAGCTTCTCGTCGAGCGGGAGCGAGTCGAGGCGCGCGGCGATGATGCCCTGCACGGACTCCGGGAGGCGGATCTCGCCCTCGTCGCCGGAGTCGAGCTCTTCGACCATGCGGGCGAACTCCTCCGCGTAGAGAGGGTTTCCGCCGGCGCGCTCGATCAGCGTCGTCTGCACGTCGGCCGGCAGCACGGCTCGCTCGAGGAGTCCGTGGACGAGCCGCGCCGTGTCGTCGTCCGAGAGCGGCGAGAGCGAGATCGTCGCCGCATTCGGCTTTCCGCCGCCCCAGCCCGGACGCCGCGAGAGCAGCTCGGGGCGAGCGGTGCAGACGACGAGCAGGGGAACGCTCGTCGCCCAGTCAACGAGATGGTCGACGAAGTCGAGGAGGCTCTCGTCCGCCCAGTGCAGGTCGTCGAAGACGAGCACGAGCAGCCGCTGCTCTGCGAGGCCCTCGAAGAATCTGCGCCAGGCGGCGTATGCCTCGGCTCGGCGGTCACCGCTCGTCGGAATCGTCTCCGCGAGCCCGACGAGCGGACGGAGGTGGCCCTCGACCCAGGCCGCGTCCGCTGCGGACGACAGCGCTTCGGCAACGCTCGCTTTCAGTTCTGCTCGACCTCCTGCTCGTTGTCGCTCTCGAGGATGCCCGCCTGCGCCTTGACCATCTCGCTCAGGGCCCAGTAGGTGACGCCTTCGCCGTAGGACAGGCAACGGCCCTGGCGCCAGTAGACGAGCTCCGGATCGCGCTCGATGTCGCCGAAGAGCTCTGCGACGAGCCTGGTCTTCCCGATCCCGGGCACGCCGACGAGCGTCACGAGCTGGGCAGCCTGCTCCTGCCTCGCGCGAGTGAGCGCGTCACGGAGGAGGTCGATCTCCTTTTCGCGGCCGACGAGCGGCCCACCGGCTCCCCGTACGAGATCGACGCCGAGCCGGGAGCGGGCCTCGCGCGTCTCCCAGACCCGGATCGGCTCAGCCTTACCCTTCGCTTCAACTGGCTGATGCTCGTCGTACGAGATCGCCTGCGCGGTGGCGCGATACGTCGTCTCGTCGACGAGGATCCCGTTCACGGGCGCAGCTGCCTGAAGGCGGGCAGCGGTGTTGACGACATCGCCCGAGGCCATTCCTTCGCCTTCGCTGGGCCGAGCACCGAGGGCGACCAGCGCCTCACCCGTCGTGACGGCGATCCTGAGTTGAAGGTCGTCCTGCTCCCGAACCCAGTCGCGGATTGCAAGCGCGGCGCGGATCGCGCGCTCGGGATCGTCCTCGTGGGCGACGGGAGCGCCGAAGAGCGCCATCACCGCGTCGCCGATGAACTTCTCGACCGTCCCCCCGTAGCGCTCGAGCTCGCTGCGCAGGTGCGCGTGGTAGGGCTCCAGTACGGCACGCACGTCTTCCGGATCCATCTGCTCGGCTCGTGAGGTGAAGCCGACGAGGTCGGCGAAGAGCACGGTCACGACCTTGCGCTCCTCGCGTGCCGAAGCGTCCGCGGGAACCAGGGCCGCGCCACATGAATCGCAGAAGCGGGCCTCGGCCCGATTCTCCGCGCCGCATTGTCGACAGACGATCATTCAGGCGCTCGCCGCTAGCAGGCCCTCGCCCTCGCGAACATAGGCGGCCGCGTCCACCGACCGCCAGAACGCGAGCGCCCGGTTCAATTCCGCGTCGGCCTCCGCACGTCGGCCTTCGCGAACGAAAGCCTGGGCGGCGCGCAACCGCGCATAGGCCTCCTCCGGCAACGCGCCCATGCCGCCGTACACGTCGGCCGCGGCGAGGTAGTCGCCGGACGCGCAGGCGGTCGCCGCCGCGAGCCAGGGTGACCGCGTTTCCATCTGGACAGTCGCGTCGAGGAGTTCTCCTTCCCGTCCGAGGGCGGGAAGCACAAAGCCGATGTCGGCGGGCCAGTTGCTCGTCCCGATGCTCGGGCACCCCTGGCCTCTCCACTCCGACAGAAGCTCACCGGCGAACGCATCCGCCCGCTCGAGTTCGGTGGCACTGAAGGCGCGCGCTGCGAACGCAAGAGAGGGCCAGGCGAGTTGGGGGTCCTTCGCGACGCGCGCAAGCTCGAGTGCCCGCTGTGCATCTTCCTGCGCCCCCTTTACGTCCCCGCGCGCGAGGCGCACCCGGCCGCGCAGCCACCGGCACGGGCCCTCCATCCAGTAGGAATTCTCCTCGAACTCGGCGATCAGCTCGTCGTGCCGGCGAACCGCCTCGTCCCACTCGCCGCGGAAGTAGAGCGGCCGTGCCGCTTCGGCCCCGAGCCAGCGGGTCGCGTCGATGAGCCCGAAGCGCCTGCCCAGGCGGAGACCCTCGGCGACCATGGCGAACGCCCGATCGAGCTCGCCGAGGTCCTCGAGCACGGTGGCGAGGTTGCCGTATGCGCGCGGGCTCTCCGTAGAGTTGATGGCAACGGCGATCGCGACGCTTTGCTCGAGATCGTCGAGGCCGCCCGCATCACCGGCCATGAGGCGCGCGGTCCCCACGTTGTTCAGCGCATGGGCCTTGATCTCGTCGAGCTCGAGCTCCTCAGCCATGCCGAGCGCCTCCCGGCCGAGACGGATCGCCTCTTCGGTGTTGCCGCTGAGCATCTCGAAGCGCGAGCGGTTGGCCACGACATAGGCCTTCGAAAACGAGTTCGGCTGACCTTCGGCGAGAGTCTCCGCCGCCATGATGTGCTCGAGCGAGGCGTCGCGCCGACCCTCGAGCCATACGGCCTCGCCCACCAGAGTCTCGGCCTCGGCGGCCCTTCCGGGATCGCGTGCCGCAAGCAGCGCGTCGCGCGCCTCCGTCAATACCTCCAGCACCCTCGTGGAATCGACAAAGGTCAGGACTCGCCCGTACGAGAAGAGGAGTTGCGCTCTGTCGGGCGCGTCACGCGGCCAGAGCTCGACTGCGCGCTCATAGAACCCCCTGGCCGCGGAGTAGGCCCCGAGCAAGTTGGCTCGATCGCCTGCTTCGCGGAGTGCAATCCTCGCCCGCTCTGAGAGCCCCGCCGTCTCGATGCCCGCGGCGCTTGCGAGCTCGAGAGCGCTCGAATAGTGGTGGGCGAGCATCTCGGCGTGATCCTCGGGGCGGCCGAGGCCCTCGATCCATTCCGCCGCGAGCCGATGCTTCTCGGACCGGCGGGCGCGTGGAATCTGGCCGTAGGCGACATCGCGTACGAGCAGGTGGCGGAACGCGTACTCGTTCTCACCAGTCACGGACGAACGGCGCTCGCGCCGGACGAACTCCTTGCGCTCGAGCCGATGAAGGCATTCCTCGGCCACGGCTCGCTCCAGACCACCGAGTCCGGCCGCCGCGCCCAGCCAAAAGACCTTCCCGATGACGGATCCGTCCTGCAGGAGGGCCTTTTCATCACCCGCCAAGGAATCGAGACGGGCGGCGACGATTCCCTGCACCGATTCGGGGAGTGGTAGGTCGTCGGCTCCCGTCGCGAGCCCGCGGTCGGCGACCATGCGAACGAACTCTTCCGCATAGAGGGGATTCCCGCCGGCGCGTTTGAGGAGCGCCGACTGGGTTTCGGCAGGCAAGACGGATCGTTCCAGCAGGGCAGCCACGAGGCGCGCGGTTTGCTCGTCGCCGAGAGGTGAGAGCGAGAGGGTGGCTGCGTTCGGCTTCCCGCCGCCCCAGCCGGGGCGGCGCGACAGGAGTTCAGGCCGCGCCGTGCACACGACGAGAATCGGCACGCCGCCTGCCCAGTCGATGAGATGGTCGACGAAGTCGAGCAGGCCCTCGTCGGCCCAGTGCAGGTCCTCGAAGACGAGCACAAGCGGTCGGTCCTCGGCCAAGGCCTCGAAATACCGCCGCCAGGCGGCGAATGCCTCCGCGCGGCGGTCTGCGTGCAACTCTTGCTCGCTCTCGACCCCGACCAGGGGCCCGAGGTGTCCGGCGACCCACTCCGCGTCGGACTCATCCAGGAGGTCGCCGACGCTCCGCCGGAGCTTGCTGTCCGCCTCCTCAGGCAAATCCGTCTCGAGGAGGCCCGCGTGCGCCTTGACCATCTCGCCGAGCGCCCAGAAGGAGACACCCTCGCCGTACGGCAGCGACCGGCCCTGGCGCCAGTAGATGAGGTCGGGATCTTTCTCGACCGCCTGGAAGAGCTCGTAGACGAGCCGGCTCTTGCCGATCCCGGGCACGCCGACCAGCGTCACGAGCTGGGGAGCATGTTCTTCGCGCACACGTGCAAGCGCTTGGACGAGGACGTCGAGCTCTCGCTCGCGTCCGATCAGGGGGGCGCGCGGTGCCTGAGCCGTGTCGACGCCATAACGGGACCGAGCCTCGACGGCTTCCCAGGCCTGCACTCGCTTGGATTTCCCCTTGGCCTCGACTGGCTCGACGGAGGCGTAGTCGATGAGCGTGCTCGTCGCGCGGTAGGTCGTCTCGTCGACGAGGATGCCGTTGACCGGCGCGGCCGCTTGGAGCCGCGCAGCTGTGTTGACGACGTCGCCGGAGGCCATCCCCTCCCCCTCTGCAGGTCGAGCATCGAGCGAGACGAGCGCCTCTCCGGTGGTAACGGCGATCCTCAGTTGCAGCTCTTTCTGGTCCCGCACCCAGTCGCGAATCGCAAAGGCGGCCCGGACGGCCCGCTCCGGATCGTCCTCGTGCGCGACCGGCGCGCCGAAGAGGGCCATGACCGCGTCGCCGATGAACTTCTCGACGGTGCCGCCGTAGCGCTCGAGCTCAGTGCGGAGCCGCGCGTGGTAGGGCTCGAGCACCGCGCGCACGTCTTCCGGGTCCATCTGCTCGGCGCGACTAGTGAACCCGATGAGATCGGCGAAGAGGACGGTCACGACCTTGCGCTCCTCGCGGGCGCGAGCGGGCTCGACATTCAGGGCAGCGCCGCAGTTCGAGCAGAAGCGTGCGTCCTTGGCGTTCTCGCGGGCACAGTTGTCGCAGACGAGCATGAGCCGAGTGTAGGACTACTGCAGCCGTTCGACTACGTAGCCGCGGGATCGCATCGCAGCGAGGATCTCCGCGCAGTGCTCCTGGTTACGGGTCAGGAGCGTCGCCTCGACCTCCGTCTCGGTGACGGGTATGTCCATCCCCTCGCGGTGGTGCTCGACGGAGACGACGTTTGCGTGCTCCTCGGCGAAGAGCGCCAGGAGTTTGATCAGCTCGCCGGGGCGGTCGGCCAGCCGCGTCCGCACG
>DASWDJ010000050.1:0-1897 GCA_036395295.1 Gaiellaceae bacterium | reverse complement strand
GTCTTCCTGGATCCGCCAGGCCTCTTCGCCGAGCCCTTCGAGCGCGACGTCCGTGAACTGGCCTCCGTCGACGGTGCGCTTCGCCCAGCCGCGTGCAAACGCTCGGGCTCCCGCCAACCCTTTGTGCGCCCCCGTCTCGCTCTCGGCCACGCACGCGAAGGTGACTCCCAGCTTCTCCTCGTCCTGCCAGCGCCACCCGTCACAGGCCTCCCCGCTGTTCCGCTCGTGGTGTGGCTTCTCCGGCCAAGCCCAGCCCGGCGTCATCGGCCGAACCGTCGCGATCCGCCGGAGATCGGCTGCTGAGAATGTCTGCTCCTTCGAGCCCGATCCGCAGGCTGCCGCGAGCACCACGATCGCGAGCCCGACTGGACAGGATCTCTCGTGAGGAATCGCACTAAGTCATTATCGCACCACGAAGCCGACGCTCGGGTCCAGATGTCGCCACCTCGGGTTAACGATCGCGCGCTGTCAAGGCGAATTCGTGTCGGAGCGGGTCGCCTCCGCCTGAATTGATGCGACCAAGCATCAAGCGACGAAGCCCGCAGGGCGAGGAGACGCGCGTCATAGCGGCCGCGCACAGCGCGGCCACGGACGCTTCAGGGGAGGCGGCGGGAATCGAACCGCGCGGCGTTCCTGCCGCGTCGGCGCACCGGGACCCACCAACTTTGACTAGGTGCGACCGGCAGGCCGGACTCCATCGACGCGGGCAAGCCGCGCGCCAAATAGCGACTGAAGCGTACCGCTCCGTGGAGCAATTCGCCCGGCTTCCTTGAGCGAGCCAAGGCTGCACTCAGGGCCCCGGCCGCGACGGTCCTGCACCAGAAGTGGGAGCAGACGACGACCTCAACGGCCCGCGCGTGCACGGTCACTCGCGGCCCGAATGAGATCTGGATCGATCAGACGCCGCCGTACAGGTACCGCGCCCTCGTGCACGACTTTCCGCCCGAGTCCGCTTGCTCGGAGGGCACACGGACGGAGATCGGCGGCACGTTCGAACCGCTCGAGACACTCGTGTTCGAACCGCCGAGCACACTGCGGGGTTCGCAGCTGCTGTTCAACATGCCGCCGGACCCCGCGAGAGTGTTTCGCGAAGCGATCGACCGAGGAGGTGCTCACGACGAAGGCAAGACGCAGCTCGACGGCCGCATCGTTCACCGCATTCGGCTCGAGCCCTGTCCGGACGGCGACTGTCGGCGCGAGGCGAGCTACGTGTACGTCGATCCCGACACCTTCTATCCGGTGGAGATCCGTGCGCCGGCCTATACGGATATGCAGAAAGTGGGCGACCTCATCTTCCGCTACCAGACGTTCGAGTACCTGCCCCGAACCGCCGCCAACCTCGAGCTCACCGACATCCAGGCGCAACACCCGCACGCGAGCGGGCCGTAACCGTTCACGAGGAGCTACAGACGACCTCGCCGCCATGCCGGCTGCCGGCTTCGGCCGCAGGTAGCGGAGTGGAGGCAGCGGGAATTGAACCAGCGTAACGTCCCTTGCCGCCGCTCGTCGCCTGATGTGCGTGTGGGCGTCTTATCAGCGCCGAAGCCATTCCCGAAGAGTGGAGACGTCGCGGCCGTCAGGGTCGAGCACGGCGAGGTGATAGCGGAGTTCTCGTATGGAATGATCCGCGGAAATCGTGACGAAGGAGGCATGATGGCGCCGATTGTGAACAGCATCGAGATATCCCGGCGGCCCGAGGACGTCTTCACCTATCTGACCAACCCGTCGCATCTCCCGGAGTGGCAAGAGAGTGCCCTGTCCGTGCGCGGGGACTCGCCTCTCGCGGTGGGCTCGCAAGTGATTGTGACTCGGCGAGTCGGCCGCATGGAGAGGTCGATGACGAATGAAGTGACCGAACTAAATCCTCCGAAGAGCTGGAGCCTTCGCGGTACCGACG
>DASWDJ010000049.1:0-8337 GCA_036395295.1 Gaiellaceae bacterium | reverse complement strand
TTCGTGCCGCGGCCCGACTGGTACTTCTACTTCCTCTTCTACCTCCTGCGGATCTTCAAGTGGCCGGACTCGGTGATCCTGGGCACCGTCGGAGTGCCGACGATCGCGCTCATCCTCCTCCTCGCGTTCCCCTTCCTCGACCTGCGCCGGGAGCGCCGGCCACTGCGCCGGCCCGTTGCGGTCGTCGCGGCGATCCTGACTGTGATCTCGATGGGCACGCTTACGTACAAGGGTGCGACCGCGAAGGAGTCGCTGGGGGCGGAGAACCTCACGCTCGTTTCTACGTGGCAGAAGCAGGAAGGTTTCTCCGGAAATGCTCAGGCCATCGCAGGGGCGAAGATCTTCGCTCAAGTGGGGTGCCTGAACTGTCACACGTATCTGGGCGCGGGCACGCCAAATCTCGGCGCCCCCGACCTGTCCGCGATCGGTAGGACCTCGAACCGGGGGGTTCAGGGGTTTGCCGACTACGTCGCCGACCCGTCGAAGTTCGGCAACAACGTGATGCCGAAGTTCGGGGGAGAGGTCGGTCTCGGCGACGAGAACCTGAAGCGCCTGGGCACGTTCCTCGAGCTCTCCAAGGGCCCGAAGTAATGCGCATCTTCCTGGGGATCACCGGCGCGTCCGGAGCGCCGTATGCCGCGCGACTCGTCGATTCGCTCGCCGCAGCCGACTGCGAGATCGGGGTCTGCGCCTCGGCGGCCGGCGTCGAGGTGCTGGCGACCGAGCTCTACGGCGAGCCGCGGCTCCCGCGCGACGAGGTGCTCGCCCGCTTCACCGAGCGGGCCGGGGCTGCCGCGACGGTCTTCGACCCGCACGATTACTCGGCTCCGTACGCGAGCGGCTCGGCGCGGGTCGACGGCTACGTCGTCTGCCCCTGCTCGATGGCGACCGCGGGCACGATCGCGACCGGCGGTGAGGCCAACCTCGTCCATCGCGCGGCGGGTGTGGCGCTCAAGGAGGGCCGCAAGCTCGTGCTCGTTCCCCGCGAGACGCCGCTCTCGACGATCCACCTCGAGAATCTCCTGAAACTGCGGCAAGCCGGCGCGGTCATCCTCTTCGCCGCGCCGGGCTTCTACCACGGAGCCGAGACGATCGATGACCTCGTCGATTTCATTGTTGGCCGCTGCCTGGCCCAGCTGGGCCTTGAGCAGTCTCTCGTCAAGCCCTGGGGCGAGGAATGAGCCGTATCCCAAACACCCGTGTCCAGGGCCAGGCCCTGGACGTGTCCTCGATGGCGGAGACTGGGACGCTCCCGCCGGAGGGGGTCCGCCGGATGTTCGACCGGATCGCGCCGGTCTACGACGCCATGAACCGGTTGATGACGGTCGGCCTCGATCAGGGCTGGCGGCGGCAAACAGCGGCCGCCGTCGTGCGGCCGGACGACCGTGTGCTCGACGTCTGCTGCGGGACAGGCGACCTGGCGCTGGCCGCCGCCGAATCCGGAGGACGCGTGACCGGGCTCGACTTCTCGGCGCCGATGCTCGAGCGTGCCCGCCGCAAGTCGTCCGCGATCGCATGGGTCGAGGGCGACGCGCTCGCCCTGCCCTTCGCGGACGGGTCGTTCGACGCCGTCACGATCGGCTTCGGGCTCCGGAATCTGCCGAACGTGGAGCGAGGGCTGGCGGAGCTGCGCCGGGTCCTGCGCCCAGACGGCCGGTTGGCGATCCTCGAGATCACGCGTCCTCAAGGCCTGCTCGCGCCCTTCTATCGCTTCTGGTTCGACGGCGTCATACCGCTAGCCGGCAAGGTGCTGCCCGGAGGGTCGGCGTATTCCTACCTGCCCGCCAGCGTCCGCAGGTTCCCGGCGCCTGAGGGCCTGGCCAAGCTCCTCGACGAGGCGGGCTTCGCCGAGATCCGCTGGCGACTCTTCGCCGGCGGCATCGTCGCCCTGCACACCGGGGTCGCGAAGTGAGCGCGATCGCAACCGTGCACGGGGCTCCGGGGCTCGACTCTTATCTCGAGGAGCTCGAGGACCGGCTCTCCGAGGCGGTCGCCTTCCGGCCCGGGCTCGTCGCCGAGATCGGCGCCGAGGCGCTCACCTCGGGTGGAAAGCGTCTTCGCCCGCTCCTCGTCTTCCTCACCGCGGCGCCCGAAGACGATCCGCCGCTCGCGGCGGGTGTTGCGATCGAGCTCGTGCACATGGCGAGCCTCGTCCACGACGACCTCATCGACGGCGCCGAGCTCAGGCGCGGTCGCGCGTCCGTGTGGTCGGCCTACGGCGCCGAGGCGGCGAGCGCCGGCGGGGTCTACCTCTTCGCGCGCGCGTTCGCCGAGCTCGCCGCGACCGGCGACGCGCAGGCCGTCGCAATCCTTGCGGACGCAGCGCTCGGCCTCGTGCGCGGCGAGGCGCTCGAGCGCGGACAGCGTCGCCGGCCCGAGACGACCGTCGAGGAGTACCTGGAGCGCTGCGCACTGAAGACGGCGAAGCTCTTCGAGGCGGCGTGCCTGCTCGGCGGCCGGCGCGGGGAGCTGGGAGCGTTCGGCCTCGCGCTCGGCATCGCGTTCCAGATCGTCGACGACTGCCTCGACTGCGCGGGCCAGACCGTCGAGACCGGGAAGATCGCCGGCACCGATCTGCGCGAAGGCATTCCCACGCTGCCGCTGCTGTTGGCCGCGCGTGAGGACGAGGTCGTCCGTAACGCACTCGCCGGCGGGTCGCTCGACGGAGCGCTCCTCCGAGTCGCCGCCGGCACTGCGATCGAGGAGGCCCGAGAGGTCGCCCGTAAGTACGCGGAGCAGGCGCGCGCCTATCTCGAAGGGGTCGAGTCGCGCAAAGAGCTCGACGCGATCGCCGACGCGGTCGTCGAAAGGACCGCGTAGTGGCAGTGCTCGACCAAACCTCGACGCTCGAGCCGATCCGAGAGAAGATCGAGGCTGGAGAGCGGCTCGACCTCGAGGACGGGCTCGCGCTCATGGAGTCGGACGACCTGCTCGGTCTCGGCGAGCTCGCCGATCTCGCCCGGCGCGAGCGGGGTGGAGGAGACGAGGTCTACTTCGTCCAGAACCTGTACCTGAACCAGACGAACGTCTGCCGCGTGAAGTGCAAGTTCTGCGCGTTCGCCGTCACGCAGAAGCAGGAGAGCGCCTACACGTACACGGCCGAAGAGCTCGTCGAAGACGCGCTGCGCCAGCGCGAGCTGACGGGCTTCACCGAGATCCACATGGTCGGCGGCGAGAGCCCCCACGTCGACTTCGACTACTACGTCGAGATCGTTCGCCGGCTGCACGAGGCGCTGCCGGACGTGCACCTGAAGCTCTTCACCGCGAGCGAGATCCACCACATGACGAAGCTCTCCGGCCTCACCCACGAGGAGGTCCTGCGGGAGCTGCGCGATGCGGGGCTCGGCTCGCTGCCCGGCGGCGGCGCCGAGGTCTTCGCTGACCGCGTGCGGCGACTGGTCGCGCCCGGTAAGGAGCATCCCGACAACTGGTTCGACGTCCACCGCACCGCGCACCGGCTCGGCATCCCGACGCACTGCACGATCCTCTACGGCCACGTCGAGACCTACGCGGAGCGCGTCGACCACCTGCTGCGGCTGCGTGAGCTGCAGGACGAGACCGGGGGCTTCCTCGCCTTCATCCCGCTCGCGTTCCACCCGGAGAACACGGTCTTCGAGCGTCGAGGCTGGAAGCACACCGCGGGCTCGGTCGACTTGAAGATGATCGCCGTCTCGCGGCTGCTGCTCGACAACATTCCGAACGTGAAGGCCTACTGGATCATGATGGGCCTCCCGCTGACCCAGGTCGCGCTCCACTTCGGGGCCAACGACGTGCAGGGCACGGTCATGCGCGAGGAGATCTTCCACGCGGCGGGGGCACGCACGGAGACGGAGCAGAAGATCGAGGAGCTCATACGCGTGATCCAAGAGGCGGGCCGCATCCCTGTGCAGCGGGACACGCTCTACAACGCGCTAGCCCGATGGTGAGGCTCGGCCGGATCTCGTACGTGAACATGGCTCCGGTCTTCCACCGGCTCGACGCCGAGGTGGAGGAGGTGGCAGGCGTGCCGACGGAGCTCTCGCGTGCCCTGCTCGCGGGCGAGGTCGACGTCGCGCCGATCCCGTCGATCGAGTGGGCGCGCAACGCCGACCGGCTCAGGCTCCTCCCGCGGCTCTGCGTTTCCTCCGAGGGAGCCGTCGATTCGATTCAGCTCATCTCGTCGAAGCCCCTCGAGCAGATCAGGCGCCTCGGAGTCACCCCCGAGAGCGCGACGTCGGTCGTCCTCGCGCGCGTCCTGCTGTCGGAGACCGAGCAGGTTCCACTCGGCGAGGAGGCCGACGCAAAGCTCTTGATCGGCGACGCTGCACTGCGCAGCGCCTTCGAGGACCCGACCCCGCACTACGACCTCGGCCGGCTCTGGGGCGAACGGACCGGGCTCCCGATGGTCTTCGCCGTCTGGGCGGCCGCCGACCCGCCGCCGGAGGGAATCGAGGAGCTCGAGGATGCGCTCGTCGCCTCGGTACGGCAGGCCCGCGCGGAACCGGAGCTCCTCGCCCGGGAGGCAAGCGAGCGCTACGGCTATCCGGCCGGCTTCCTCGCGCGCTACTTCGAGAAGCTGCGCTACCGCTTCGGTCCGCGCGAGCGCGCGGGCCTCTTCACCTTCCTGGAGCTCGCCCGCGACGCCGGCGAGCTCGAGCGCATCCCCGACCTCCGCTTCGTCCACGGAGAGGCAGTGCCCGCATGAGCCTGGGGTCAGACCCCAACCAAAGATGAGTCGAAACGGTCACAAAGGCGTTACACCAATTCTCGACAAGGCTCTCGACGGTGAGCGGATCACCGACGCGGACGCGTTGACGCTGCTGGAGTCGAAGGACCTGGTGGCGGTTGGGAAGACGGCCGACGTGCTCCGCGCGCGCAAGAGCGATCCCGGCCGGATCACGTTCATCATCGACCGCAACGTCAACTACACCAACGTCTGCGTCACCGACTGCGACTTCTGTGCCTTCTACCGCCGACCCGGCGACCGCGCCGAGGGCTACCTGCTGCCGAAGACCGTCATCTTCAAGAAGATCGACGAGACGCTCGCGATCGGCGGAACGGGGGTCCTGATGCAGGGCGGGCACCACCCCGACCTCGACATCGACTACTACGAGGACCTCTTCCGCTCGATCAAGGAGCGCTACCCGATCCACCTGCACGCGCTCTCGCCGCCCGAGATCCAGCACATCGCGCGCCGCTCGAAGCTCGACATCCCGCAGACGCTGACCCGCCTCCGCGACTCGGGGCTCGACTCGATCCCCGGCGGCGGCGCCGAGATTCTCGTCGACCGCGCGCGCGATGTGATCGCCCCGAAGAAGACGCGCACCGCCGACTGGCTGAACGTCATGCGCCACGCGCACCGGCTCGGCATGTCGACGACCGCGACGATGATGTACGGCCATGTCGAGACGCTCGCGGAGCGCATCGAGCACATGCGCCGCATCCGCGAGCTCCAGGACGAGACGCGCGGCTTCCGCGCCTTCATCTCTTGGACGTTCCAGCCCGCGGGCACGCGCCTGGCGCCGCTCGTCACGCACCACCCGACATCGTTCGAGTACCTCCTCACCCAGGCGGTGAGCCGGATCTACCTCGACAACGTCGACCACATCCAGTCCTCGTGGGTGACGCAGGGCATGAAGATCGGGCAGGTTGCGCTCGAGTTCGGCGCCGACGACCTCGGCTCGGTGATGATCGAGGAGAACGTCGTCTCGGCGGCCGGGACGACCCACCGAGCGTCCACGGACGACTTCGTCCGCGTGATCAAGGCTCTGGGCAAGACGCCGGTGCAGCGCGACACGCTGTACCGCGACGTGCGCGTCTGGAACTAGCCGCGGATTCCCGTTCGAAAGATGTAAGGGCTGTGCGCTCTCGCAGAGCCTTGCGCTAGCCTCGGGCAGGGTCGTGCTCCGGAGAGTCCTCATCGCAATGCTCCTCGCGGGCGTCTTCGCGCCGTCGGCGATGGCCGGGCGCGTAATGCTCACCCCCGGTGTGACCTACGAGCGCCAGCTCTGGTTCACCCCGCATGGGCCCGACGTGGTGCACATCATGACCGCGCCGCGGCCGGGCGGTCTTTACGCACTGAGGCCCTACCTCTCCAACGGCGCCGTGCTCGGTCGCGAGACCGTGACCTCGATGCAGAAGCGGGCCTCGGCGAGCGCGACAGTCGGCGGTATCAACGCCGATCTCTTCACCTGGAACGAGGGCCTGCCGAGCGGCATGTACATGGAATCTGGCGTCCTCACGACCCCCCCACATTCCAAGCGCTCCACGATCGGCATCACCGACGACGGGCGCCTGGTCGTCGAGCGGGTCGAAATGCTCGGCACGTGGCAGGGATTGAGCCAGCGACGGCCTCTGAACGGTCTCAACCAGCGGCCCGGCCCGCAAGGTGTCTCGCTCTTCACCCCCGCCTGGGGATCGGCGACGCCCGCCGCGCAGGGGACCGTGGAGATCACGCTGGGCTCTTTGCCCCCCGCCGCTCCCTTTACGGACATGACTGGGACGGTGACGGCAGCGAAGCCCGGTGGCGGCACTCCGATCCCGCCGGGAGGTGGCGTGCTCGTCGGCCGCGGCGCCTCGGCCGGGCGGCTCGCCTCCGAGGCTCCGGTCGGGCAGGAGGTCACCGCGCGCCTCGTGCTCCGGCCGCAGTGGAGCAGTGTCGTCGACGCAGTCGGCGGCGGTCCGATCATCGTCCGCAACAGCCAGCCGGTCTTCCGTGCTCTCGAGCAGTTCACCAGCACGCAGCTCTCGGTCCGAAATCCGCGCACGGCGGTGGGCCAGCGCGCGGACGGACGTATCCTGCTCGTCGCCGTCGACGGCCGGCGGCCCGGCTACAGCTCTGGCATGACGAACTTCGAGCTGGCGCAGACGATGGTGCGGCTCGGCGCCGTGACCGCGAGCGCCCTCGACGCGGGCGGCTCGACGACCCTGGCCTTCAACGGGAAGTTGCTGAACCGGCCCTCCGACCCGGGCGGGGAGCGTGCGGTGGCAGACGGCCTCTTCGTCTTCTACTACGGGGTACATGCCCCGTTGCCCTCGGTGCCGGTACTCTCGCCGAACGGCGACGGCATCGCCGAAGTCCAGTCGCTGAGCTACAAGCTCGTCAGGCCGTCGACGGTGACCGCGAGCCTCGTCGGGCCCGACCGCATTCCCCGTCAGACCCAGACGGGAGAGCGCCCGCCGGGTGTCTACCGGCTTAAGTGGTCTGGTCGCACGCCGCAGGGAGCACCTGAGCCCGAGGGCCTCTGGCGCTGGGTGATCAACGCCGTCGACGACCAGCAGCAGCAGTCCAGCGTCACCCGATCCTTCTATCTGAACAACACGCTCGGCTACCTACGAGTCCGGCCTGCGCGCGTCGTCGTCCGGCGCCGCGGCGGGACGCTGCGCGTGCGCTTCCGCCTCGCCCATCCGGCGCTCGTGACCGTGACGATCGAGACGGCGAGCGGCGCAAGGGTGCGGACGATTCAGCGGAGGCGTCGCGCCGGCCAGATGAGCATCCGCTGGGATGGGCGCTACGGGAACGGCGTTCGCGCCTTCTCGGGGCTGTACGTCGCGCGCGTCCGCACCTCGAACACTTTCGGACGCGCCGAGCTCGCGCGTCGATTCTCGGTGCGGCGAGCGCGGCGCTAGATTCACCCTGTGCCGCTTGCCTCGCTGTCCGGTGGGCTGACGTCGCTCGTCGGCGACCACGGCCTGTACGCCGTCTTCGGCCTGATGGTGATCGACGCTGTTCTGCCGGCGGCGAGCGAGCTCGTGATGCTCTACGCAGGGGTCGTCGCCTCGGGCGCGATCGCGGCTCAGGGCGTCGTGCTTTTCGGCTGGCGCCTCGAGTCACCGTTCTGGGGTTTCTTGGCGATGTCGCTGGCCGGCGCGATCGGGAACACTGTTGGATCGCTGATCGGCTGGGCGATCGGTGCCTACGGCGGTCGCCCGTACCTCGAGCGCCGCGGGCGCTGGCTGCATCTCGGGCCGGAGAAGCTTCAACGGGCAGATCGCTGGTTCGAGCGCTACGGCGACGCGGCGGTCTTCCTCGGAAGGGTGACTCCGGTCGTTCGCTCGTTCGTCTCGATCCCGGCCGGGGTCGCGCGGATGCCGGTCGTCCGGTACACCGTGCTGACCTTCCTCGGCTGTGTGCCCTGGTGTTTCGCGTTCGCGGGTGTCGGCTGGGCCGTCGGAGCAAATTACGAGCACTTCCATCGCGATTTCCGGTGGGTCGAATATCTGGTCGTGGTGGCAGTCGTCGCTCTTGCGATTGCCCTGTATGTCCGCAGGCGGAGGTCAATTAGACTGGCTCGCCGTGCCGCAGATCCCGCTCGTTGACGTCAGGGCGCAGTACGCGCCCCTCCTGGACGAGCTGAA
>DASWDJ010000048.1:0-12401 GCA_036395295.1 Gaiellaceae bacterium | reverse complement strand
GTAGAGCCGCCCGGAGAAGTTGACCTTGAGGCCGTGTGTCAGGTGACCGCCGTGTGAGAGCTCGAGCGAGAGGATCGTCTCGCCAGGCTGGAGGGCGGCCATGTAGACGGCCATGTTCGTCTGCGCGCCCGCGTGCGGCTGTACGTTCGCATGGTCGCCGCCGAAGAGGGCCAGGGCGCGGTCGATCGTGGTCTGCTCGATCTCGTCGATGATCTCGCAGCCGCCGTAGTAGCGCTTGCCCGGATACCCCTCGGCGTACTTGTTCGTCGGCACCGAGCCGACGGTCTCGAGGATCGACGGCCAGGTGAAGTTCTCTGAGGCGATGAGCTCGATCTGGCCACGCTGCCGCTCGAGCTCCCGCCCGAGCAGCTCCGCGATCTCGGGGTCGATGTCGGCGAGCCCCGCGCTGCGCAGGTGTTGAAGAGTCTCGTGCGCGACGGCCATAGAGGAGATGCTACTGGCCCTCGCGGATGCGGTCAGACCCGTTGCCCGATGTGGTGGAGCACGTCGGCAGCGGGCACCGCCCCTTCCCGCAGGATCTTCGGCTCCGGCCCCGTGAGGTCGACCACCGTCGACGGCGTCCCGGGTAGCTCTCCGCCGTCGACAAGCGCCGCGCAGCCAGAGCGGATCTCCTCTGGCACGTCGTGGAGGCGGCGTGGATCGGGGCCGCCTGCGAGGTTGGCGCTCGTGGCCGCGACAGCCCCGACGCGGCTGACGATCCAGTGCGCCGAGCCTTCGAGGACAGGGACGCGGACCCCGATCGTCTCCGGCCTCGACCCCGTCAGCCAGCGGAAGCGGCGCGCCGGATTCGGCAGGACGAGCGTCATCGGCCCCGGCAGCAACGCTCTGGCGAGCCCCCCGGCGCGGCCGCGCAGCTCCGGCACGCACTCGAAGATCAGGTCCAGATCGGACGAAAGAAGCGCCGTCGGCTGCTGCTCGTCCCGCCCCTTGAGGCGATACATGCCGAGGACGGGCTCCGGGTGGTAGGGCGTCGCGCACAGGCCGTACACGGTGTCAGTCGGGAGCACGACGGACCGGCCGGCCCGGATCGCCTCCACCGCCTCGTCAACTAGGCGCGCGTCCATCGACGATTCGCTCACGTCCCGTCAGGTCTTCCCCGATCGAGACCTCCTCATACCCGAGGCGGGCAAGCAGGTCTGCGACCAGGCCGGCTTTGCCGTCGCCGGCTTCGAGCACGAGGGCGCCGCCGGGGGTCAAGCGCGACCTCGCTTGCTCGGCGATTGCTTCGGTCGCTCCCGAAGAGAGGAGCGCTGCGCGCGGCTCGTACTGCGCCACTTCCGGCTCGAGGCCGTCGAGCTCGTCCGCCTCGACGTACGGCGGATTCGAGACGATCAGGTCGAATGGCCCCTCCTGCGAGGCGAAGAGCTCGCCTTGAACGAGCTCGACTCGCTCGGCGAGCCCGGCCCGAGCACGATTCTCCGCGGCCACGGCGAGCGCGCCCGGCGAGTTGTCGGTCGCGACCACGAACGCGGTGGGATGTTCCTGCGCGATCGCGAGGGCGATCGCTCCCGAGCCCACTCCAACGTCCAGCACCCGCGGCTCCGTGAGACCGGCGAGCAGCGCGAGACAGCGCTCGACGACGGCCTCTGTCTCCGGCCGCGGGACGAGGACTCTCGGATCGACCTGCAGCGTGAGCCCGCGGAAGCCCCACTCGCCGAGAACGTAGGCGAGCGGCTCGCGGCGGGCCCGGCACGCGACCAGCGCGCGGAAGCTCCGCTCCTCCCCGGGCTCGAGCGACCTGTTGCCGTCCGCGTAGAGATCGGTTCGGGTGACACCGAGGACGTGTGCCAACAGCCACTCCGCGTCGACGCGCGGCGATGGGCACCCGGCGACGGCGAGCTCTTCAGCCGCCGAGCTGAGCAGCTCGCGGGCGCTCACGCCTCGAGCGCACGGCTGCGCTCCTCGGCTGCGAGCGCCTCGGTGAAGTCGTCGAGCTCGCCGTCGAGGATCGCGTCGAGCCGGTGCTGCGTCAGCTTGATCCGATGATCGGTGAGCCGGTTCTCGGCGAAGTTGTACGTGCGGATTTTCTCGGCCCGCTCGCCGGAGCCGATCTGCGAGCGCCGGGTCGCCTCCTGCTCCTCGCGCTGCTTCTGTCGCTCGAGCTCGAAGAGCCGTGCGCGCAGCACCCGCATTGCTTTGGCCTTGTTCTGGAGCTGCGACTTCTCGTCCTGCATGGCGACGACGAGGCCGGTCGGCAGGTGCGTGATCCGCACCGCGGAATCGGTCGTGTTGACGCTCTGCCCTCCAGGCCCGGTGGAGCGATAGACGTCGATCTTGAGTTCGTTCGGATCGATGTCGACCTCGACCTCTTCGGCCTCGGGCATGACGGCCACCGTCGCCGTCGAGGTATGGATGCGCCCCTGGGACTCCGTCTGCGGCACGCGCTGGACGCGGTGCGTCCCGCCCTCCCACTTGAACTTCGAGTAGGCGCCGTCGCCCTTGACTGCAAAGGTCACTTCCTTGAAGCCGCCTCCTTCGCTCTGGCTCGACGAGAGCACCTCCGTCTTGAAGCCGAGCCGCTCGGCGTAGCGCGTGAGCATGCGGTAGAGATCGCCTGCCCAGAGCGCGGCCTCGTCGCCGCCGACGCCCTGCCGGATCTCGACGAGGACATCCTTCTGGTCGGCGGGGTCGGTCTCGACGAGCGCGAGCTTCAACTCCTCCTCGAGCCGCTCGAGCCGCTCCTCGAGCTCCGGGACGAGCTCGCGAAGATCCCCGTCTGCCCGGGCCGCCTCCAGGTCCTCGTGGACTGCGAGCCACTCCCGCGCGAGCTTATGCGGGCCCTCGAGCTCCTTCAGGCGCCGACCGACGTCCGCCGCCTCGCGGTGGTCGTTGTAGACGGCAGGGTCGGACAGGCGCTCCTGTGTCTCACGATAGGAGCGCTCGACGTCCTCGACGAGCTCCTGGATGGCCATGGCATCAAGGGTAGCGGCGGGTTAACACGACCTTGACATGAATAGCGTATTTGCTATAAATAGCAGACATGCGATACCAGTCGGCGAAAGGACAACGATGACCGAGTTGCCGCCAGAGCTTCCCGCCCGTCTGGACGAGTTTGCCCGTCGCCTCAACGCCCTCGAGCGCGAGCTCGCCGAGCTGCGTCGGCTCGCCAGGCCAGAGGCAGCCACGCCTCCGATTCTGCCTCCGCCCGTCGTCCCTCCGGCGCCCGAGTACACACGGCCTCCCCCGAGCCCGCCGCCGGCTCGCGTCGCACGACCGGTCGCTGAGCGTGAGCCCACGCGGCAGTTCGATTGGTCGGTGCTGGTCGGGGCGAAGGCACTCGCCTGGGCGGGCGGCGCCGTCACCCTGCTCGGGATTGTCTTTTTCTTCCTGCTCGCGGTCAACCGGGGCTGGATCGGGCCCGTGACGCGTGTTGTTCTCGGCTCGATCGCCTCCGCCGTCGTCTTCTCGGCAGGCCTTTACATCAAGCGCCGCTTCGAGGAGCTGTACCACTCGGCGCTCGCCGCCGTCGGGACGGGCATCGCCGGCGGGTACATGACGCTGCTCGCCGCCAAGCTCCTCTACGACCTCGTTCCCGATTGGGGCGCGCTCGTCCTGGCCGCAGCGATCGCCGCCGTGGGAGTCGCCACCGCTCTCGCCTGGTCGTCTGAGCTGATCGCAGGTCTCGGACTGATCGGCGCGACGCTCGCTCCGGGGGCGATCGGCCTCGACACCGGCGAGCTCAGCTCGGCCGGGACGGCCTTCGCGGCGCTCGTCTTCGCCGGCACCGCGAGCGTCGCGATCCGCAAGCAGTGGCAGACGCTGCTGATCGCCGAGCTCGCGGTAAGCCTGCCCCAGGTCGTCATCCTCGTCGCCCAGGCGGAGCCCACCGAGTGGAATGTCGTCGCGGCCGCCGCGCTTTTCTGGCTGCTCTACCTCGGCGCCGCGATCGGGTGGCAGGAGCGGCTCGGGACACTCGCGCTGGCCCGCCTCCCGGCAGCTCTCGTCATCCTCAGCGGCCTCTTCGGGGCCGGCGCCGCAGCTGCGCAGTTCACAGGCCGCACCGAAGGCTGGGTCCTCCTCGGAGTGGCCGCGACCTACGGATTGGTCGCCGGCATCCTCTTCCCCGCGCCGCGGCACCGCGACCTGAGCGCGCTGCTCGGAGCCGTCGCGCTTGCGATCGCGGCCTTCGCCGCCGCCGATCTCCTATCCGGGCCGACCCTCGCGATCGCCTGGGCGGCCGAGGCGGCCGTCCTCGCCTGGCTCGCACGGCGGGTCGACGACCTTCGCTACCAGCTCGCCGCGTTTGCCTACCTCACCGCAGCGATCGTCCACGCCGTTGCTCTCGACACCCCGGTTCGGCAGCTCTACGAGGCCGACCCCAGTCCGGCGCACGGCGCGCTCGCGCCCGTCGCCATCGCTCTCGCCGCGGCGGTCGTTGCCTGGAACTGCCGGCCGTGGCCGACCCTGCCCGCCTCAGGCGGCATCTTCGCCCCGTTTCGGCGCGATCTGATCGCTTTCGCCCAGAACCAACGGCTCTGGCGCTCGATCGTCGGCTGGATCGGTGCGCTCGCGGGCGTCTATGCGGCTTCGCTGAGCGTGCTCGGTCTCGCCGAGTGGATCTCTTCCGGGGACGTCGAAGTTGCTTTCGACTGGGGACACGTCGGAGTGACCGGGCTCTGGGGCTTGGCGGCACTCGCTCTGCTCGCCGCCGGGCTTCGCCTCTCACGACTCGAGCTGCGGCTCGCGGGGCTCGCCTCGCTCGGTGCCGTCTTCCTCGAGACGTACGGCTACGACAGGTCCGAGCTCCTGGGCAAGCCGCGCGGAGTCGCTCTGCTCGTAGGCGCCGCGGCTCTACTCGCCGGCGCGTTGCTCGACCGGCTCGGCGCCCCCGAGCGGACCGCCTTCCTCTTCGTAGGCGGGTTCGTCGTCGCCAGCGTCGGCTTTGCCGTGACGGGCGTCTTCGAGCTCGTCCCGGGCGAGACCGCCGAGCATGTCGTTCTCCTCGGCGTGGCGGCCTTTTACGGCCTCCTCTCCGCGCTCGTCCTGAGGCGAGACCGCGACCTCGGAACCCTCCTCTGGGCACCTGGGCTCGTGGTAGCCGGCTATGCCACCGCCGTGCTCCTGACCAGCGCCTTGCTCGTCCTCGCGTGGGCCGGCGCTGCAGCCGGCCTCGCGTTGCTCGCCTGGTGGCTCGGCGAAAAGCGCTTCGAGCTCGCGTCGGGCGCGTACCTCGCGCTCTCGCTCGGTCACGTCCTTTCGTTCGAGGCTCCGCTGGGCGACCTCTTTCAGGCGAATCGTCATCCCGAGAGCGGTGTCACGAGCCTGATCTTCGTGCTCGGGGCGGCAGTCGTGTGCGCGCTCGCCGTTCGCGGCGAGCCGGGACCGCCTCCTAAGCAGCCAAGCGCCTACAACGAGCTCGCCTACGCCCTCGACCTGCGCAGGCCTCTCTGGCGCCGAGTTGCCGAGGCGGCCGCGGCGGTGCTCGGCATGTACGCGATCTCGCTCGCGATCCTCGGCCTGGCCGAAGCCCTCGGCGGCGCGAGCGTGACGACGAACTTCGAGCGCGGCCACTCGGCCGTGAGCGCCTTCTGGGGCCTGATCGGCCTTCTAGTCCTCTACGCGGGGCTCACCCGCGGCCCGACGTGGCTGCGACTCGTCGGCTTCGGCCTCTTCGGACTCGCGCTCGCGAAGCTCTTCCTCTACGACCTCGCGTACCTGAGCTCGATCACGCGGGCCCTCTCGTTCCTGGCAGTCGGAGCAGTCCTGCTGCTAGCCGGCTTCTTCGTCCAAAAGCTTGGGCGAGAACAAGAAGTGTCAACCAACTAGGGCGAGCACCAACTGCCGCCGGAGCCGGGCTTCGCCCGGCGGGAGGCTCACAAACGAGAGGAGAACGCGCGAACCATCGAGCCCTTAGCCGGCTCCTGAAACACCTGAACCGCGCCTCCACCCTGAGGGAGGCCCACGGGGGAACCAAGGGTTCCCGTGCCCTTTAGGCCATAACCTCGACGGGCTCCTCGGTCGGCTTGCGGTTCTCGAGCTGGAGCACTTCCTTCAGGGCGCGGATCGAGACCTCGAGCTGGTCGAGCGAGGGCTGCCGGGTCGTGAGTCGCTGGAGCCAGAGACCCGGAGCGAGCAGCGCCATCAGCGCGCGGTTGCCCGTATGGCGGCCCGCGAAGCGGATCAACTCGTATGCGAGCCCGGCAATCAGGGGCAGGAGCAAAATGCGGCTCGCGACCAACCAGTACCAGTGCGGGCGGCCGAAGAACGCGAAGACGAAGATCGCGATCACCATCACCCAGAGCAGAAACGCCGTGCCGCAGCGCGGATGGATGAGGCTGAAGCGCTGAACGCGCTCGGGCACGAGCTCCTCCCCCGCCTCGTACGCGTTGATCACCTTGTGCTCGGCAGCGTGGTACTGGAAGACGCGCCGGAGATCGGGCAGAAATGAGATCACGAGGAGGTACGCGACGAAGATCGACACGCGGATGATCCCCTCGACGATCACGAACCAGCCGGTGGTCTCGATCGGCAGCCAGTTCGTGATCAGCGCCGGCGTGACCTTGAAGAGCATGAGCGCGAACCCGATCGCGATCGCAAAGGCAAAGATCAGGCTCCCCCGCGAGAGCTCCGTCGTCACTTCGCCGTCGTCACCCTCCTCCTGAGCGGCGTAATTCGCGGAGATCGCAAGCGCGCGGAAGCCGATCGCGAGCGACTCGCCGAGCGCCACGATGCCGCGGATGATCGGCAGCCGGAAAACCCAGTGGCGCGTCATCACAGACTGGATCGGCCGGTTGACCTCGGCGATCTCGCCGTCGGGCTTCCGCACGGCGAGCGCCCAGTTCGACGGGCCCCGCATCATGACGCCCTCGAGGACGGCCTGGCCGCCGATGGGGGCAGGAGTCATGACGAGGCGTTAGCCCTTGCGGGCGCCGCCGGCCTTCTCGAGCCGGCGCTGGAACCGCTCGACGCGGCCGCCCGTGTCGACGAGCTTCTGCTTGCCCGTATAGAACGGGTGGCAGGCCGAGCAGATCTCGACGTGGAGCTCGGGCTTCGTCGACCGCGTCTGGAACTCGTTGCCGCAGGAGCAGCGAACGGTCGCGAGCACATACTCAGGATGAATCCCGGCCTTCATTTGCACTGAGGATAGCAGAGGCAATTTCGGCTGCTACGTTGCCCCCTGAGACAACAGCGACCGCGGTTTCCCGTGATTCGAGCGGGACTTTCCCCGCCAGCAGCGCACCGACAGCGGCCGCTCCGGCAGGCTCGCACGCCAGCTTCGCGCGCCGGTACAGGAAGCGCATTCCGTCGGCGAGCTCGTCCTCCGAGACCAGGATGCTCTCCACGCCCAGGCGGCCGCAGATCTCGATGCAGAGCTCGCCCGCGAACGGCGCGCTGAGCCCATCGGCCATTGAGCGAGGGTGAACCGGAACGGAGCGTCCGGCCTCGAGCCCGCGATGGAGCGCATCCGAGAGCTCGGGCTCGACAGCGACGATGCGACGGCCCTCGGCCGCGAGCGCAATCCCGGAGACGAGCCCGCCGCCGCCGACGGGCACGACGATCACGCTCACGTCCGGGACGTCCTCGAGCACCTCGAGCCCGACGGTTCCCTGGCCCGCGATCGTCAGCGTGTCGTCGAAGGGATGCACGAGCGCGCGGCCGGTCTCCCCCATCAGCTCCTCGAGTCGGTCGAAAGCGCGCGCCGGGCCATCGGCCTCGAGGTCGACCGTCGCGCCGTACGCGCGAGTGGCCTCGATCTTCTGGCTGCTGGCGCCCTGCCACATGACGATGAGCGCGTCGACGTCCTCGAGCGCGGCGCAGTATGCGAGCGCCTGCGCGTGATTGCCGGCCGAGATCCCGATCACGCCGCTCCTCTTCTCTTCCGCGGAGAGCGAGGCGAGCTTCGTTAGCACCCCGCGCGGCTTGAAGGAGCCCGTGCGCTGGAAGAGCTCGGCTTTCAGATAGACGGGCGCGCCGGCCCGCTCGCCGAGCGTCGCCGACGAGAAGACCGGCGTCCGGTGCAGGCGGCCCGCGATCGCCTCCCGGGCTGCGACGACGTCTTCTCGCGAGAGCTCAGCTGCCATGGAACGCCTCGGCCGGCTCACCGGGGAGCCTCGCGAGCACCGCCTCCGGCTCGGGCTCCCGCTCCGGCTCGTCGAGCCGGCGGAGGTTGCGCACGCTCGGCACCAGCAGCACCGCCAAGGTGGAGACGATCAGGTAGCCGACCGAGATCCAGAGCGTCGTCGAGATCCCGATCGCTCGCGACACCGGCCCCGCGAGGATGAACCCAAGCGGCAGGAAGGCGAACGAGCCCATCCAGTCCCAGGCGCTGACGCGCGAGAGAGCGTCCTCGCGCACATGCTGCTGCAGCGTCGTCTGCCAGACGGCGCCGAAGAGACCCATGCCCAGCCCGCCGACCGCCTGCGCAACGGCGATCACCGGCGCTGGCGCCCGCAGCGCGAGCAGTGCGACGGCGGGAGCTATCGGCAGCGTGAAAATGGTGCAGGCGAGCATCGGCCGCGCGGGCTTCCAGCGCAAAGCGAGCAGACCCCCGCCCAGTGACCCTGCGCCCCAGCCTGCGGCGATGATCCCCCAGGCTGCCGCGCCGCCGAGCGACTCCTTGGCAATCACCGGGCCGAGCGTCAGGAACGGCGCGATGACGAGGCAGAGAAACGTCGAGGCCCAGACGACGATCACCCACAGCCAGGTGTGGGTGACGAGCTCGTGCCAGCCGCCTTTGAGGTCGGCGAGAAAGCTGTGGCGTTCCCCCTCTCGCCGCGACCGCGGCAAGCGCAGGAGAGCGAGCGACGTCGCGCTGACGGCGAACGTTGCCGCGTCCACGATGAAGACGATTCCCGGATTCGTGGTCGCCGCGATCACGCCAGCGACCGCGGGCCCGACGACGAAGGCCATGCTGCGAGAGAGCCCGAGGAGAGCGTTCGCCTGCTGGAGCCGCTGCGGGCTGATCGTCGCCGGCACGAGCCCGGTCGCGGCGGGCTGGAAGAAGGCCTCGGCGGTGCCGTAGACGGCAATCAGGACAACGAGGTGCCAGAGCTCGGCGGCGCCGGTGAGCAGCAGAACGGCCATCGTCGCCTGAACGGCACCGCGGATGACATCGGAGACGAGCATGACCAGCTGCCGGGGCAGCCGGTCGGCCCAGACTCCGCCTGCGAGCACGAAGAGGACGAGCGGGAGGATGTGCGCCGCGAGCACGACGCCGAGGGCAGTCGCGGATCGGTTCAGCGTCCCGATGACGGCGAACGAGAGCGCGACCGGGACGAGCCCGTCCCCGAGCGTCGAAGTCGCTTGTCCGAGCCAGAGCAGCCTGAACCGACGCACGCGAAGCGCACCGAAGAGCTCCCTCCCATCCATCGCCTTGACTCTAATGGTCCCGGGCCACGGGCCCGGGACTCGCAAAAAATGCTTCGCACTTTTCTGCCACTAAGGGCACACCTAGCGAGGAACGACAGCTCGACGGGCTTCAGGACTCGCGGAAAGACTCTGTTCCAGATGCTCCACGGTCTCGCGGAGCTCATCGAGGCCGGGGAGCATCTACGTGAGGGTGTACTCGGGCCCGGCGCCGCCCTCGGGCGGAGTCAGCCGGCCGCCTTTCGCGGTGATCGCACCGCATTGCACGCAGTTCGAGGGTGTGACCTCGACACTGCCGTCGCTCGCCTCGTAGACCTGGGCCGGGCACATGCGTTCCCAGAGCACGGCCAGCTCCTCGGGGACTCTCGTCTGCACGCGAAGATGATTGGGCGCATCGTCGCGGGTGCGATTCCCCGAGAGGTACACGCTCGAGAGCTTGTCGAAGGTGAGCTTACCGTCGGGCGCGGGATAGCTCCTGCTGCGCCCGCTGCGAAGGATCGGCTGCTCGGCGTCGCGCTCGGTGCGCATGTTCCCCGGCGGAAAGGCGCCGCGGCTCGCCGTCATCGCGCCCGCGAGCATGCCGCCGAGATAGAAGCCGCGGCCGAACGCCTGGCGCATGTTGCGAACGGCCTTCAGGTCGCTCCAGATGAAGCTCTGACGCACGGCCTCGTCGTAGGTCCCGAGCGCTCCGGGCGCCCACGGCGTCCGCCCCGGCCGCAGCGCGTCGACGGCGGCCTCGGCGGCCAGGCGGCCCGACTCGACGGCGTAGTGGATGCCCTTCAGCGCCGGGACGTTGACCATGCCGGCGCCGTCGCCGCAGAGCAGCAGGCCCGGGGCATGCAGGCGGCGCGGGAGCGCGACGAAGCCTCCCTCGGGGATCGTCTTCGCGCCCCATCCGATCCGCTCTCCGCCATCGAGCATGCGCCGCACGAGCGGGTTCGTCTTCAGCTCCTGAAGGAGATCGTGTACCGATAGTTCGGCGTCCCGGTAGTCGAGCCCGACGACCATGCCCAGCGTGAGCAGGTCCTCGCCCATCGGGTAGATGAAGGAGCCGCCGAACTCCCGGTACTTGGCGCCTGCGCGCAGCGGCCAGCCCATCGTGTGCACGACACGGCGCAGCGGCCGCTCGACCTTCCACACCTCCTTGACTCCAAGCGCCCAGACCTGCGGGCTGTCGCCCTCGAGCCCGAAGGTGTCGAGCGCGATGCCGGTCAGGTGACCCTGCGTGCCCTCGCAGAGGATGGTCACATGCGCGAGGATGTCCAAGCCCGGCTCGAAGTTGGGCAGCGGCTGACCGTTCCGGCCGCGGCCCTTGTCGCCGGTGCGGACGCCGAGCACCCGTCCGTCCTGGACGAGCAGTCGCTCGGCCGAGCTCTCGGGCAGGATCGTTGCTCCGGCCTCCTCGGCCTGCTCACCGAGCCAGCGGACGAGCTGCGAGAGCGAGGCGACGTAGTTGCCGTGGTTTTTCATCGTCGGCGGAGTCGGGATGCGCAGAGCGGTCTTGGCGCGCAGGAAATAGACCGACTCGGCCTCGACCTCCCCGTAGAACGGCATGTCGGCGATCTGCTTCTGCCCGCGGAAGAGCCGCCGCAGGCCGCGTGGATTGACGACCGCGCCAGACACGATGTGCGAGCCCGGCTGCTTCCCTTTCTCGAGCACGGCGACCGGAACGTCGCCGAGCCGCTGGGCGAGCTCGGGCGACTCCTGGACGAGCTGGCCGAGACGAATCGAACACGCGAGGCCGGCGGGCCCGGCGCCCACGATCAGGATTCCGACTTCGATCCGCTCGTCGGGCGGGTCGGTCGGCTCGGCCACGAACTCCCGCGCCGAGAACGGGGCGGGGTGGTCGACGGGCCGCACCGCTAGCCCGCCCTGCGCTGCTGGACGAGCTCGGTCAGCCTGGGGACGATCTCGTGCAGATCGCCGACCACGCCGAGGTCGCAGAACTCGAAGATCGGAGCGTTCGGGTCCTTGTTGATCGCGACGACGGTGCCCGAGCCCTGCATGCCGACCTTGTGCTGGATCGCGCCGGAGATGCCGCAGGCGATGTAGAGCTTCGGCGAGACCGTCTTCCCCGTCTGGCCGACCTGGGTCGCGTACGGATACCAGCCAGCGTCGACGACGGCGCGCGTCGCGGCCACAGCTCCGCCGAGGGCTTTTGCGAGCCCTTCGACGAGCGAGAAGTTCTCCGGGCCGCCCAGGCCGCGGCCCCCGGCAACGATCACGTCGGCGTCTTCGATCGACGGGCCGGACGACTCCTCGTGCGCCTGCTCGACCATCGTCGCCGCCGTGGAGAACTCCTCGAAGCTCGGCGTGAGCTCCTCGACCTGGGCCTCGCCGCCGCTTTCGGCCGGGTCGAACGTGCCGGGTCGAAAGAGCGCCAGTCGCGGCTCGCTCGTCCAGCCAACGTCGACGTACACCGAGTCCTCGAGCGCAGGCCGCTTGCCGACGAGCTGCCCGTCGCTCGCCTCGAGCTCGACGAGATCCCAGTTGAGGCCGGCATCCAGCCGGGCGGCGAGCCCGGCCGCGACGTCGGAGGCAAGCACGGAGGCGCCGAAGAGCACCGTGTCGATGTCCTGCTCGCCGACGAGCTGTGCGAGCGCGTCGACGCGCGGCTGGGGCAGCGGGGCCTCGAGCTCGGGTGCCTCGGCGACGAACACCCTCTGCGCCCCGAACCGACCCGCTTCCCCGGCCAGCTCCTTCGTGCCCGGGCCGAGGAGAACGGCGGCGACCTCCTCGCCGAGCGTTGCCGCCTTCGAGAGCACGCCGAGCGACCCTTTTTGCAGCTGTCCCTCGTGGTGCTCGACGAAGACTGCGATCACAGGAGCTTCTTCCGGGCCAGGAACTCGACGATCTGCTCCGCCGCGGACCCGTCGTCCTCGATCTTCTGCGAGTCGCCGCGCGCAGGCGGATCGGCGAGTGCGAGCACGGTCGTCCGGGATCCGGCGTCCCCCACGCTGGCCTCATCCACGCCCAGATCGGCCAGCGACAGGGTCTCCTGCGGCTTCTTCTTCGCACCCATGATCCCCTTCAGCGAGGGGTAGCGCGGCTCGTTGATCGCGTCGGAGACGGCG
>DASWDJ010000047.1:0-22518 GCA_036395295.1 Gaiellaceae bacterium | reverse complement strand
ACCGGCCTCTGTCCGCGAGTCGAGCAGTCGGGCGAGCGTGACCGCCGTGGACCGCTGCGCAAGAACGGGCCCAATTACCTGCGCTGGGCACTCGTCGAGGCCGCGCACAGCGCCGCCCGTCACCCCTGCTACCGGCCAGTCCGCGAGCGCTTCCGCGCCCGCCACGGCAACAAGCGCGGCACGAAGCTGGCAGCGATCGAGATCGGCCGCCGGCTCACCGAGGCGATCTGGCACATGCTGACCCGCAACGAGCCCTTTGCTCCGGCAGGCGCCCCGGCGTCCTTGGCCGCATGACGGCCCCGAACTGAATTGCGCTACCGGAGCAGCTCCTACCCAACTCATCGCCGCCGACGGCGCCATAGAGAGCTGAGCCGAGCTCAGATCCACCAAGCGCGAGGAGGTGACCGCCGTCGACGAACGCCCGATTGACACCAGGCCCTCCTTCATAGAGAGGACGCCGCCTCGGGGCGAGCAGCGCGGCCCGGCGGCTCAAACAATGTTTCGTCAAACCCTCCTAATCCTGAAACCAGAAGAGGCCGACGGTGCCGGGCCCGGCATGCGTGCCGAGCACCGGCCCCAGAGTCGTTGCCACCTCGATCTCGGCGTGCGGCCGAACCGCGCGGACGAGGTTCGTCAACGCCGCCAGCCGCTCCGGCGCCTCGGCATGGGCGATGCCGACGCGAAGTCCCGGCTCGTCGCGTGTCGCGGCCTCGAAGGTGTTGGCGAAGGCCTGGATCGCCTTCCGGTTTCCGCGCACGCGCTTGAGCGGCAGCACCTCGCCCTCGGCGAGGGTGAGGATCGGCTTGATGTTCATGAGCTGTCCGGCCCAGCCCGCTGCGCGTCCGATGCGACCGCCCCGGGCGAGGTACTCGAGCGTGTCGAGCGTGAATACGAGCCCGGACTCGCGCTTGAATTTGGCGACGAGCTCGTCCACCTCCTCGTCCGACGTCCCCCGGGTCAGCCGTCGCTGCACGGCGAGTGCGAGGATCGTGATCGCGGCCGAGGCCGTGCCGGTGTCGATCAC
Source organism: Gaiellaceae bacterium (assembly GCA_036395295.1). Classification (GTDB taxonomy): domain Bacteria; phylum Actinomycetota; class Thermoleophilia; order Gaiellales; family Gaiellaceae; genus VAXT01. Next base: position 21,494 of record DASWDJ010000047.1, on the reverse strand, counting down.
CCGTACGCGACCTCCCGACTCGGCGGCTGCCCGCCCCGCGCTCTCGAAGGTGCCTGAGATCTTGCTCGACAGCTGAAGGGAGAGCACACGGTCGAAGGCCGAGAGCTCCTCGTACGCGGAAAGGAAGTCCGCTGGGGTCGGCTGCGAGGTCGTCGGCAGCTCCTCGGCCGTGCGCAGGCGGGCGTAGAACTGCTCGGGGCCGATGTCCACGTAGTCGCGGTGGCTCTCAGCGCCGAAGCGCACGTACAGCGGGACGATTCGCCAGTTCGGGAATCGTGACGGCCCCTCTGGGAAGTCCGCCGTCGAGTCGAGGACGATCGCGGTGTTCTCAGCTGTGAGCTGCACTGTGGCCGGCAGCTTTGCGGATCCCCGCGACGATGTCGTCGAGATGCTCATCCTTGCTCAGGCAAGCGGCGGCTCCGGCCGCGTAGAGGGCGTCGATCTCGCGGAGGTTCGCCGAGGCCGTCAAGCACACGACCGCGACTTCGGGGCACGCCTCGCGCACCGCCTTGGTGGCCTGGACGCCGTCCAGGCCGGGAAGGCGATAGTCCATGACGACGACGTCGGGCGAGTACTGCCGGCAGAGCTCCACGACCTTGCCGCCGTCCTCGGCGGAGGCGACGACCTCGATCCCCGACCGGAGACCGAGGAGGAGCTCGAGAGCCTCGCGAAAGACGTCGTTGTCCTCGATCAGGGCGACGCGGACAGGTGGCGCGATCACCCGGTCACTGTAGTGATCTACTCGGTTGAGACCGCGGCATCGCAAGCGATGCCTCGCTGCACGGCCGTCTGAATTGACCGGTCGACCCGCTCGAACTGCTTACTCAGCCGCGACCGCGGCGTCGCTTGCGATGCCGCTTTCAGGCCGTGCGGGCTTTGCTCGCACGGCCGTCTGAATTGACCGGTCGACCCGCTCGACTGCTTACTCAGCCGCGAGAAGCAGTGGATAGTTCGGCTGGCCGCCGGCGTGGACCTCGAGCTCGAGCTCGGGATGCCGATCCGCCACGCGTGCGAGCAGCGGGCCGAGCTCGGGATCGTCCTCTCCGGTGATGAAGGTCAGCACGTCTCGGGGCTCGCCGAGGAGGTGCTCGACGACCGACCCGGCGACTGTGTCGAAGCTCGTCCCGCCGGCGATCGGCTCTCCGTCTGCGAGACCGAGGTACGCGCCGCGCGCCACGTCGAGCCCGTCGATGCTGACCGTTCGCGAGGCGATCGTGACCGCCCCCGTCGCCACCGAGGCGGCCGCCTCGTCCATCGCAGCCGCGTTCGCCTCCGCCGAGAGGGCTGCGTCGAAGGCGAGCATCGCGCCGAGACCGGCCTGGATCGAACCCGTGGCCACGACGTGGACGGGCTTCACCGCCAGGCGGGCCGCCTGCCGTGCCGCGAGAACGACGTTGTCGTTGTTCGTGAGGACGACCGCCTCGGCGCTGCGCGCCCGGTCGATCGCCTCGAGCAGCTCCTCGGTCGAGGGGTTCATCGTCTCGCCGCCATCGACGATCCCGGCTGCGCCCAGGCTCTCGAAGAGGCGCCGATTGCCCTCGCCCGAGACGACCGCGATCGCCATGGTCGTGTGCGTCTGCTCGCCGCGCGGCTGGGCCAACCGCTGCTCGCGGTTGGCCGTCTGGACGTGCATGTTCGCGATCTCGACTCGCTCGATGACGCCGAGCGCGGTGCCCGCTCTCAGCGCCGCACCCGGGTCATCGGTGTGCACGTGCGCCTTCAAGGCCGTCGCGTCGCCGACAACGAGAAGCGAGTCACCCAGCTCGGCGAGCGTACGCTCGAGCTCGGAAGCGTCGAGCTCTTCGCCCTCGACGACGAAGACGGTGCAGTAGCGAAAGCGGGAGGCCTCCAAGTGCACGGCCTCAGGTGTGAGCGGCTCGGAGGCCGACGCGTCCGGCGTCGGCTCGCCTGCGAGGTGAGCCGCGATACCGCGCACGATCTCGACGAGCCCCGCGGCGCCCGCGTCGACGACGCCGGCCTGCCGAAGGACCTCGAGCTGCTCGCGGGTCTGCTCGACGGCTTCGTCCCCTCGCCGGGTAAGAGCGGCGAAGAGCGCCGGCAGCTCGGCGTCCGCTCGAGCTTCCGCCTCTTGGGCGAGGACCCGGATCGCAGTCAGAATCGTCCCTTCGGCGGTCTCGCGGACCGCTGCATAGGCCTCGTCGGAGGCCCGGCGCAGCGCCCGCGCGACCGCGGGGGCGTCGATCCCTTCGGTCCCGCCTAGTACTTCAGCCGCGCCGCGCACGATCTGGGAGAGGATCACGCCCGAGTTGCCTCGTGCACCGAGTAGCGCCGCGCGGGCGACCTCCTGCGCCAACCCGGCCCGGTGCGACTTCGTAACACCCTGTTGCAAGGTCTCGGTGACAGCCCGAACCGTGAGCAGCATGTTCGTGCCCGTGTCGCCGTCGGGGACGGGGTAGACGTTGAGGTCGTCCAGACGGGCACGGTTGCGCTCGAGCGCGGTCTCCGCCGCGCGGACCAACTCGAGGACCGCGGCGCGCTCGCTCACTTCCTCTTTATATCGCTCTCCGTCTCGAGGAAGCGGGTCGCCCGGCGCAGGACCCACCGACCGTGGCATGGGCGGGCATGTTGAGGCGTCCTCCCTCGGCAGGTGTGCTTTTAGTCGCGGAAAGTGCGAAGCACTTTGCGCGAGTCCCGGGCCCGCGGCCCGGGACCTAAAGCGCCTTTTCGACTTTCCCGGCCTTCAGGCACCGGGTGCAGACGTAGGCGCGTTGTGCACGGCCGTCGAGCAGGACGCGGACGCGCTGGAGGTTCGGGTCGAAGCGTCGCTTGGTGGCCACCATCGAATGGCTCCGGTTGTGTCCGAAGGACGGCTTCTTGCCACAGATTGCGCAGACCTTGGCCATGACGCGCCAGTGTAGCTAGCGCAAAGGTCCTGCGGCTTGGGCGCGCAATTGCGAGAAGACATCCGCCATCTCGAGGGCGCTCCGCACCGCATCGGCGGCACGGTCGATGCGCTCCTCCGCCTGCTCGCGCGTCTCGCAGGTGAGGACGCCGAAGGAAATCGGCACCCCCGTCTCGATCGCCGCCAGCTGGAGGCCACTCGCCGCCTCGCTTGCGATCAGGTCGAAATGCGGCGTCTCGCCGCGGATAACGCAGCCGAGCGCAACGATGCAGGCGTAGCGGCGCGTCTTCGCAAGGGCAATCGCCGCGAGCGGTAGCTCGAAGGCTCCCGGGACCGGCATGACCATGACCGCCTCCCGCGGGACACCCACGTCCTCGAGCTCGGCCAGGGCGCGCTCGAGGAGACGGCTCGTGATCTCACCGTTGAAGCGGCTGACGACGACGCCGACGGCCCGACGGCCGTCGACACCTCCCGACAGCACGCCGTAGCCCTCAGGGATGAGCAGCTCGCCCTCGGCGTGCTCGGGCGCGGCAACTGGTTCGGGCTCATCCTCGACCTCGGGGGCGGACTCGGGCACAGCGGCCGAATCGGGCTCGTCCTCGGTCCGGGGAGCGGGCTCTGGCGGCCTCAGTGCGGGGGCTCCGCCGTCTTCGGGCGGCTGAGGCCGACCCAGCTCGCCGAGGCGAGTCTCGATCTCGTCGATGCGATCGCTCATTCCTCGGCCGATTCGCCGTCGAAGCGCAGATCCTGATGATGGAGGCGGTGGCCGAGCTTGGCGCGCTTCGTCTCCAGGTAGAGGCGGTTCTCGACGTTCGGCTCCGTCTCGATCGGCAGCTGCTCGACGACCGTGAGGCCGAAGCCCTCGATTCCGGTCAGCTTCTTCGGATTGTTCGTGAGGATCCGGATCGTCGTCAGGCCGAGGTCGGCCAGGATCTGGTTGCCGATCCCGTACTCACGTGCGTCGGCCGGGAAGCCGAGCTCGAGGTTGGCCTCGACGGTGTCGAGCCCCGCCTCCTGCAGCTCGTAGGCCTTCAGCTTGTTGAGCAGGCCGATGCCCCGGCCCTCCTGCGTCATGTAAAGCAGGACTCCCCGCTCCTCGGTCGCGAGCTGGGCGAGCGCCTGCTCGAGCTGCTCACCGCAGTCGCAGCGCAGCGAGTGGAAGACGTCGCCGGTCAAGCACTCGGAATGCACGCGGACGAGCACGTCCTCTGCGCCGTCGACGTCACCGCGGACGAGCGCGACGTGGTGTTTCCCGGTCAGCTTCTCGCGGAACGCCACCGCCGTGAACTCGCCGTAGGCGGTGGGCAGCCGAACGGTGGTTGTCCGTTCGATGAGCTTCTCCGTGCGCCGCCGGTACTCGATCAGGTCGGCGACGGTGATCATCTTGATCCGGTGCCGCTCGCAATACTCGGCGAGGTCCGGCACGCGCGCCATCGTCCCGTCGTCGCGCATCACCTCGCAGACGACACCCGCTGGATTGAGCCCGGCGAGGCGGGCGAGGTCAACTGCCGCTTCGGTCTGGCCCGCGCGCACGAGCACGCCGCCGTCCCGCGCGCGCAAGGGAAAGACGTGACCCGGCTGGATGACGTCGTTTGGGCCCTTCGTCGGGTCGATAGCGACCTGGATCGTGACCGAGCGGTCCTGGGCGGAGATGCCCGTCGTCACACCCTCACGCGCCTCGATCGAGACGGTGAAGGCGGTCTGGAGCGGCGTCTCGTTGTTCTCGGCCATCTGGCGCAGGCCGAGCTCGTCGCAACGCTCCTCGGTCAGGCAGAGGCAGATGAGCCCGCGCGCATGCGTAGCCATGAAGTTGATCGCCTCGGGGGTGGCGAACTGCGCGGCGATCGTGAGGTCGCCCTCGTTCTCGCGATCGGCGGCATCGACGACGACCACGAACTTGCCCTGCCGGATGTCTTCGATCGCGTCCTCGATCGCGGCAAAGGGCGTCGTCTTCTCGGGCGCGGTCTGCGTCATGCGGGGGAAATCGTATCGGGGTCGAGGAGCCTCTCGACGTACTTGGCGAGGATGTCCACCTCCAGGTTGACCTCGACGCCGGGCTCGAGGCCGCCGAGAGTCGTCTGTTCGAGCGTGTGCGGGACGAGCGCGACCTCGAAGGCGCCGTCGCGCAGAGCGGTGATCGTGAGCGAGACGCCGTCGACTGCGATCGAGCACTTCTCGACGCAATAGCGGAGGAGTGCGGGCGCCGCCTCGATGCGAACGCGGGCGCCCTCTTCCTCCGACTCGACGGACGCGACCGTGCCGATGCCGTCGACGTGGCCCTGGACGTAATGGCCGCCGAGGGGCTCCCCCGCCCGCGTCGCGGTCTCGAGATTCACCTCGTCGCCGGGCGCAAGCCTCGCCAGCGTCGTGCGGCTGAGCGATTCGGGAACGGCAGTGACCGAGAATCGTCCGTTGGAGACGGCCGTCGCGGTCAGGCAGCAACCGCCGATCGCCACCGAGTCCCCGACGGCGAGCTGAGCCGCCGTCGCCGGCGCATCGACGTCGAAGCGGCGCGCGTCCCCGTCTCCTTCGACGGCCGCGATTCGGCCCCGTTCGCGAACGATCCCTGTGAACACGGGGCGAAGGCTAGCGCGGCGCAGTCGTCACGCCCAACGCGGCGGAGAGGGCAAGGGCGATCGCATCTTCCTCGCTGAGGGAGCGGCCCTCGGCGGCGAGTGTCTCGTAGCGCTCTTCACCCAGCCGGCGGCGAAGCTCCAAAGATTGCTCGTCCTCTTGCTCGTCTGCAGCACTCCACAGAGTCATCTCTTCGGCGATTCGGTCTGCGGCGGCCCCGATGCGCACAGCATCGTCGGGCTGTCCGAGTCTCGCCAGCGTCGCTGAGAGCCCGCTGAGACAGATTGGAACCCGTTGCCTGAGCCCGAGCTCCCGGCAGAGCCCGAGTCCCTCCCGATAGAGCGAAAGCGCCTCGTCGAGCTGTCCTTCGTCCAATGCCAGGTTCGCGCGCTGCGCAAGGATGAGCGCGAGGCGGTTCGGGCTCGCCTGCCGGCGACCGAGGGCGAGCGCTTCCTCGAGGATCTCGCGCGCCTCGGCGAGCTTGCCGGCCCCACGCAGTGACCACCCGAGGTTTCCCAGATACGACGGAACTCGCGTGGGGCCGGCCGTGCGCGCGAGGTCGACCGCCTCGAGAAGGAGTGTTCGCCCCTGCTCGACGTCACTCCTCGTGAACGCCGCAAAGCCGAGCGCCAGCAGCGCGCCAGAGGCCTGCATATCCGCACCCAGCTCGCGTGCCAGTGGCAAGAGCTCTGCTCCATAGGCCTGCAGCCGGTCGGCGGCCTCACGGTTGAGCGCGATCGAGATCAGCGCGGAGAGCACCCTCGCTCGTGAGGAGCGGGTGATCTCGCGCCCGAGCAACGGCTGAACCCATTGCTCGAGCTCGGCGAGCCGGCCTCGGCTGACCCACCACTGGTTCAGCGAAGCGGCAATCGTCGCCGTGAGGTCGGGATTTCTTGGGGAGGCAAACGCAAGCGAAGCACTGACGTTGCCGTACTCAGCGTCAAGACGTCCGAGTTCCCGAACCTCGTCTGACTCCATCAGCGCGGCCGCGGCCTGCTCGGCCATCCGTGCGACCCAGTCCGCGTGGCGGCCCTGGAGCTCCACGTCCTCGCCCGCCTCCTGAAGGCGCTCCTCCGCGTACTCGCGGATCGTCTCCAGCATCCAGTAACGCGGGCCGCTTTCGGTGGCGCGACGCCGGACGAGGCTCTTGTCGAGCAGCGACTGGAGCGTGTCCGGATCGGCCCCGCAGACGTCTTCCGCAGCCTCGAAGGTGCAGCCGCCCGCGAAGACGGAGAGGCAGCGAAAGAGGCGTTGCTCCTCGGAGTCGAGGAGATCGTAGGACCATTCGATCGTGGCGCGAAGGGTCCGCTGGCGCGGATCGGCGTCGCGCCCTCCCTTGAGCAAATTGAGGCGCTCGGAGAGGCGCCCGAGCAGCTGCTCGGGCGTGAAGAGCGGCGTGCGCGCTGCTGCGAGCTCGAGCGCAAGCGGGAGGTTGTCGAGGCGAGCGCAAAGCTCTCCGACCTGCCGGTTCGACTCGAACCCGGGATCGAGGGCTTGGGCACGTGCGAGGAAGAGCTCGATGCCTTCGCTCTCACGAAGCGTCGGAACCGGGTAGAGCAGCTCGCCTTGCAGCTGGAGCCGCTCCCGGGTCGTCACCAAGAGCATCGGGCCGGCAACGCTTCGGAGGGCGGCGATCTCCCGCGCGGCGGCCGGCAACAAGTGCTCGGCGTTGTCGAGTAAGAGCAGCGCCTCCTTCCCGCCGAGAGCGGCCGCCAGCGTGTCGGCGAGTGGGGTGTCCGGCTCTTCGCTGACCCCGAGCGTCTGGGCAACGGCGGGCAGCAGAAGTGACGGGTCCCGCAAGAGGGCAAGCGGCACCCACCAGAGACCATCGGGAAAGTCGTCGGCCACCTCCGCGGCCGCCTGCAGAGCGAGGCGCGTCTTGCCGGTCCCACCCGGGCCGGTGAGGGTGAGGAGCCGCACGTCGTCCCGAGCAAGGAGCCGTACTACCTCAGCCAGTTCGGACTCACGGCCGAGGAACGGCGTGGACGGCACCGGAAGGTTCGTCCGGTACAGCGACCTGAGCCGCGGAAAGTCCCCTTCGCCGAGCTGGTAGATGCGCTCCGCGGCCTGCAGGTCCTTGAGTCGATGCTCGCCCAGGTCGCGCAACTCGGCGTCCGCGAGCACTGCCGTCGAGGCAGACACGAGCACCTGCCCGCCGTGCCCTGCGGCCGCGATCCTGGCCGCGCGGTGCACGTCGAGACCGACGTACCCCTCCTCGGTCACGAGCGGTGTCCCTGTGTGAACGCCGATCCGCACCCGAACGGGCGCAGCGGCGAGCGCGTCGGTCGCGTCGCGCGCCGCCGCCAAAGCGCCAGGAGCTGTGGGAAAGGCGACGAAGAACGCGTCTCCCTGCGTATCCACCTCCACGCCGCCGTGCCGTTCGAAGGCCTCACGCAGGAAGCGGCGATGCTCCGCGAGCGCCTCCGCGTAGCTGTCGGCGCCCAGCCGCAGCAACAGTTCGGTCGAGCCCTCTACGTCAGTGAAGAGAAATGTGACGGTTCCCGACGGGAAATCGTGCCCCACAGAGACTCATGATGACGCTGTCAGGGCTCGTGGACATAACCCGTCAGCAGAACGTCCTCGCCGACCGGCTGTGCCGCCAAGCGCGTCAGCGTGACTGCGTGAGGCAGGGAGGTGACGAGGCCCGGCCCTTCCCCCGCGAGCTTCGGCGCTATGAAGACGAGCACCTTGTCGACCAGGTCGGCGGCAAAAAACGAGCTCGCAAGCATCGCCCCGCCTTCGAGGAGCAGCGACTGGACGCCCTCGTCGGCGAGGCGCTTCAACGCTTGCTCGAGAGGTCCGCTCACGAGCTCGAGCTCGGATCCTTCCGAGAGCGGGCCGCGCCCGAAGGCGAGGCGCCGCGGCTGACGGTACACCTCCACATCGCGTGCATCGAGCCGCGGGTTGTCGGCGCGAACAGTGCCCATCCCGACCCCGACGGCATCAGACGCCGCCCGCAATTCGTGCACGAGCCGCCTGCTCTCCTCGCCGGAGACCCACCGCTCCCCGGGCATGGTCATCCGCGCGTCGAGAGTGACCGCGGCCTTGTACGTGACGAAGGGACGTCCCAACGAAACCCATGTTCGCCACGCTTCGTTCTGCGCACGCGCCTCGAAGGAGTTGACCAGCTCGACCTCGACACCCGCGGCTCGCAGCCGATTGAGCCCACCCCCGTGCTCCGGATGAGGATCGAGCGCTCCGGCGACGACGCGAGCGACGCCCGCCTCCAGCACGGCGTCCACGCACGGCGGGGTGCGCCCGTGATGGGAACAGGGCTCCTGGGTCACGTAGAGGGTCGCGCCACGCGCCCGCTCGGCCGCGGCTTCGAGCGCGACCACCTCGGCGTGAGGGCCTCCCTTCCGCTCGTGCCAGCCCTCGCCGACGACCTCTCCGTCATCGACGAGGACTGCGCCGACAACCGGATTCGGGTGCGTGGTGCCGCGCCCGCGCTCCGCGAGCTCGAGCGCCCGCTCCAGCATCAGCCGAGCGCCAGCACGAGCCGCTGGTAGGCCTCAGGCAGGTCCTCGTGGCCGAAGACACTCGTGCCGGCGACGAACAGGTTGGCGCCGGCCTCGCGAAGCTCGCTCACGTTGTCCGGTCCGACTCCACCGTCGACCTGGACGTGCACCCCTTCGGGCAGGAGCTCCCGGAGCCGCCGCACACGGGGAATCGCCTCGGGCATGAATTCCTGGCCCGAGTAACCGGGATGGATGCTCATACAGAGGACGAGGTCGACGAGCTCGCCGGCAGCCGCGACGACGTCGTCGGGTTCCGTCTCCGGATTGAAGGCGACGCCGACCCCGAGCTCGAGCTCACGCCCCTGCGCGATGACGCCGGCGAGGTCCTCGCACGCTTCGTAATGGAGGGTGACGCTGTCTCCGCCCGCGTCTGCGATGGCCCGGAAGTGTTTCTCCGGGCTCTCGGTCATCAGATGGCAGTCGAGGACGCCCCCAAGCCGATGGACGAGCGGCGAGATCGACTTGAGCACGATCGGTCCGATCGTGATCGGCTCGACGAAATGCCCGTCGCCGACGTCGAATTGGAAGATTCGTGCTCCCGCTGCCATGAGTGCCTGGAGCTGTTCGCCGAGCCGCGAGAAGTCCGCCGCGTAGATCGAGGGCTCGATCTCCGCCCCCCGCACCCAGTCGGTCCAGCTCATGGGCACGATCTTCTCAAGCACGCAGGCCCCGGAGGTACTCCTCGCCGCTCATGCGGCGACGGCCCTCCGGCTGCACCTCGAGCAACTCGAGCCCTCCGGCCATGAGCGCGGCGCCCGGTTCGGCCGGAGCTGCCCGCCACACGATGAGCATTCGACCGTCGACCACGCCCTTCGCGCCAATATGAGGAGAGAGCGCCCGGATCCGGTTCAGCAGCTCCGTCGGCGAACGGTTCCAATCGAGCTCGCGGTCGGCTGGGCTGAGCCGCTCTGCATACGTGGCGCCCTCCTCGGGCTGGGGCCGGAACTCAGGAGGCCCGGACAAGACCTCGGCGAGCAGCTCGGCGGCGATTGCGCCGGCTTTGGCGTAGACCGCCCCGGCGTCGTCCTTTGGCCCGATCGGAAAAGCGCGCTGGGCGGCGATCGGCCCCGCGTCGAGCTCGGGGATCGTGCGGTGGATCGTCACGCCCGTCTCGTTGTCGCCGGCCATGATCGCGCGCTCGACGGGCGCCGCTCCGCGCCAGCGCGGAAGGAGAGACGGGTGGACATTCAGCCACAGGGTTTGCTCGAGCAGGACCTCCGGGATCAGCGCGCCGTAGGCCGCCACGACCATCGCGTCGACGCCGCCGACATCGACCGACTCGTCCAGGCGCTCCGGCTGGCGCACGTCGATCCCGACCCGCTCGGCCGCCTCCTTTGCCGGCGGTGCGCCGACCTTCCGGCCTCGACCGCGCGGCCGGTCCGGGCGCGTGAGCAGGAACGCGACCTCATGTTCCTGCGCCAACCGTTCCAAAACGTCGGCGCCGAGCGGCGCGCTGGCCGCGACACCGACTCTGGGCATTAAGGCACCGCTTGCGGTGCCGACTTCAGGACGTCCGCGCTTCGCGCGGGCGTCCGTCGGAACTGACCGGTCGAACCCTCTGAACATGTTCTCGACACCGCTCTAGCTCACCGCTGATTGTCGCAGCACCGCGAGCGCCTCGCGCCGGCCTTCAGGCGTCGTGCGATCGACGATGAGCACGCCGTCGAGGTGGTCGACCTCGTGCTGAGCAACCCGCGCACCCAGGCCTTCGAGCTCGAGCTCGACCGGCTCTCCCTCGGCGTCGCGCGCCTCGAGCCGGATCCGCAGCGCCCGCTCGACGGGGACGAGCACGCCCTGCAGTGACAGGCACCCCTCGTCCTCGAGCTCCACCTCGTCGGAGCGCTCGACGATCGACGGGTTGACGAGCGCACGCGGCTCCGCTTCCTCGTCGGCCTGGAAGATGAACACACGGCGGAGGATGCCGACCTGGTTGGCGGCGAGCCCGACCCCCCGCGCATCCCCCATCAGCCGCATCATCCGCTCGACGAGCTGGGCCAGGTCGCCGTCGAAAGCCTCGACCTCCTGGGCCTGGAGCCGGAGCACCGGGTCGGGGTACTGGCGGATCTGGGCAAGCGCGAGCCGCCGCTTGGCCTCGGCCTGCGCATCGAGCTCTCCGGTCCTGACTTGTCCCTGTTCGGGCATTTCTTCGAGTGTAGTCAGAGGCTTTGGGGGTCGACGTCGACGACCGCCGAGAGGTCGGCGTTCCGCATCGCCGGGGCGGCCGCCGCGAGCAGGCGGGCCGCCTGCGAGGCAACTTCCCGAGGGCTCGACGTCTTGACGACGAGCTGTGCCCGGTGGCGGCCGCGCAAGCGGAAGAGCTCCGCCGGGCCGAGCAGGTCGCCTGGTGTGCCCGCGAGGCCCTCGGCGAGCTCGCCCCCGACCCGCATCGCATCCTCCCGCACCGGGCCCGAGATGAGTACCCGGACGAGATGGCGAAAGGGTGGGTAGCCGAGCTCCCTGCGCCGGGCGAGCTCCCCTGCGAGGAAGCCGTTTGCCTCGTGGCGGGCGGCCAAGGCGACCGCGCGCGATTCGGGCTGGAAGGTCTGCACGAGCACGCGGCCCGGCGCATCACGTCCGCTGCGCCCGGCGAGCTGGGTCACGAGCTGAAAGGTCCGTTCTTCAGCGCGAAAATCCGGCAGGGCCAGCCCCGTGTCCGCGTCGATCACCGCCGCAAGCGACACCCCGGCGAAGTGGTGCCCCTTCGCCACGATCTGCGTTCCCACCAACACTGCGCGGTCGGCAGCTGCGAACCGGCGCAGCGTCCGAGCGAGCTCTCCTCTCTTGGCGACAGAATCGGCGTCGAGGCGAAAGCGCTCGAGCTCCGGCACGTGGGCCTCGAGCTCGTGTTCGAGCCGCTGCGTCCCGGCTCCGATCCGGGCGACTTCGACCGAGCCGCATTCGGGGCACGCCTTCGGGGCCGGCTCGGCAAAGCCGCAGTGATGGCAGTGCAGGAGCTCGTCGCGGTGGAGGACGAGGGCGACGTCACAATTCGGACAGCGCCGCGTCTCGCCGCAGGCTCGGCAGTGGAGCGCCGTCGCGACCCCGCGCCGGTTCAGGAGCAGGATCGCTTTCCCTCCTCCCTCGGCGAGCTTCCCGAGCTCCGCGAGCAGCGGCGCCGAGAGCGGATAGCCGGCCTCGCCGCGGAGGTCGACGACTCGAACCGAAGGACGAGGCGCGCCGACCCGTTCGCCGAGCTCGAGCCGCTCCAGCCGCTCCCAGCTCTCCGGGCGCGGCGTCGCGCTTCCGTACACGGCGACCGCTCCCTCGAGCGAGGCTCGCTTCGCGGCCACCGTGCGCGCGTCGTAGCGCGGGTCGGACTCCTGCTTGTAGGCGGCGTCGTGCTCCTCGTCGACGCAGACGAGCCCGAGGCGCGGCAGCGGAGCAAAGATCGCGGAACGCGCTCCGATCACGATCGGCGCGGCGCCGGTGGAAATCCGCTCGCGCTCGTCTCGCCGCTCAGCCTCGGTCAGTGACGAGTGGAGGATCGCCACGCGCTCGCCGAACCGTGCCCGGAAGCGGCCGAGGGTCTGCGGCGCGAGCGCGATCTCCGGCACCAGAACGATGACGCCGAGCCCGCGCTCGAGCGCCGCGGCCGCAGCCTGGAGGTAGACCTCGGTCTTGCCGCTCCCGGTCGCCCCGTAGAGAAGGAAGTGCCCGCTACCGCTCTCGAGAGCCTTTCGCAGCCTGCCCACGGCACTCTGCTGCGGAGCGGTGAGCGCGGCCGGCTCCGGCTCTCCGGGCAGCGAGTCGCGCTCGGCTGCCGAGACCTGCTCCTTGCGGCGCTCTCGTTTCAGCGGAGCGATGAGCGCGAGTGCCCGCCCGGGGGTCGAGCCGTAGTACTCGGCGACCCAGAGCGCGAGCTCCACGAGCTTGGAGGGCAACGTCTCCAGCACGCGCTCGATCGGAGCAACGTTCACCCCGCTCGGCGGAGCCTCGTCCAGGCCGACGACGACGCCCCGCCTGCGTCCGCCGCCCAGGCGCACCGAGACGACCGCGCCCCGCTGGACGTCGTCGGGAGCCTCGTAGGTGAACGGACGAGCCAACGCGCGCGTCGTCACGAGCGGGTAGACGGAGGCGTAGCGGCTCATGCCGCCAGCCTACGTTTACGCGGAGACGGGCTCTTTCGCCGGACGGAGGTAGAAAAAGAGCGTCGGCGCTGCGAGCGCGAGGAATCCGCCGGCGAGCAGCGCTTCGCTCTCGGGCAGGACGCCGCCCTCGCCGAGCTCGTGTAGGCCCTGCGCGAGTAGCCAACCGGCGAACAGGAGCAGCAGCACGCTGGTCACGGTGAAGAAGCGTCGTAGGTTCAGGCGGCCGGCTCCGCGATAGAACAGATAGCCGAGCATGACGGCGCCGGCGAGGCCGATCGTGGCGCTGGTACTCGCGACGAGCTTGTTCGAGCCCTCGATCGTCCCGAAGAGGAAGAGCGCAGTCTCGACGCCCTCGCGCAGGACGCCCACGAAGGCGACGAGTGCCAGTGCGAAGGCCGATCCGCGGGCGAGTGCGTGCTCGACCTGCTCCTCGAGCTCGCGCTTGAGCCCCCGAGCCTGGCGCCGCATCCAGAAGATCATCCAGGTCAGGAGCGCGGCGGCGAAGAGCATCGCCCCGCCCTCGAACGCGGCTTCCGCTCGCCCCTCGAGCTCGGCGCCGACGGCAAACAGGAGCGCTCCCACGGAGACGCTGATGATGAGCGCGGCGATCGTGCCCGCCCAGACCGCGGCGAAGCCTTGACGGCGCCCCGTCCGGTTCAGGAACGCCAGGACGATGCCGACGATCAGCGAGGCCTCGAAGCCTTCCCGCAACATCAGAACTCCCGCGCCCACCGGTCCTCCTTCGAATCGTTGTAAGGGCCACCTTACAGTGAGCCGCCCACTATATTCGATCGCATGGCACAGCGTCACTCGATCGACGAGTACCTCGAGACGATCTACTTCCTCGCTTTCCCGATCGGCGAGTACAGCCCGCTTTCGGGCGGTTCCCCCACGCTCGCTTCGCGCGTCGCCGAGATGCTCAGGGTCTCGCGCGCCTCGGCCGGCGAGATGTTGAAGCGACTCGAGAAGGAGGGCCTGATCCTCCGCGGCGAGCACAAAGAGGCGCTGCTCACCCCGGCCGGCCGCAAGCGGGCCGAGCGCGTCGTGCGCAAGCACCGGATCGTCGAGCGCCTGCTCACGGACTTCATGGGCTACACCGCCGCCGAGGCGCACGTGTACGCCGACGACATCGGCGAGACCTTCTCCGACGACATGGTCGAGCGCATGGAGGAGCGGCTCGGCCACCCCGACCGTTGCCCCCACGGCTGGCCTGTCGACCCGGCGTTCGAGCAGGCCGAGAACGCTGAGCTCGCTTCCCTCGCCGAGCTCCAGCCGGGCAAGCGCGCGACGATCGTCCGCCTCGCCGAGCACGACGGCGAGCTGCTGCACTGGTTCTACGACGAGGGCTTCGTTCCCGGGACGAAGATCCAGCTCCGCGAGGCGCAGCCGGCGGCCGGGCAGTTCACTGTCAAGGTGAATGGCCGAGAGCAGGCGATCGGCGAGAAGGCCGCAGCCGGGCTCTTCGTCAAGCCGGCCGCGTAGCGGCCTGTCCGCGCTGCCGCGGCAGCGCGGACCAGTGGAGGGGGTTTGGGGGAACCGGGAGGTTCCCCCAGGAAACAAGGAGGCGTTTGGCGGGAGTGGCCAGGGTGACCATGGTGCGGCCTCGGTATTAGCCAAGAGGTCGACTGGGTATTGGTTGAGCATGGATCGCTCGGGCCTCACCGTCGAGGCCAGGCGCTTCCGTGACCGCGCGGAAGCGGGGCGCCTCCTTGCCGAGCGCCTGCGGGACTACGCCGGCCGGGACGATGTCGTTGTCCTCGGCCTGCCGCGCGGCGGCGTGCCCGTCGCGTACGAGCTGGCGAAGGCGCTCGGCGCGCCGCTCGATGTCTTCGTGGTGCGCAAGCTCGGCCTTCCCGGACACGAGGAGCTCGCGATGGGAGCGATCGCTACCGGAGGCGTGCTCGTCCTCGACGAGAACCTCCTGCAGCGGCTCGGCGTCCAGGAGGAGCAGCTCGCGCGCACAGTTGCCGCCGAGGTCGAGGAGCTCCGGCGTCGGGAGGCTGCATACCGCGGAGATCGCGGGCCGCCCGACCTGACCGGGAAGACGCTCATCCTCGTCGACGACGGCCTCGCCACGGGCTCGACGATACGGGCGGCGGCGGAGGCGGTTCGCCGGTACGACCCGGCCCGGATCGTGGTCGCCGTGCCGGTGGCCGCCGAGGAGACCTGCAACCAGTTCCGCGACCTGGTCGACGAGATCGAGTGCGCGGTCACGCCGCACCCCTTCCACGCGGTCGGGCTCTGGTACCAGGATTTCGCCCCCACGACCGACGAGGAAGTGCGCGAGTTGCTGGCGCGGCGAGCTCGAGAGGAATGAGCGCGCTCGCCGAAGCCGTTCGGCAGTTGAGCCGGCCCGGGGACTACGACCCGCTCGTCGAGCGCGCCGCGGGGGCCCGCTTCGTGCTCTTCGGCGAGGCCTCGCACGGAGGCGCTCGCCGACTTCCGTCGCTTCCCGGCCTGGATGTGGCGGAACACCGACGTCGTCGCCTTCCTCGGCTGGCTGCGGAAGTGGAACGGCGAGCTGCCGCCGAGCGCGCCCAAGGTCGGCTTCTACGGCCTCGACCTCTACAGCCTGCACACCTCGATGAACGCGGTCGTCGAGTACCTCGAGGGAGTCGATCCCGAGGCCGCGCAGCGCGCACGTGCCCGGTACTCCTGCTTCGACCACTTTCGGCCCCGATCCGCAGGAGTACTCGCGACACCGGCGGGCTTTCCGGCCGCGGGCTCGAGCGCGCGCGATCGGGGTCATCTACCTGCCGCAGACTGAGCGCCAGTCGCACTAGCGAGCATCTCCCGGCAGTTCGACGCAGTCATCCATCTCGACGAGACGCACGCCGTCGAGCCGCTCGAGCGCACGAGCAGCTGGGACGAGGGTGAGCTGCCGGAGACCTACCCGTGGGCCGTCTAGCCGGGGTCAGACCCCGTTGAAAGTTGTTACAACCGGCCACGCGGCCGATCGTGTGACGAAACTGATCGGGGTCTGACCCCGTTGAGAGTTGTTACGCCTAGACGCGAGCCGGCTCGTTCAGGCCGGCGGCTGCCCTCAGCGGCTCGACCTTGTCCGTCCGCTCCCACGTGAAGTCGTGGTCGTCGCGGCCGAAGTGCCCGTAGGCGGCCGTCTTCGAGTAGATCGGGCGTTGCAGGTCGAGGTCGCGGAGGATCGCCGCGGGCCGCAGGTCGAAGTGCTCCTCGACGAGCTCCTCGATCCGCGTGACCGGGATGCGCTCGCTGCCGAAGGTCTGCACCGCGATCGAGACCGGATGGGCAACCCCGATCGCGTAGGCGACGTTGACTTCGGCGCGGTCGGCCAGTTCGGCGGCGACGATGTTCTTCGCCACATAGCGCGCCGCATAGGCGGCCGAGCGGTCGACCTTCGTCGGATCCTTGCCGGAGAACGCACCACCGCCGTGCCTCGCCGCGCCGCCGTAGGTGTCCACGATGATCTTGCGGCCGGTCAGGCCCGTGTCGCCCATCGGGCCCCCGAGCACGAACTTCCCCGTCGGATTGACATAGACGAACTCACGATCGGAGAGCAGACGGCTCTTGTCGTAGAGGTCGGGCGGCAGGATCGGATGGAGGACGCGCTCGACGATGTCGGGCTTGATCAGATCCTCGGAGCTGATCCCGTCGGAGTGCTGCGTCGAGACGAGCACGCGCACGATCTCCACCGGCCGCTGGATTCCGTGCTCGTCGACCTCGTAGCGCACCGTCACCTGTGCCTTGCCGTCCGGCCGCAGGTACGGGAGCTCCCCAGCCTTGCGAACCTCCGCGAGGCGCTTGCAGATCTTGTGCGCGAGCATGATCGGCAGCGGCATCAGCTCCGGCGTCTCACGTGTCGCGTAGCCGAACATCATTCCCTGGTCGCCGGCGCCGAGCCGATCGAGTGGATCGTCGTCGCCCGGGTCGTGCTGCACCTCGTACGAGGAGTCGACCCCCTGAGCGATGTCGGGCGACTGCTCGTCGATGGCGACGACGACGCCGCACGTGATCGCGTCGAAGCCCCATTCCGAGTGCGTGTAGCCGATCTCCTCGAGCTTCGTCCGCGCCGTTCGGGCGATGTCGACATAGGTGTCCGTCGTGATTTCCCCGGCGACGACGACGAGGCCGGTCGTGATCAACGTCTCGCAGGCGACGCGGCCGTTGACGTCGTCGCGAAGCACGGCGTCGAGCACCGAATCCGAGATCTGATCGGCGATCTTGTCCGGATGACCTTCGGTCACCGACTCCGAGGTGAAGAGAAACTCGCGCTTAGCCACGAGGCGAAAAGCTACTTGATCGTCAGGAAGCCCGAAAGGCTCGTCCGCTTGCCGTCTTGCTCGGCGTAGAAAACCGCCGACCTGAGCGGCTTGGTGTTCGCACGGACGTCAGGGGTGATCGACCCGGGCTCATCCTTCTCGGCGAAATCGAAGACGTAGGGAAGGCCCGTCTCGAGGTTCGTGTAGACGAAGCTCGCCGTCTCGTCGGGTCCGCCGGCGACATCCCGGGCCTCCTGGTACACCGGATCGTCGGCCAGCTTCTTCTTGTCGCCCAGCGCCTGCTCCAGCTCGGCTTTGCTGTTTGTGACGAATGCCTTCCCGTCGGAGACTGCCGCAAGAACGGAGACGCCCGCCTCGGCGATCGTGATCTCCGTTGCCTCGACGCCGTGCACCCTGATCGTCCGGGAGGTCTCGCCGCCGAGTGAGGCGAGCGCCGCGAAACGGTCGACCACGCGCTGCGCCTTCGCCTCGTCGGGGACGCGGAGCACGAAGAGCACGTTTGGGGTCAGCTCACCGCCTCGGTAGACGGCAATCGCGCCCTCCTTCGAGAAGAGAGGGAAGAGATCACTCTTGAGCTCGAAGCCGAGCGCGGCCTCGATCCGGCTGCGCTGAGCCTTGAACTGCGGGAAGCTCTGATCTGCCGAGGTCAGAACGCTGTTGAAGACGTCCTCCAGGTTTCCGAACGAGAGGTAGAACAACGCTCCGGACGGCAGCGCATCGTCGAGCTCGGGCTTGTAGTTGCCGATCTTGTATTCCTTCGTGTTGGTGTAGGCAGCCTCGACGGCGACGCCGTCGTCCTCGGCAGCCGTCGAGAACGAGACGGATTCGAGCTTCCCGAAGCTCCGCGAAAAGCGCTCGAACGTCTTCGCATCGGGATCGGTGGCCGCCTCTTTCCCGAGCGCCGCATAGATGCTCTCGCCGCCCACGTAGCCCCGCAGCGTGGTTTCCTCGGACAAGCTCCCCATGGCGTCGCGAAACTCGTCCTTGTCCGACAACGAGTCGCCCGACGATCGAGCCTGCTCGAAGTTGTCGAGCGACAGCTTGTTGTCGGCGAAGACCGTCCAGCCGTCGATCTTGCGATGAACCTGAGGGTCGTCGCCGGCTTCGATGAACTTGTCGAATTTCGCCTCGTCCTTCGGTTTCGTGAAGAAGACGTAGTTGTGCTCAGCGTCCTCGAAGTCGAGCAGGACGAGGTTGAGCTCGTCGCCGAGGGCCGGCTTGATGTCGCGCTCCCAGCTCAGGCCCTCCTTCTGCATGTCCTTCCGGAAGCTCGCAAGGAGCTTGTCCCGACCCGGGAAGCGGCCAAGCAGCGTCTCCGCCTTCTCCCACTGACTCGAGCTCGGGTCGGTGACGCCCGAGATGTAGACCGCCGAGCTCGCGGGCGCAAAGTCGGCTCCGGCCGGGACCGTGCCCGCCTGCTTGTCCGAACCGCAGCCCGAGACCGCGAGCGCGATCGCAACCAGGACCCCGATTTGGAGGAAGCGCATCACGAAAATGTTATTCGGCCGTCGGTCTCCTACCCATGAGCCTGGCGATCAATTCATCCAGGCTGCGGCCGCCGA
Source organism: Gaiellaceae bacterium (assembly GCA_036395295.1). Lineage (GTDB taxonomy): Bacteria > Actinomycetota > Thermoleophilia > Gaiellales > Gaiellaceae > VAXT01. Next base: position 2,633 of record DASWDJ010000047.1, on the reverse strand, counting down.
GGATGAATCCGATCGAGAAGGTCACGAGCGCCTGACGAAGTCGATTGCCACCGGGACGCCCTCGAGCTCGAAGCGCTCTCGCAGCTTGTTCTCGACCCAGTAGCCGTAGTCGCGCGTGATCAGGCCGGGGTCGTTGACGAAGAAGCGGAAGCGCGGCGGGCGCACGGTCGTCTGCGTCCCGTAGAGGAGATTCAGCCGCTTCCCGTTTCGCGAGGGCGGCTCGCGCACCTCCCGCAGCTCGCCGAGGAAGCGATTGAGCTCGCCGGTCGAGACCCGCGCCGTGTACTTGGCGTAGAGCTCCTCGACTCGGTCGAGGATCTTGCCCACGCCACGGTGGGTCTGCGCGGACGCCGCCACGACAGGCGGCCGCTGACGCAGGCGCGGCGCGAGGCGCTCGCGCGCGTCCTCGATCCCGACCTCGGCGATGTCCCACTTCGAGAGCACGACAAGCGTCGAGCACTGAGCCTTGCGGGCGACGTCTGCGATCGCCAGGTCCTGCTCGACGACCCCCTCACTCGCATCGACGAGGACGAGCGCGATGTCGGCCCGCTCCGCCGCCTGTAGCGCCCGCAGCTCCGAGTAGTACTCGATCCCCTGACGCTGCTTCCGCTTGCGTCGGAGGCCCGCCGTGTCGACGAGGACGAAGGTCTGGTCGCCGCGCCTGAGCACCGTGTCGATCGAGTCGCGGGTCGTTCCCGGCTGTTCGGAGACGATCACCCGCTCCTCGCCGAGGAAGGCATTCAAAAGGCTCGACTTGCCGACGTTCGGACGCCCCAGGATCGCAACCCGGATCGCCTCCTCGCCCGCCTGGTTGGGCCCGCCGCCGGGCAGCCCCGCGACGATCGCGTCGAGCAGATCGCCGGTCCCGTGCCCGTGGACAGCCGAGAGGGGAATCGGGTCGCCGAGCCCGAGCCGGTGGAACTCGAACGCCTCCGCCTCGCGCCCCGGCTCGTCGATCTTGTTCGCGATCAGGAAGACGGGCTTGCGTGATCGCCGCAGGATCGCGGCGAGCTCCTCGTCGCCGGGCGTGATCCCGGTCCGTGTGTCGACGACGAAGAGGACGAGGTCGGCCTCGGCGATCGCGGTCCGGGCCTGCTCGGCCACCTGCTTCGTGAGCGGTGACGGGTCGGCGATGTCGACTCCGCCGGTATCCACGAGCAGGAAGCGCCGTCCCGACCACTCGCAGATGACCTCTTTCCGGTCGCGGGTCACGCCGGAGGTCTCGTGGACGACGGTGTCGCGTGTCCCGGTCAGCCGGTTGACGAGGGTCGACTTGCCGACGTTCGGGAAGCCGACCACCGCGACGGTGCCGAGCAGCTCGTCGGTCATGGCGGGGTAGCCGCGACCGGCCGGCCGAGCTCGTGCATCTCGACCAGGAACTGCCAGAGGCGGTGGATCTCTTCCTGGATCAGGCCCGAAGCCTCGCGGTAGCCCCTGCCCGAGCGGGGCAGCCCTTCGAATCGCATCGGCTTGCCCCACGCGATCGAGACCGGATGACGATTTCGGAACTGCCAGTGCTGCGTGCCATGGATCGCGGCCGGCACGACGGCGACGTCCTCCTGGAGCGCGACCATCGCTGCGCCGGGCAGCGCGTCACCGGGGACTCCGCTCCACTGGCGTGTTCCCTCAACAAACATGCCGAGTGCGTTGCCTCCTTTGACAACGTCACGCATCGCCCGCACAGCTTCGCGGTCCGATTCCCCGCGGCGAATGGAGCGGGTGCCGAAGGCGCGGATCAGCTGGCCGAGCCCCGGAACGCGGTGGGCCTCGACCTTGGCCACGTAGTAGATCGTTCGTGGCGAGCTTGTCCCGAACGCAGGCGGATCCAGCCAGGAGAAATGGTTGAACGCCATCACGAGCCCGCCCTCCAGCGGCACGCGTTCGACGCCATAGGTCCGCAGCGGGGCCATGAGGCGAACCGCAGTGCCGATCGTCGCGCGACCTACAGCCCAGGCGGCGTCGGTGCGGTTCATGCGGGCAGACGGGCGCGGACGAGCGCCTCGATCCGCTCGACGACGTCCCCGACGTCGAGCTCGCTCGTGTCGATCACCTCTGCGTCCTCGGCGGGTTGCATCCGTGCCGCGTCGCTCTCGTCTCGCGCGCGAAGATCGGTAGCAAGTGCGTCTGCGCCGATGTCGGGCCGCTCGGCGAGCCTGCGCTGCTCTCTCACCCCCCGGTCGGCCTTGAGGTAGATCTTGACGTCGGCCTCGGGACAGACGATCGTGCCGATGTCCCGGCCCTCGATGACCGCGTCCCCGAGCTCGGCCAGCTCGCGCTGGCGCTCCCGCATGATCACGCGCACCTCCGGATGGCGCGCGACGACGGGCACGAGCCGGTCGATGCGGGACTGGCGAATCGCGGCGGTCACGTCGGCGCCCGCGATCGTGACACGGCCGGACTCGTCGAGCTCGATCCTGTTCTCGCGTGCCAGCTCGCCGAGCCGCTCGCCCTCGCCGAGCGGGATGCCCTCCCTCATCGCCAGCCAGGTGAGGGCGCGATACATCGCCCCGGTGTCGAGGTAGCGGAAGCCGAGGCGTTCTGCGAGCCGGCTCGCGACCGTGCTCTTTCCCGCCCCGGCGGGCCCATCGATGGCGACGATCATCGCTGCGTGACCGACTCGAGAAGGTCGAAGA
>DASWDJ010000046.1:0-4007 GCA_036395295.1 Gaiellaceae bacterium | reverse complement strand
GTGACCAGCAGGCTGTGGGGACGCGGCCGGGTGCATACCGAGCCGCCCACCCGCTTCCAGTTCGATCCTGACAACGCTGACGTTGTCTCCTCGCGCGAGGTGGGTGACGGACGCGCCGTGGCTTTCGAACGCGGTGATCGGTCTCTTCGGCTCAGTGGACACGCATCTCGCGCAACGTCTCGGTCGTTCGGTCTTCCGAGACAGGGACCTGAGATCCGGCAACGAAGCCAGCGTCGCCAACCTCATGCGAAAGGATGGCGACGATGGCGAGGCCGCTCGTCTCGGATGAGTTGTGGGAGCTGATCAAGCCGCTGATCCCGCAGGTAAGGCGGCGCCACCGCTACCCCGGCCGCAAGCACCTCCAGCTCCTCCAGCCGGAGAGATCATTTTTTGTTAGGCGCTCTAAGCGGACTCTTCGGCGAGCTCTTCGGGCTCGTCGGAGCCGGCGCTCGTGACGAGCGTCGGCTTCAGGTCGTTCGCGATCGTCTCCTTCGTGATCGCGCACTTCGAGACATCGGTGCGCGACGGCAGCTCGAACATGACGTCGAGGAGCGCGTGCTCGATGATCGAGCGGAGGCCGCGCGCGCCCGTCTCGCGCTCGAGCGCCTTGTCGGCGATCTCCCAGAGCGCGTCCTCGGTGAAGACGAGCTCGATGTCGTCGTAGGCGAAGAAGCGCTGGTACTGCTTGACGAGCGCGTTCTTCGGCTCGGTCAGGATCTGGACGAGGTCCTCACGCTGAAGCTGGTGGACGGCGGAGACAACCGGCAGCCGACCGATGAACTCGGGGATCAGACCGTACGAGAGCAGATCCTCCGGCATCACGTCCGACAGCAGCTCCGAGGCCACGTGGTCGTGGCGCGAGCGAATGTCGGCGCCGAAGCCGACCGCGTTCTTGCCCGTGCGCTTGCCGATGATCTTCTCGAGCCCCGAGAACGCGCCGCCGCAGATGAACAGGACGTTCGTCGTGTCGATCGACAGGAACTCCTGGTGCGGGTGCTTGCGCCCGCCCTGCGGAGGCACCGAGGCCACCGTCCCCTCGAGGATCTTCAGCAGCGCCTGCTGCACGCCCTCGCCGGAGACGTCGCGCGTGATCGACGGGTTGTCCGCCTTGCGCGCGATCTTGTCGACCTCATCGATGTAGATGATCCCGGTCTCGGCCTTCTTGATGTCGAAGTCCGCGGCCTGGATCAGCTTCAGGAGGATGTTCTCGACGTCCTCGCCGACGTAGCCGGCCTCGGTCAGCGCCGTCGCATCGGCGATCGCGAACGGGACGTTCAGGATCCGCGCGAGCGTCTGCGCAAGGAGCGTCTTCCCGCACCCGGTCGGCCCGAGCAGGAGGATGTTCGACTTCTGAAGCTCGACGTCGGCCTCCTCGGTGCCCATCTGCACGCGCTTGTAGTGGTTGTAGACGGCGACCGCGAGCGTCCGCTTCGAGTCTTCCTGGCTGACGACGTAATCGTTGAGGACGGCGTAGATGTCCTTCGGCCGCGGCAGGTTCTCGAGGTCGAGCTGCGCGGGGGCGGTCAGCTCCTCGTCGATGATCTCGTTGCAGAGATCGATGCATTCATCGCAGATGTAGACCCCAGGTCCAGCAATCAGCTTTTTGACCTGGCGCTGCGACTTCCCGCAGAAGCTGCAGAGAAGCTGCTCGTTTCCCTCGCTTGCCCTAGCCATCCCCTATCTCCTTGTACACCGAAATAGCATCTCTGCCTAGCCCTCGACCTAGCGATGTGCGATGACGCTGTCGATGATGCCGTACTCCTGGCCCTCTTGGGCGGTCATGTAGAAGTCGCGATCCATGTCCTTCGAAATCTTCTCCAGATCCTGGCCGGTGTGCGTCGCCATAATCTCCTCCATCAGGCGCTTGAGCCCGATCACCTCGCGCGCCTGAATCTCGATGTCGGTCGGCTGGCCGTGGAAACCCGCCGAGCCTTGGTGGATGAGGATTTTGGAGTTCGGCAGCGCCATCCGCTTCCCTTTCGCTCCGCCGGCGAGGATGATTGCGCCCATCGACATCGCCATGCCGACGCAGATCGTCTGTACGTCCGGCTTGATGAACTGCATGGTGTCGTAGATCGCGAGGCCCGGATAGACGACGCCGCCCGGTGAGTTGATGTAGAGCGAGATGTCCTTGTCGGGATCGTCCGACTCGAGATGCAGGAGTTGGGCGACGATCAGGTTCGCAATCTGATCGTCGACCGGGGTCCCGAGGAAGATGATGCGCTCGTTCAGCAGCCGCGAGTAGATGTCGAAGGCGCGCTCGCCTCGTGACGTCTGCTCGATGACCATCGGAATGACGTTCTTATAGGGCTCGGTCATGCAGGCTCCTTGCTACCTAGGGGGTCCACAGTTTCGCAGCAGTTTCGGGTTTTTCCTTCTCGGGGGTCCAGATGCTCTCGCGAGCGCGGGCGAGCTCGACCGGGATCGGCTTGACGTCGTCGACGATCCGGTCGAGCGCCTTCTTCAGACGCAGGTCGGCCCGCAGGCGCTCGTGGCGGCCACTCTGCCAGAGCTGCTCGATGACCTCGTCGGCGTTCTCGTCCGCGGCCTCGGCCTGTTGTCGGACGAGGTCCCTGACCTCGTCGTCGGCGACCTCGATCCCGAGCTTGTCCGCGACGGCCTCGAGGACAAGCTCGCGGGAGATCGCGCGGCGAGCCTCCGCCTTCAGCGTCTCGCGGAGCTGCTCGGCCGACTGGCCGGTGACGCGCAGATAGGTCTCGGCGTCGAGGCCCCGGCGCTCGAGCGAGCCCAGCATCGCGCCGAGAAGCTCGGCGGCGCGCGCCTCGACGAGCGAGTCGGACACCTCGACCTGCGACGCCTCGACGAGCTTGTCGACCGCCGCGGCGCGGAAGTCGGCCTCGAGCTCGGCCTGGATCGCTTCCCGGAGCCGCGATTCGATCTCGGTGCGCAGCTCCTCGAGCGTCTCGAACTCGCTCGCGGCCCGGGCGAGCTCGTCGTCGAGGGGCGGCAGGACCGGCTCCTTGATCTCCTTCAGCGTCAGCTCGGCCTCCTTCTGCTCCCCTTCGGGCGAGGTGAAGCTGACCTTCCGCGTCTCGCCCGCGCTCAGCCCGCGGAGGCCGCGCTCGATCTCCTCGATCAGCCGCCCGGCGCCGAGCTGGACGACGTAGTCGCGCTGCGCCTCCCCGGTCTCGTCCACGAGGTCGACGACGAGCACGTCGCCGTCCTTCGCGGGTCGGCCCTCGACGGGCACGAGGTTCGCGACTGACGAGCGCAGCGCCTCGAGCTCGCGCTCGACGAGCTCCTCGGGCACCTCCGGCTCCGGCGCGGGCACCTCGAGCCCGCTCCAATCCGCCACCTCCGGAGGAGCCTGGACTGCGACCTCGGCCGTGAAGCTGAACGGTTCGTTCTCGGAGGTCGGGACCTCGTAGTCGAGCTTCGGCTGGGCGACCGGCCGGATGCTCGCCTCCTCGGCCGCGTTCCAGAACCAGCCTCCGATGTGACTTTCCACGGCCTCGGTGAAGATGCGGTCGCGGCCGACGCGGGCCTCCAGCACCTTCTGCGGAACCTTGCCCTTGCGGAAGCCGGGGATCTTGGTGCTCGCGGCCAGATCGGAGGTAGCGTGCTCGACGGCGTGCTTCACATGGTCGCTCGGAACCTCGACCTCGAGACGGACGCGGCTTTCGGGTAGCTCTTCGACCTTGGTCTTCACAGTCCGGCCATTCTGCCAGCACACGTCCGGGCTGGGCCCCTCGGCTCAAGAAGAGGCTGGAAGGAGCCGATTTCTCGAGGGTGAGAGCTTGGCTCGGTTCCTGCGTCCTCGCGGCTGCGGCCTGTGTCGCCCTGCTCGTGCGGCCGGACGACACCGGCGACCTGCCCTTCTTCCTGCATGTCTCAGACCGGCTGTTCTCGGCCGACTGGGCGAACGTCTTTGCCGATCCGAGCGTGCAGGTCGGGCCGGTGCAGCTGCTCGTCTTCGGGTTGGGCGATCACGGAGGGCTGCTTCCGATCGTCGTCCAGATTGGGGCCGCCGCGCTGCTCTGGGTAAC
>DASWDJ010000045.1:0-2455 GCA_036395295.1 Gaiellaceae bacterium | reverse complement strand
TTGAAGGTGTCGACTTCGACGCTTCCGCCGACGCGATGGAGGAGGCGAACAAACGCGTCGAACCTCTCATCAAGGAGATGCGAGGCCTGCAGCGGGCGGTGGATCTCGCCGACCGCTCGAGCGGAAAGATGCTCTCGATCGCGCTGTTCGACTCCGAGGAGAACATGAACGCCGCCGAGCAGATCTTCGACGAGGAAATGCCTCGCGCGCTCGGCGACGTCTTCGAGAACTTCAGTGGCCGCCGCACCGCCGTCGAGCGCTACGAGGTCGTCTTCGACCAGAGCGCCGACTAGTTGCGGTGCGCCCGGGGCTTGCGAATCGCCCAGGCGCCGGGCCATGTGACAGGCCAGAGCATCAACCGTCACCTCCTGTCTCGGTCGCTGCGTTGTCCGCCGCGAGGACCTTCAGCCACGACGCCGTGTTCCAGGACGCGCTCAGGAAGGAGTCGCTGTGCCAGGAGGCGGTGTTCCAGGACGCGTCGGCCCACGAGGCGGAGTGCCAGGAGGCATCCCCCTGCGCCACCTTCAGCCAGCTCGCCGAGTCGAAGACCGGATAGGCGGAGCCGCTCGGATCGGGCACGAGGAACTCATTCAGCGCCGCGTTCGGATTGGGCGGCGCCGTCTTGTCGGAGAGCACCTCCTTGATGTTCACCTCGCCGACGCCGTCCGAGAGCGAAACCGCCTTCGTCTCGCTCGCGCCGCGCATCAGCGCGCCCTTGACGTCATCGGGCGTCCAGTCAGGATGCACGCCGAGCGAGGACCCCGACCTCCGGTTCCCCACAACGCGCTTGCACGAGTACCGCCACCCACTTGAATCTTCCGCCGCATGTAAGTCCTTCCCCGTTCTCGGTGCGACGCGCCGCTGCGCCGCAGACTTGGCTGACCGTAAGCGGTGATCACCGCTGCGACCTCCCCCCGTTGGGGGAGGAGCCGCAAATCCCTCGATCGAGGAATGCGGCGCCCTGCCGAACGGTCACCAAAACTGCGACGGCGCCCGGTGTGTGGCCGGGCGCCGTCGGTCGTACAGCTCAGTTCGATCTAATCGTGCCGGCGTCCGGCCGGAGGGTTAGCCGTCGCCCGCGGACTCGCGCGCGGCGTTGTCGGTGGCGAGCACCTTCAGCCACGACGCGCTGTTCCACGACGCGCTGTCGAACGAGTCGCTGTTCCACGACGCGCTGTTCCAGGACGCGCTGTTCCACGAGGCCGAGTTCCACGACGCGTCGATGTACGACCCGCTGTTCCAGGACGCGTCCTCGGACGCCACCTTGAGCCAGCTCGCCGAATCGAACACCGGGTACGTCCCGCCGTTCGGATCCGGAACGAGGAACTGGTTCAGCCGAGCATTCGGATTCGGCGGCGCCGACCAGTCGATGAGCGTCGTCTGGACCTTCACTTCGCCGACGCCCGCCGACAGCGCGGTCGCACGCGTGGCAGACGCCCCGCGCATCAGCGCGCCCTTCACCTGGTCCGGCTTCCAGTCGGGATGCGCAATCAGCAGCGTCGTGGCGATGCCACAGACGATTGGTGCCGCAAAGGACGTGCCCGAGAGCTGCATGCCGCCCTTCACGACGGCGTACGGGCGCTCCGCAGCAAGGCTCGTGCCCGAGGGAACCCATTCGATCATGTACCGCCCGGGTGCGGCGATCTCCGGCTTCGCAAAGCCGTCGACCGTGTAGCCGTAGGCCGACCACGGAGCGTTGAAGTCGTCTCCGGACAACGGCGAGTCGTTGATGTCGAGCGCCCCGACCGTGAGCACGAACGGGTCGTTCGCCGGCGAGAACAGGACGCTGCTCGGCGCGCCGCCGGACGCGTAGTTGCCCGCGGCCGCGACAACGACGACCCCGGCCTGCCAGAGCCGCTCGACGGCCTGGTCGAGCGGGTCGTACCTGAAGGAGGTCGCGATGCCCGATTGCAGCGAGAAGTTGGCGACGCGGATGCCGCTACCCCACGAAACGCTCGCACGAAATGCCCGTGCCCGCCAAGGTCTTCCGCCGCATGTCGTCCTTCCCTGCATCAACGCGGCGCGCCGCAGCGCCACAATTGGGCTGAAGATAGGGAGGGCTTCGTCCCCGGGCCTCCCCTGGAGGGGGAGGCGCCGGAGAATCACTCGATCCAGGTTACGCGGGCGGTGCGCCCGACCCGGGTGGCTCCGGGCTGGTCGCAGCCGCGACCGGCTTGTTTTCCTCGAGCTGTGCTTTCAGCGAGCGGATTCGCTCGACGAGCGGATCGAGCGTCGTCGACGACACCTCGCCGGACTCGACCAATTCGAACGTCCGGCGGCCGAGCTCGTCGTAGGTCTGGCCGAGCTCACGCTTCGTCTGCAGCTCGCCGGCCGTCTCCTTTGCCCTTGTCGCGGCCTGCTCCGCTGCCGCCTTCGCCTTGTCGAGAAATCCCATCTCAGCTCCTTTCGATCCTGGTCTCGATCACTCGCCGCGCAGTTCGTCCAGTCGCGCGCG
>DASWDJ010000044.1:0-28085 GCA_036395295.1 Gaiellaceae bacterium | reverse complement strand
CGCGGTCCAGTAGTAGTACGCGCGCGATCGGTTCGCGTGCGGAACGCCGCGCCCTGTGGCATTACCGGCTGCGCGGCTATCGAATCCTGGCCGCGAACGCATGGGTCGGCGGCTACGAGCTCGACCTCGTCGTGCGCCGCGCCCGAACGATCGTCTTCTGCGAGGTGAAAGCCAAGCGTGGAGTAGAACGCGGCGACCCGCTCGAGATGGTCACCGCCGAGAAGATGAGGCGCATCGCTCGTGCGGCGGAGGCGTGGCTCGCCGTGCATCCCGAGCTGAGCACCTGCGAGCTGCGTTTCGACGTCGCCGCGGAGCGGACGGGAAAGATAGAGCGTGTTGGAAACGCCTTCTGAGGTCGAGCGGGTTCGGTCCTCACGCGCCGGAGCGAGGGCGTCCGGCGGCTCGCCAAGTGCTGACAATGGCGCATTTAGGCATCCGCCTTGGTTCTTAGACTGACTCCCATGGCAGGGAAGACCCAGAAGACGCTTTACTCGGAAATCGCTCTCGACCTATCTTGGTCGGAGAGCGAGTTGCCCCAGGTGCAGCGGACGAAGCACGTCCATGCTCTTCATCCCTATCTCGGAAAGTTCATTCCACAGCTCGTCGACGTGTTCCTCGAGCGGTACTTCTCGCCGCGCGACTGCCTATACGACCCGTTCGTCGGGTCGGGCACGACTCTCGTCGAGGCGAATGCGTTCGGCGCTTCCGCGATCGGCTGTGATATTTCTGCGTTCAACTGCCTGCTGGCGCGTGTTAAGACGAGCTCGTATTCGCTCGGGACGCTTGATCTGACCCTACGAGGCGCGCTCGAGCTCGCGCGGCAAACAGAAGAAGTCGTGGAAGTCGCCGATGCGAGCAAATGGCTACGGATGTGGTACGCCCCGCAGACTCTCCGCGAGCTGCTTGCGTACGAGTGCGTAACAGGTGCGACGCTCGAGAATCCAGCGTGGGACGTAGCGCGAGTCATCCTCTCGCGCTCGGCGCGCTCGGCGCGTCTAACGACGCATTTCGACCTCGATTTTCCGCGAACGCCGATCCGCAAATCGTATTGGTGCCATAAGCATCGGCGGACGTGCTCGCCGGTCCGCGAGGCGTCCAAGTTCCTGCGCCGGTATACGACAGATACCGTGCGACGCATCCGCGCGTTCTCCAATATTCGGACGGCGGCTTCGGTAAAGGTGATTCACGACGATGCGCGCTTTGTTGACATCGAAGCCGATGTCCAGGGAATCATCACTTCGCCGCCCTATCCAGGACTCATCGACTACCACGAACAGCACCGATACGCCTACGAACTCCTGGGACTCCAAGATCTTCGCGAGCATGAGATCGGTGCCGCGAAAACGGGGACGAGTCGTCGCGCGATTGAAGATTACGTGTCGGGGATCGCCGCTGTCTTCCGCAACGCCCGCCGGTTCATGGCTTCAGGTGCGCCAGTCGTCATCATCGTTAACGACAGTCGCAACCTCTATCCTTCGATTCTCGACGAGGCCGGACTCATACTTGAAGACCGCCTGAAGCGGCATGTCAATCGTCGGACTGGGCGTCGCGCAGGCGAGTTTTTTGAGGACGTTCTCGTCTGTCGAAGTCGCTGAAGGGCACGGTTCATGTGATCGGCGAGCCTACGCAGGCGGAGATCAAGACGCTTCTCCGCGCGTTCATGGACGCATGGATCGCGAAGCAATACCAAGAGTTACGGCGAATCGAGGAGGAGGGAAGTTCGCCGAACGGAATCCTTGCGCCTTTTCATGATGCACTCGTTCCTGGAATCCGTGGTCTCGGCGAACGGGGTTTTTCGACGGCGCTCGGAAATCGCCATGAGCGGATCGCACTCGCGATAGCGAGCGATGTTCATGCAGAGGCTCACCGGGCGTATGACTTGGCGGGGAGCCTTCCGGTCCTAGGCCGCGAGTTCATCACTCAGCGCATTGATCAACTCGAACATGCGGCGACCGCGCCTGATCATCGCTACGAACGTCAACAGCTACTTGATGCGTTCGGCGCAGAGGTTCCGGAAAGGACTCGTATCGACCTCTACGTCAAAACCCATGACGGCGAAGAGCATTACTTCGAGATCAAGAGTCCTAAGCCGAACAAGGGGCAATGCATTGAGATGAAACAAAGGCTCCTCACCGCTCTGGGGATTCGCGAAGACAGCGTCTTCGTTTGGTGGGGAGTCCCATACAACCCGTATGGAACCCCCGAGGCGTATGCACATCCCTACCCGGCGAGATTCTTCGACTTTGCCAACGAAGTCAGGCTCGGCGGAGAATTTTGGAACTTTGTCGGAGATGACGAGGGGACCAATGATCTCCTCCTCAACCTCTATCGCCGAGTGGGTGAGGAGTACACGGAACAACTCGACGACCTTCGTGAAGCCCTAGCCGGCCGCCCCGTCTAACCGAAGCCGCCGGCCAGCAGACCGGCCGCCGCGCCGGGGAGTTCTTCGAGGACGTGATCGTCGCGCGGAGCTAGCGGGAGGCCGGAGGGATGCGCTCGGCGTCGCTGACGCTGTAGATGTCGGTGCGGCCCGAGCGGCAGAGCGTGCGATCGAAATAGACCCTCGACGTGGTGATCGGGATCGGCGGCAGCGTCACCACGAGCTCGGCATAGCTGACGGAGAAATCCTGCCCGCTCGGGAAGGAATAGAGCACAACCGTCCCGCCGTCGAGCGTGGTCTTGACGAGCTCCGCCGAACCCCCGCAGGCCGGGCCGCTGCGTCCGTAGTAGGTCGTCCCGGTCGACGTCACGGACGGCGCATAGAGGACCTGGCCGGTCGCCGGCATCTGCGTCGCTGTTCCGTTCACGATGTCGTAGCGAAAGACTTTGCAGCTCGTTCGCGAGGTGCACTTCAGCCAGACCGCGTAATTACCGGCCACCTGGCCGGCCTGTAGGAAGCCAGCCTTGCTCTGGAGGGTGTCGAGCACCCGTTGCTCGCCGGTGACGATGTTGCGCAGGATCACGGACTGCGAGAGGCCGAAGACGACACCTCGACCGAAGAGGAGCCAGTCACCGGAGATCGTCGGTCGCCATTCCCAGCGCTTCGTGTTCACACCGGCGGGTGGATTGCTGCGGCGTCGGGTCGTGAGGTCGAAGAAGCGGAGGTCCGAGTTCCTTTTGCGGAGCTGCTGGTACACGAGCCGCGTCCCGTCGATTCCGCCGGACCAGCCCGAGGTCCCTGGACCGTTCACCTTGAAGGGGCTCGAGCCTTCCCGCTGAGCCCACACGTCGTAGACACGTGGATGCCCCCGTCTGCTCTTCGCCCAGGAGAAGTACACGCCGCCGGCTGCAGGCGTGCTTTCGTTACGGGTGCTGGTCTTGACCGGTACCGGCGCCGTCGCTGCTGATGCGGTCGCGACGAGGAGTCCGCCGACGGAGAGCAGGCCCAGGAGCTTGCCCGGCTTTCCCTCCATACCGACGTTTCTATCCTGCCGGAGCCGCGGGCAAACTCCGCCGAGCGCGACGAGACGCTTTCGGCGCAGTTCCGGCACAGACATGCGCGCGCGTCCCGCCTAGCCTGGCCACGTGCTGGCGCGCACGGTCACGCATGCGCTGGTCGGGCTCGAGGCCCGCCGCGTCGAGGTGGAAGCGCACCTCCAGCGCGGCGTGCCCGGATTTTCGATCGTGGGGCTCGCCGACCGCGCGTGCCAGGAGGCGAAGGAGCGGGTTCGCAGCGGCATTGCCTCGGCTGAGCTCGAATGGCCGGTGCGCCGCATTACGGTCAACCTCGCTCCGGCGGGCCTGCGCAAGGAAGGCTCCGGTTTCGATCTTCCCATCGCCCTTTCGATCTTGGCGGCATCGGGCCAGCTTCCCCGAGAGCGGCTTGCCGACCACGCCGCAGTGGGCGAGCTTGCCCTCGACGGCCGGCTGCGTCCGGTCGGGGGCGTGCTGGCGCTGGCCGAGGCCGCGCGGCAGGCCGGCCTCTCGCGGATCCTTTGTGCAGCCAGCTCGGCGCCCGAGGCTGCACTCGCGGGAATCGATCCGGTGCCGGTGCGTCATCTCGCGGAGGCGGCGGCCTACCTGCGCGGAGAAGGCGAGCCCGAGCCCTACGTCGAGGGGAACGGGCATCCGCCGGAGCCGCTGTCGCTCGACCTCGCGGACGTTCGTGGCCAGGAGCGGGCCAGGCGCGCGCTGGAGATCGCCGCCGCGGGTGGTCACAACCTCCTCCTGGCCGGGCCGCCGGGCACGGGGAAGACGATGCTCGCGCGCCGGCTGCCGGGGATCCTGCCGAGCCTGACGCCGGCTGAGGCGCTCGAGGTAACGCGCATCCACTCGGTGGCGGGCCTGCTCGCCGCTGACCGGCCGCTCGTCACCTCTCGCCCGTTGCGCGCGCCGCACTACAGCAGCTCGGTGGCCGCGATCGTCGGCGGCGGCTCGGGGCCGAAGCCGGGTGAGGTCAGCCTCGCTCACCGCGGGGTGTTGGTGCTCGACGAGTTCGCGGAGTTCCAGCGGTCCGCGCTCGAGGCCTTGCGCCAGCCGCTCGAAGACGGGGTGGTCAGCATCGCGCGGGCCGGCGGGCGTGCGATCTTCCCGGCCCGCTTTCAGCTCGTGGCCGCGATGAATCTCTGCCAGTGCGGCGCGCGGGGGGATCCGGCGGCGGAGTGCTCGTGCTCTCCGCAGCGGCTCGCCGCCTTCCGCGACAAGCTCTCACGCGCCTTGCTCGACCGCTTCGACCTCGTCGTAGCGATGCCGCGCCCGCGCGCCGCTGAGCTTGCCGCCGCGGCGGCGGAGCCCTCGGAGCCGGTGCGTGGTCGAGTCGCCGCCGCGCGCGAGCGCATCGAAGCTGGGCGCCCGAAGTGGTCGAAGGACGCGACCGAGCTCCTCGACAGCGCCGTCGAGCGCCTGCCGCTCTCGGGCCGTGGTCGTGCCAGGGCGCGGCGCGTCGCGGAGACGATCGCTGCGCTCGCGGCCGAGCCGGGCGTCGGCGCCGAGCACCTGGCCGAGGCTCTCGCCTACCGGTCGCCGACCGAGCTCGGGACGGCATGACCGAGCTCGCGCTCGCGGCCTTCGCAGCCGAACGCGACGCGCACGTCATCCGTGCGCCCCAGGGGCGAGCCTTCGCCCTCTTTGCCCGTCGCTTCGACGAAGCCGGCTACCTGGGCCGGCTGCAGGCAGGAGGCGTTCGCTGGCTGGCCCGCTCTGACGACGACTTTCCGCCGCTCCTGCGCGCGATCCACGATCCGCCGGCGGGGCTCTTCGTACGCGGAGCCGCGGAGGTCGAGCTCCTGCGCCGGCCCGCGGTCGCGGTCGTCGGGGCGCGCTCGTGCTCACCCTACGGTGCGCAGGTCGCCCGCATGCTCGGTCGCGAGCTCGCCGCGGCCGGCCTTGTCGTCGTCAGCGGCCTCGCCCGCGGCGTCGACGGCGAGGCCCACCGAGGCGCGCTCGAATCGGGAGGGGCGACGGTTGCCGTGCTCGGCTGCGGGATCGATCGCGACTACCCTGCGGCGCACGCCGAGCTTGCGTCTCGGATCCGGGCGACTGGGCTCGCCGTCTCCGAGTACGCACCGGGTGTCGAGCCGGCGCCGTGGCGCTTTCCGGCCCGTAATCGAATCATCGCCGGGCTCTCGGCGGCAACGGTGGTCGTCGAGGCGAGAGAGCGAAGCGGTGCGTTGATCACCGCCGACCTCGCGCTCGAGGAAGGGCGCGAGGTGTTTGCGGTGCCGGGTGAGATCACCTCGGCGCTCTCGCGCGGGGCGAACGATCTTCTCCGGCTCGGGGCGACGCCGCTGACAAGCTCCGACGACGTGCTCGAGCTGTTCGGCCTCGAGCAGGCGCCGACCGAGGCGGTGGAGCTGGGCCCGGCAGCCGATGTGGTGCTCGCGCGCCTCCGCGACGCGCCGGCGAGCGCCGACGAGCTCGCGCGCGCCACAGGGCTCGACGCGGGCGCGCTGGCGTCGGCGCTGACGGAGCTCGAGCTGGCAGGGGTCGCGATCGCATCGGGAGGTATGTACCGGGCGGGCTGAATAGCATCGAGACATGACCGAGTCGTACTGGCTCGCGGAGCCCGCCCAGGTGCTCGCCGCGGCGCACGCCGAGGGCCGCGCCGACGTGGCGGTCGTCGGCGCCGGCGTCACAGGCTGCGCGTGCGCGCTCGCTCTCGCCGAGGGCGGCCTCCTTGTGCGCGTCCACGAGGAGCGGCGAGTGGCCTCGGGGGCGAGCGGGCGCAACGGGGGTTTCGCCCTCCGTGGGGCCGCCATGCCCTATCCCTGGGCGGGGCGCGAACTGGGGCACGAGACTGCCGCCGAGCTCTGGCGGCTCAGCGAGCGCTACCTCGACCGGATGGAGGAGCTCGCCGGAGACGCGTTTCGGCGCGTCGGCAGCCTCCGGCTCGCCGACGCCGAGGAGCTAGACGAGGTGCGGGCCGAGTACGAGGCGCTGCGCGAGGACGGCTTCGCCGCGGACTGGGTCGACCGGCTCGAGCCACCCTTGGACGACCTCTTCGTTGCGGCGATCCGGCATCCGGGCGATGGCGCGCTCCAGCCCGCGCGCTGGGTGCGGCGGCTGGCCGCGCAGGCCGTCGCGGCGGGCGCGAGGATCGTCGAGGAGAGCAGAGTCGTGTCCCTCGACGCCCTCGACGCCGACCAGGTCGTGATCGCGACAGACGGATACACGCGCGACCTGTTCGAGCCGCTGGATCGCGCAATCCGGCCGGTGCGGGGACAGGTGCTGGCCACGGAGCCACTCGAGCGGCGGCTCTTCGACTGCCCGCATTACGCTCGCCACGGCTTCGATTACTGGCAGCAGACTCCTGAGGGAAATCTCGTCCTGGGTGGGCGCCGCGACGCGAGCCTCGAAGAGGAGTACACCGGCGAGGAGGCCGTGACCGACGCCATTCAGCAAGAGCTCGAAGGCCTCGCGGCGCGGCTGCTCGGGGAGCCGCCGAGGATCGCGTACAGGTGGTCGGGGATCTTCGGCGCCACCGAGGACCGGCTCCCGCTGGCAGGGCCGATCCCGGGCCGGGAAGGCCTCTGGGTCGCCGCGGGCTACTCAGGGCACGGGAACGTGCTCGGCCTCGCATGTGGCGAGCTCGTGGCGGGGGCCATCCTTGGACGACCCCCGCCTGAGCTCCAGCTCTTCGATCCTGCCCGTCTGTTCTAGGAAGACGCGCTCGTCTGTGCGCCCATGCCCTCGGGCACCGGTGCGCTCTCGTCGCTCTGCCAGATGCCGAACTGATTGCCCTCTGTGTCCTTTCCTTGCGCGAACCACCCCATGTTCGGGACGGGCATCTTGTCCTCGGTATTGCCCCCGAGCTCGCGGACGCGGTCGATTTCCGCGTCGATGTCATCGGTCTCGAAGTAGACCATGATGCCCTTCTCGCCCTCACGCGACGGATAGAGCCCGCCGCCGGGCTCGCCCTCGAACATGTTGTACTCGGGCGCGCTCTCATCACCATCTCCGTAGGACGTGAACTGCCAGCCGGCGAGCTCGCCCCAGAATTTCATCGCGCGCTGGGTGTCGTCGGCGGGAATTTCCACGTGCACGATCTTGCCCTTCATACCCTCTCTCCTTCCCTAGCCGAAGATTTCGATTGTTGAGACGCTATCGAAGAGCGTTGAGTTGCTGTCGGGTCTCGCGAGAGGAGAAGGAATGGTTGAGGAAGCACGCCTTGCCGAGGTGGGTTCCGGCCTCGCACCTGTGACGGAGGGCTGGTTCGTCGTCAACGTCCGGGACACGGCCTGGATCACGAGCGACGCCTTTGGAGCTGCGTGCCCGTTCGAGGCCAACATGCCCGTTCTGCGCGAGCGCTCCGATCTCCCCGAGCAGAAATTCGCCGATCTGGGATTCAAGTTGGCCGTGATCGCACCTGGGCAGGCGAGCGGCTTGTACCACGCTGAATCGAACCAGGAGGACTTCCTTGTCCTCGCCGGCGAGTGCCTGCTGATCGTCGAGGGGGAAGAGCGGCGGCTTCAGGCGTGGGACTTCGTGCACTGCCCGCCGGGCACCGAACACGTCTTCGTCGGGGCTGGGAAGGCCCCTGTGTCATCTTCATGACCGGCGGGCGAACGAGGGAGAAGAGCATCGTCTACCCGAGCTCGGAGCCGGCCCGCCGCCACGGCGCGGGCGTCGAGACGGAGACGAGCTCGCCCGCCGAGGCGTACGCGTCGTTCCCGCACTGGCAGCCCGGGCGGCCGGAGAACTGGCGCGAACTGCCGTGGGCCTAGTCGCCCATATGACCTAGCGTCTGATCCGCTCGCTCGAGCGCTTGAACGACGCGCGCGAAAGGCGTTCAATCGGTGCGTGCAACGGATCGTCTGGGCGTTGTCGAGCATCAGCGGTGTGCTGCGCAACGTGCAGCTCCGCCGCGTCGAGCTCGCGTGGGGCGCTTCGGTCGCGGCCGAGTGGGCCAACTTCGTCGCGTTGGGCGTCTTCGCGTATGACGTGGGCGGGACGCTCGCGGTGGGCCTCGCCGGTCTCGTGCGTCTTCTGCCGGCCGCGCTCGTCGCTCCGTTCGCCGCCTTCGTGGGCGATCGGTTCCGCCGTGAACGCTTCCTCGTAGCGATCAGCGCGGGCGGGTGTCTCGCCCTTGCCGGCTCGGCGGCGGTGTACTTCGTCGACCGGAACGAGTACGTCATCTTCCCGCTGGCGAGCATTTTCGGGCTCTCCTCTACGCTGTTGCGTCCCGCGCTGCAGGCGCTCCTGCCGTCGCTCGCGCGGACACCTGAGGAGTTGATCGCGTCCAACGGCGCGACTTCGACGATCGAAGGGCTTGCCACTCTCGTCGGTCCGCTCGTTGCCGGGGTCCTCATCGCGGCGACGGATCCGGGTGTTGTCTTCGCGCTCGCCGGCGCCGCCTTGCTCGCTGCGGCGCTTTTCTTCGCGCGCGTCCACGTTGAGGGCCGCATGCGTACAGCGGCTGCGAGCGGTGCCCAGAGCCTGCGCCGGGCGCTGCTGGCCGGGTACCACACCGTCCTGCGCGCTCGGAGGGCTCGGCTGGTCGTGGGATTGATAGTCGCGCAGACGTTCGTTCGCGGTTGCCTGAACGTGCTCATCGTCGTCACGGCATTTCGCGTGCTCCACGCCGGACCGGGCGCGGTGGGCTACATGACCGCCGCCATCGGCGTCGGGGGCCTCGTCGGAGCCTTCGCGGCTCTGGCGCTGGTGGGGCGTCGGCTCGCGACTCCGTTCGGCCTTGCCCTCGTCGTCTGGGGTCTCCCCATTGCGCTGGTCGCGCCGAGGCCGTACCTCGCCCTTGCGCTCGTTCTGCTTGCGCTCGTCGGCGCGGCCAACAGCGTCGAGGACGTCGCCGGATTCACGCTGCTCCAGCGCGTCGTGCCCGACGAGCTCTTGACCCGCGTCCTCGGCGTCGTCTGGGGACTTGCGATGGGTGCGCTCGCGCTCGGCTCGATCTCGGCGCCCGCGGTCGTCAGTGTGATCGGGCCGCGGCCGGCGCTCGTCGTCGTCGGCGCGATCCTGCCTGTGCTGACACTCGTGACGTGGCGCGGACTCGTCGAAATCGACCGGAGCGTCGCGGCTCCTGCCGAGGAGCTTGCGGTGATCGAGGGTGTGCCGATGTTCGCGCCCCTCTCGATAGCGGCCAAGGAACACTTGGCGGCGACACTGACGCCGGTGTCGGTTGTAGCGGGGGACGTCGTCATTCGCGCGGGCGACGTCGGAGACCGCTTCTACATTGTTCGCCACGGCGACCTGGAAGTTGTGGCGCCGGGTGTGCGCGCGACCGCCGGCGACGGTGACTACTTCGGCGAGATCGCCTTGATTCGAGACGTGCCACGCACTGCGACGGTCACGGCGCTCGCCGATTCGCAGCTCTACGCGATGGACCGCAACGACTTTCTCGCCGCTGTCACCTCGCATTCCGGGGTGCAAGCGGCGGGCGAGGTGGTGGTCGAGCAGCGACATGGCACCGGCGCGCGCGTCGGCGGGCCTGCCTGATATTCGCGGCTGCGTTAACGGCTAAAGCTCGATCGTCGGCAGGTCCAGCTCGTCGGCCTTCTTCATCGCGACGAGTGCGATGGCGAGATCCTGGATCGCCAGGCCGGTCGAGTCGAAGCTGGTGATCTCGTGGTCGCTCGTGCGCCCGAGTGCGTCGCCGACGAGCACCGCGCCGACCTCCGTCACTTGTTCGCGGGCGACCACGCCGGCCTCGACCGCGTGGACGAGCTCCCCGTTGTGGCTCGCCTGCTCCCAGTCGTCGCAGAAGATGTTCGTTCGGACCAACTCCTCGACGGCGATCTCGGCCTTGCCCGGGCCGTCGGCGCCCATCAGGCTCACATGCTGGCCCGGCCGCAGCGAACCCTCGGGCAGCAGGACCTCGTGGCCCGGCGTCATCGTCACGAGCAGGTCGGCACCGAGGGCCTCCTCCCGAGTCGCGACTCGGGCGCCCAGCTCGTCGGCGGCGCTCGCGGCGCGCTCGGGATCCACGTCGTAGAGCGCGACCTCGCGGCCCCTGGCCATGAAGGTGCGCGCCGCGGCCTTTCCGTTGATCCCGGCGCCGGCGACGGCCGCGGTCTGAGCGTCAGGTCGCCCGAGCGTCTCGGCGGCTAGCACCGCGGCTGCTCCGGTGCGGAGTGCGGTCACCGCCGCCGCGTCGAGCATAGCGCGCAGCATTCCGTTCGAGGCGTCCGAGAGCAGGACGAGGCCCGTGACCGTCGGCAGGCCCTGCGCGGGGTTGCCGGGAAACGAGGTCACCCACTTGAGCGCGGCGTGCCCGGCACCGAGAGCGGGCATTGCGCGGAAGTCGCCGGCCGGATACGCAGGGACATAGACCTTCGGCGGCATCGACCACTCGCCGCGCGCGTACGCGACGAATGCCTCGCGCACGGCCTCGAACGCACGCTCCGTCGAGACCGCCGCCTCGACATGGAGCGCTGAGAAAAACGGAAGGCTGGTCAAACGGACTTCACGGCGGCGATCAGCTTCTCCATCGCCGCCTTCGCGTCGTCGAAGAGCATCACCGTCTTCGGGTCGTAGAAGAGCGGGTTGTCGATCCCGGCGAAGCCCGGGGACATCGAGCGCTTGATGACGACGACGTTCTGCGACTTGTCCACGTCGAGGATCGGCATCCCGTAGATGGGGCTCCCCGGCTGGTTACGAGCGGCCGGGTTGACGACGTCGTTCGCGCCGATGACGACGACGACATCCGTCTGCGGGAACTCCGGATTGATCGTCTCCATCTCGTAGAGCTCGTCATAGGGGACGTTGGCCTCGGCCAGCAGGACGTTCATGTGGCCGGGCATGCGGCCGGCGACCGGGTGGATGGCGTAACGGACGTCCACGCCCTTCTCTTCGAGCAGTTCCGCGAGGTTGCGGACGTCGTGCTGCGCCTGGGCCACGGCGAGCCCGTAGCCCGGGACGAAGACGACGCGCCGTGCGAACGCGAGCATGACGGCGACGTCGTCGGCCGTCGTCGAGCGCACCGAGGCGCCGTCGGCGCCGGCGGCCGCCGCTCCCGGTGCCGCCACGATCTTTCCGAATGCGCCGAAGAGGACGTTCGCGAGCGAGCGGTTCATCGCGCGCGCCATCAGCGTCGTCAGCAGCGTTCCGGAGGCGCCGACGAGCATTCCGCTCACGATCAGGACGTTCGAGTGCAGGACGAAGCCGGTCGCGGCCGCCGCGAGGCCCGTGAACGCGTTCAGGAGCGAGATCACGACCGGCATGTCCGCACCGCCGATCGGGAGCACGAAGACGATGCCGAAGAGCGCCGCCGCGCCGATCGCGGCCGCGAGCAGCCAGAACTCGATCGAGCCCATGGCGACGACCGCAAGCGCGATTGCCCCGACGAACAGCAGCGCATTGCCGACTTGCTGTCCCGGGTAGGTGATCGGGCGGCCGCTGACGAGCTCCTGCAGCTTGCCGAACGCGATCATCGAGCCGGCGAAGGAGATCGAGCCGACGAGCGCGGAAAAGACGGTCGCGATGCCCCGCTCGACACCGACGTCGCCCGCGGGTGCCCAGACGCCGTGGAACTCGACGAGCGAGATGAGCGCCGCCGCGCCGCCGCCGACGCCGTTGAACAGCGCCACCATCTGCGGCATCGCGGTCATCTTCACCTTCCTGGCGCCGACGACGCCGATCACCGACCCGATCAGCACGCCGGCCGCCATCCACCACCAGCCGGTGACGACCTCGTCCAGGGCCAGAGTGACGACGACGGCCCAGAGCATCCCGGCCGCGCCGATCTGGACGCCGAGGCGCGCGTGGCGCGGGGAGGAGAGGAAGCGCAGCGCGAGGATGAACGCCGCGATCGTAATCAGATAGAGCAGATTGGCTGTCGTCGTACTCATGCGTCGGGGCGCTTCTTGAACATCTCCAGCATCCGGTCGGTGACAACGAAGCCGCCGACGACGTTCGCGGTCGCGAGGATCACGGCGACGAAGGCGACGAGCCGCATGAACCACCCGGGATGGTGCGCGCCCATGACGATGATCGCGCCGACGATGACGATCCCGTGGATTGCGTTCGTGCCCGACATGAGCGGCGTGTGCAGCAGCGTCGGCACCTTGGAGATGACCTCGAAGCCGACGAAGGCGGCGAGCACCAGGATCGTGATCTCCGTGACGAGCTGAAAGCTCACGCCGGGACTTCCTCCTTGCGTGTCACGCAGGCCCCGGCCGTGATCTCGTCCTCGAAATCGAGCTGCAACTCACCCTCGGGCGCGAGGTGTTGCACGAGCGCCGAGACGTTTCGCGCATAGAGCTGGCTCGCGTGGTAGGGCATCGTGCTCGGGAGGTTCGTCGGCCCGAGAATCGTCACGCCCTGATGGACCACGTCCTCGTCGGGCTTCGTCAGCTCGGCATTGCCGCCGGCCTCAGCGGCGAGGTCGACGATCACCGAGCCGGGTCGCATGGACTCGATCGCGGAGCGGGGGATGAGCTTCGGCGCCGGCCGTCCGGGGATCAGCGCCGTCGTGACGACGACGTCGAAGTCGCCGATCCTGGCTTCGAGCTCCTCCTGCTGGCGGCGCTGCTCCTCCTCGGAGAGCTCGCGCGCGTAGCCGCCGGCGGTCTCCTCGCCGACGACGCCGAGCTCGAGGAAGGCCGCGCCCAGGCTCTCCACCTGCTCCTTGACGACGGGCCGGACGTCGAAGCCGGAGACGACCGCGCCCAGACGGCGCGCGGTCGCGATCGCCTGCAACCCGGCGACGCCCGCTCCGATGACGAGCACCTTCGAGGGGGTGACGGTGCCGGCGGCGGTCATCAGCATCGGCAGGAACCTGGGCAGCCGGTCGGCGGCGAGCAGGACCGCCTTGTAGCCGGAGACCGTCGCCTGGGACGAGAGCGCATCCATCGGCTGCGCGCGCGTGATCCTGGGGATCGACTCCATGGCGAACGCCGTTACTTCTTGCGAGACGAGCCGCTCGATGCCCTCGCGGTCGGTCAGCGGCTGGAGGAAGCCGACGAGCACCTGGCCTTCCGAGAGCTGCGCGGCCTCGTCTTCGCTCGGCTTGCGCACCTTCGCGACGAGCTCGGCCGGCCAGGGGTCGCCGAGTGCCGCGCCCGCCTCCCTGAAGGCGTCGTCCGTGAACGAGGCGGCCTCGCCTGCGCCGGGCTCGACGACGACGTCGATCCCCGACGCGGCGAGCTTGGACACGATCTCAGGCACGAGCGCGACCCTCCGCTCGCCTTGCGCGGTCTCCTTCGGCACGCCGACCTTCATGCGAGCCGAACTCTAGACTCCGCCGATGCGCGAGGTCAGGACGCCGGACGGGCGGACGCTCGCGGTCCGCGAGGGCGGGGACCCGGCCGGAGTTCCAATGCTCGTCTACCACGGCACGCCCGGCTCGAGCTTGTTCTACGAGCCGCATCTCCGCGACGCGGAAAAGGAGGGGATCCGCCTCTTCTCCTACGATCGCCCCGGTTACGGCGGTTCGACGCGCAACAAGAGCCGGAACGTCGCCGCCTGCGCAGAAGATGCCGCCGCGGTCTGTGATGTGCTCGGCATCGAGCGCTTCTGCCTCTGGGGAATCTCCGGCGGCGGGCCGCACGCGCTCGCTACGGCCGCACTGCTGCCGGATCGAGTCGTGGCAGCTGCTGCGCTCGCGCCTGTCGCGCCGTTCGAGGCCGACGGGCTCGACTTCTTCGAGGGGATGGGCGAGCAGAACATCGAGGACACCCAGGCTGTCCTCGAGAGTGAAGAGGCGCACCTGGCCGTGCTCGAACGGGAGCGGAAGGAGTTTCTCGCCACAGCTCCTGATGAGCTCGTCAACGTGCTGGAGACCCTGCTGGGCCCGGCCGACCGCGAAGTGCTGACCGGTCGAATCGCCGCCTTCTTGCTGGAGAACATGCGGGTCGGCGTGAAGGGAACCCTCGACGGATGGTTCGACGACGACGTCGCATTCACGCAGCCGTGGGGATTCGATCTGGATTCGATCCGCGTGCCCGTGCTGCACTGGCAGGGCGAGCAGGACAAGTTCGTCCCTCTCGGACACGGCATCTGGCTCTCCGATCACATTCCCGGCGTCGAATCTCACCTCTCGCCTGAGGATGGGCATCTCACGCTGGCCGAGCGCCGGGTGCCCGAGGTGCACGCGTGGCTGCTCGCCCGCTTTCGGGCATAGGAGGGTTTGCGCTCGCGGTCTTGAACAGTCGGAGTCTGTGGGGAGCCTTGCCGCCCTCTCGGCCACGATCGAAGCCCGCGATCCTTATGCGCGGGGTCATTCGTCGCGCGTAACCGTCTTCTCCCAGGCGATGGCGAAGCGGATCGGGGTCGACACCGAGCGCCTCGCCGTGCTCCGTCTGGGCGCGCTCCTCCACGATGTCGGGAAGCTCGCGGTTCCGCCGGCGGTGCTGCTGAAGCGCGGGCCGCTGACGGCTGAGGAGTTCGACCAGGTCCGGCGCCATCCCGCCGCCGGGGTGCGCATGCTGCGTTCCCTCGGTGCGCCACGGGACATCCTGCCGTCGGTGCTCCATCATCACGAGCGCTGGGACGGCACCGGCTACCCGCGTGGCCGCGCGGGGGAGCGAATCCCGCTCGAGGCGCGGATCCTTTCCGTCGCCGACTCCTTCGACGCCATGACCTCGATCCGCCCCTACCGAACCCCCAGGCAGGTGCAGGATGCGCTCGAAGAACTGGAGCGCTGTGCCGGCTCGCAGTTTGATCCCGAGCTCGTCGCCGTCTTCGCCGAGGCGTGGGGCGAGGGCGAGCTCGTCGCGCTTGTGTGGCAAGAAGCCGCAGCTTCGTAGACTCCCGCTCAGCTCAGATGTCCGGCAAGCAGCTGCTCGTGTACGTCACGATCACGTCGCTCGCGGCGACGGCGGCGCTCGCGATCGGCGTACTCCTGCTCGGCGACTTCCGCGACACGGAAGCGCGAGTCCTCTTGACGACGCTCGCGATCTCATTCAGCGGCCTCCTCGCCCTGCCCGCTGCAGTACTGCTCGAGCAGGGCCGCTCTACGACGCTCGCGGGCGCGACCATAGCCCTGACGGCGGCACTCTTCGCCGCCTTCGAGTACATGCTCTGGCTGGCCGACGACAGCGAGAGCGGCTGGAAGATCGTCGGGACGCTCGCCGCCGCTGCCGTCGCCTCGACCCAGATCTCAGCACAGACCACGCGGCTGCGTGCGGGCGACCGACAATCCGTGCGGGCGGTCTTCTACTCGGCCGTGAGTCTCGTCGTGCTGATAACGGTCATGGTTGTGGCCGCGATCTGGGAGGAAATCGACGACAGCGGCTACTACCGGACTCTCGCAGCACTGGCGGTGTTGAACGTGTTCCTCGTCGTCGTGCAGCCGCTCCTGAGACGGCTCGGCCCGACTGCGGACGGCGCCTTTCGCGTCCGCCTCGCGACCGAGCCGGGCGGCGACGAGGAGCTCCAGCTTACGGGCCGTGACTTCGCCGACGCCGTCGCCAGAGCGATCCGCAAGCTCGAGCGGGAAGGCCGCCGCGTCACCAGCCTCGAGCGCCTCTAGAGGGTCGACCAGACCTCGAGCTTCGACTTCACCCGTCGAATGACCTCGTCCGTGAACTCTGTCGTTGCGGCGTGGCCGCCGAGGTCGGCTGTGCGGAAACCTTCGGCCACTGCCTCGAGCGCCGCTTCGCGGATCGCGCGCGATGCTTGCTCCCCCTGCTCGCCCGCGTAGGCGAGCAGGGCGGCACCGGCGAGGATCATCGCCAGGGGGTTGGCGACATTCTTGCCCTGCAGCGCCGGCGCCGTGCCGTGCGCGGCCTCGGCCATGACGGCCGTGACCTGATCGGGATCGTCGGCGTCGAAGGCGACGAGGAGAGACTCGGCTCCGGCGATCGAGCCGAAGAGTGGGAGGACGAGGTCGGAGAGGATGTCGCCGTCGCGGTTCAGCGAGGGGATCACAAGCGGGTCGCCGGCAGTGGCGATCAGCAGCGCGAAGGTGGCGTCGATCAATTGAGGGTCGTACCCCACGTCCGGATGCCGCTCGGCAGCGGCGTCCATCTCCTCCTTCAGCATCCCCTCGTAGACCGGGCTGACGGTGTACTTCGGCCCGCCGAAGACCTTGGCTCCCGTGCGCTCCGCGAGCTGGAACGCGAACTCGGCGACGCCGTGGCAGATGCGGCGCTCGATGCGCTCCGTGCGGAACGCCGCCTCGTCCATGCCCTCGCCTTCACGCCATTCCTTCGCCCCATAGGCGTCCCCGACCGCCATCCGGACGACAGAGATCGGAGCGTGGACGCCGCCGTGCGGGATCACGCCCGGGATGCGCCGACCCGTCCGCACGATCACTCGTCCTCCGATCTCCTCGCGGAGGATCCGATTGGGAGAGCCGACGTCGTCGGCCCCCTCCGGGGTGATCGTCGCCGCCTTCAGCCCGAGCCCGCACTCGCGGATCGCCGCCGCCGCCTCGTGGACGACCGCGTTCTTCGTTGCCCGCCGCGACTGGAGCGAGAGATCGAATCGCTGGAGGTCGAGGTCGAGGCCGACGACCTCGGGCGCGAGCACGCGCAAGGCTTCCTCGAGCAGTTCCTGCCCGGTCTCGTCTCCCTCCAGAACGGCGACCGTTGTTTCGGCCATCCGCTGGATCCTACGATTGACCGCTTGCAAACGGGGGTACACGGCTCGCATGGCACGGCGAGGGGGCTGGCGGCGCAGGGGCCGCAAGGGGAGCTTTCGTTACGTCAACGCGCACGGGAGGCCGATCATCGATCGGGAGAAGATCGAGCGGATCGAGGAGCTCGTAATTCCTCCGGCCTGGCGAGACGTCTGGATCTCGCCGCGACCGCGGGCGAAGCTCCAGGCGACCGGGATCGATCGTGCCGGGCGGCGGCAGTACCTCTACCACCCCGAATTCCGCGCGCGCCAGGAGCAGGAGAAATTCGACCGCCTGGTGCGGTTTGCCGAGCGCCTTCCGGAACTCCGGAAGGTGATGAGCAAGCATCTGTCAGGCGAGGCATTCGAGCCGGAATGGACCTGCGCGCTCGCCGTGCGGCTGATCAACCTCGGCTGGTTTCGTGTCGGGACCGATCGGTATGCGCGGACGACGAAGACGTTCGGCATCACGACGCTGCGCAAGAGCCATGTCTCGGTTCGCGGTGGCAAGATCACCTTTCGTTATCGGAGCAAGCATCGCTCCTGGGTACGATCGGCCGTCGTCGACGCTGAGCTTGCGGAGGCGATGAAGGAGCTCCTTGCGCTTCCAGGAGGCAGTCGGCTCTTCCGTTATCGCTACGACGACTCGTTCTGCAATCTGACCGGCGCTCGCCTGAACGAGTACATCAGCGAGCACCTGGGCGAGGAATTCACGGCGAAGGACTTCCGGACCTGGGGAGGGACGCTCCTGGCCGCGATCGCCTTTGCCGAGCAGGGCCTGCCCGAGAGCGAGACAGACGCGCGACGAGTTGTGGCAGGCGTGATGCGTGCGGTCGGAGAGCGACTCGGAAATACTGCCGCGGTTGCCCGCTCATCCTATGTGAGCCCCGCCGTCGTCGAGCAGTATCTCGACGGTAGAACCATCGACGACTTTCGTCCTCGGCATTTGCGTATCGTCAGTGCACGCGATAGTGGTCTCGATCAAGAGGAGCGTGCACTCCTCGCATTGTTGCGTTCGTGGCGAATTCGACGGGCGCGAGTTGCCGCCTGAATTTCCCTCGCCTTTGCGGTACCCTTCACCCGGACGGATCCTTTTCGAGGAGGACAAATCAGATGGCACGAAAGACAGTTCTCGTTTGCGACAACTGCGGCCGCGAGGTTGGCGAAGGCAAAGGCGCGACTCTCAGACTGAACTACACCGACGCCAGGCGTGGCTCGAAACAGGCTGACCTCTGCGACAATTGCGCGGGCGAGATGCCCGGACATGCCGCTGCGCGCAGAGGCCGCAAGCCGAAGGCTGCAGCTGCCCGCAAGTAGCCCGCCTGCGTTTCACGCACATTCCGGTTTCCGGCTGAGTCTGTAAGCAGAACGGCTTCTCGGGCCGTCGGACCGCAGGTCTACGATAGGTCGATGGCCACCGGCCAGGGTCTGACGCTGCTCTCGGGGCCGGCGAATGCCGGCAAAGTCGCCCTGCTGCTCGAGCGCTACCTGGGGATGCTCGACAGCGATCCGGTGCTCATCGTGCCCTACGGGTCGGACGTCGAGCGGATCGAGCGGGAGCTCCTTGCTCGTCACGGGGTGCTCCTCTCCGGGGAGATCGGGACCTTCGACGACCTCTTCGAACGGCTCGCGCGCGACGGAGGCTCGCGCCGGCCTGTGGTCACCGACGCGCAGCGCCAGCTGATCGTGCGCAGCGCAGTCTCGGCGGCCTCGCTCAACGGCTTCGGCCGCTCGGCCCGCTTCGGGGGCTTCGCGGACGCGCTCACCGGCGCGCTCTCCGAGCTCGAGTCAGGGCTCGTCGATCCGGGCGAGCTCGAGGGCGATCTTGCTCGCCTGTACGCGGCCTACCGGGTGGAGCTCGACCGGCTCGAGCTCTGGGACCGCGACCTCGTGCGCCGCTACGCGGCCGAGCGGGTTGCGGTCGAGCTCGAGGCCTGGGCCGGGCGCCCGGTGTTCGCGTACGGGTTCGAGGACCTGACCGGCGCCGAGTGGGGGCTCCTCGAGGCGCTCGCCGGCCGCACCGAGGTCACCGTCTCACTTCCCTACGAGCCGAATCGACCCGTGTTCGAGTCGCTTCGACGCACCTCGGAAGACCTGACCGCGCTTGCAGGCGGGCGCATCGAGGAGCTGCCGCCGCGCTATGCCGAGGTCGCTCCCTCGGCGCTGGCGCACCTCGAACGCCACCTCTTCGCGGAACAGCCGCCGCAGGAGCCGGAGCTGGACGGAGCGATCCGCTTCCTCGAGGGTGCGGGCGCGCGAGGAACGCTCGAGCTCGTCGGCGAAGAGCTTCTCGAGCTCATTCGGAACGGGACCGCCCCCGAGCAGATCTTGTTGATCTGCCCGAGCCTCGACCGGCAGCGGGCCCAACTCGAGACTGCGCTCGGCGCGCTCGGTGTGCCGTACGCGATCGAAGGCAAGCTGCGAATCGGCAAGACCGCTTTCGGTCAGGCGCTCCTCTCGCTGCTGCGCTTCGAGTGGCTGCGTGGCGGAAGACACGACCTCTACGGCTTCCTGCGCTCGCCCTTCTCGGGCCTCTCCCGCGCGCACGTCGACTACCTCGAAGGCCGGCTGCGCGGCCGCGCCGTCAGCGAGCCCGAGCGCGTGGTCGAGGAGACGCTGAAGCTGCGCGGCCAGCCGCTGCGTATGCTCGACGCCTTCCGCGAGACAACGGATCCGGTGGAAGCCGTGCGCTTCCTGGCGCGCTCGATGCTGCGGGCCGCCTACGGGCTCGAGTCCCCGCCCGTCGGCGACGACGCCGCGCTTGATCTCCGCGCTCAGAAGGCTGTTGCGGAGCTGCTCGACGAGCTGCAGTCCTGGCTCGACCTGGGCGGTGCTCTGACCCGCGAGGAGCTCATAGCGGCGCTCGAGCGAACGACGTTGCGCCTTGGGCGCGGGGACGAGCCCGGCCGCGTGGCCGTGACCGACCTCCTCCGCGCCCGGACGCGCCGAACCGAGATCGTCTTCCTGCTCGGCCTGGAGGAAGGCAGTCTGCCGCGCCGGCCGCAGGGCTCGCCGTTCCTCGCCGAGGAAGAGCGACGCTCGATCGACGAGCGCTCGCGGGGCTCGAGGTTGGCAAAGCCCGATCAGGTCTCACGAGAGCGGTTCTTCTTCTACACCGCGTGCACCCGGCCCTCGAGGCGTCTCTACCTCGTCCGCGAGGCGTCGACGGACGACGGGTCGCCGCGAGAGCCGAGCCCCTTCTGGGACGAGGTGCGTGCACTCTTTGCGAGCGAGGACGTCGCCCGGTGGACGCGGAAGCGCCCGCTGGCTGCCCTCACGTGGCGTCTCGACGCAGCTCCCACCGAGCGCGAGCGGCTCCGCGCCCTGAGCGCGCTTGGGGCGTCGGACCCGGACGAGGCACTCGCGCTCGCGCGCGTGAACGGCTGGGAGCGCAGGCTGGAGCGCGCGCGCGCTGCCTTCTCACGGTCGACTCGGCTGACCGACCCGGTCCTGCTCGACGAGCTGCGGGGCCGGTCGACATTCTCGGTCACCGAGCTCGAAGGCTTCGCCGACTGCTCGTCGATCTGGTTCCTGGAGCGCGTCATCGACCCGCGCACGATAGACGGCGAAGTCGACGCGCGCCTCCGAGGCTCGGTCGCCCATCAGACCCTCTTCAAATTCTTCTCGGGGGTTCCAAAGCGCCTCGGGGTTGAACGTGTCGATTCAGACCGCCTGGAAGAGGCCCTCGTCTTCCTCCGCGAGTGCCTGGCGGAGGCGATCGAGGGCGGGGTCTGGATCGAGCTCGGCGAGCTGCAGCGTCGAGAGCTGGAGGAGAGTCTCTGGCGCGACCTCGAGCACTTCGTCCGCGAGGAGACCGGGTCGCCGCTCGGGCTCGTTCCGCGCCGCTTCGAGGTCTCGTTCGGCTCGGACCGCTCCGCTCCCGAGCTCCAGCGCGGCCTGCAGGTGGACGGCTTCTCGCTTTCGGGCAAGATCGACCGGATCGATCTCGACCCGTTCAGCGCGCGCGGGATCGTCCAGGACTACAAGTCGGGGAAGACGGCGCACTCGGCGGCGAAGATCGAATCCGAGCTGCGACTGCAGATCCCCCTCTACATGCTCGTGCTCAGGGACCTCGTGGGGATCGAGCCTCTCGGCGGGCTCTACCGCGCGCTCGCCGGAGAACGGCATGCGCGGGGACTGCTCCGGGCCGAGGCGAAGGAGGACGTCCCGGGTTTCTCGGCGCGCGACTACCTGGAGGAGGAGGAGTTCTGGGGCCAGACCGAGCGTGCGAAAGAGCACGCGGCGCGGTTCGTCGAGCGGATCCGCACGGGCGACGTGCAGCACGACCCCAAGGGCGGCTTCCCGTGTCCGAGCTGGTGCGAGCTCTGGTCGATGTGCCGGGTGGCGAGGTCGTGACAGTCGTCGAGGACACCCGCGCGCCCAACGCCGAGCAGCTGGCGGCAATCGACGCGCCCGGGCTCGTTTTCGTCTCTGCGGGGGCCGGGACCGGAAAGACGACCGTGCTCGTCGAGCGCTTCGTCCGCGCGGTCCGCGAGCGCGGGCTGCCGATCGACTCGGTGCTCGCGATCACCTACACCGAGCGCGCTGCGGGCGAGCTGCGCGGGCGCATCCGCGGACGCCTCAAGGAGCTCGGCCGGCACGACCTCGCGCGCGAGCTCGACGGCGCCTGGATCTCGACCATCCACGGCTTCTGCCACCGGCTGCTGAAGGCGCATCCCTTCGAGGCGGGCATCGATCCGCGCTTCCGCGTCCTCGACGAGAACCAGGCGCGCGTCCTCGCGGGCGAGGCGTTCGAGACCGCGCTCGAGGAGTTCTGCGTTTCGGATGACTCGGAGCGGATCCGACTGCTCGCTACATATCGCGCGCGCGGGCTGCGGCGAATGCTGACCGGCGTCTACGAGACGCTGCGCTCGGCGGGCCGCGACCTCGTGCTCGAGGTGGCCGCTCGGCCCGGGCTCGATGCGCGGGTCGAGGAGCTGCGCGAGGCGGCGCGCTGCGTGATCGAGGACACGGCCGGCATGCAGGCGGCCGACACTCCCCGGGATAGCGCAGCCCGGGTCCTCGAGCTCTTGGAACATGTACCTGCAACCGAGCGCCTCCTCGATCTCTCCGATGTGGCCGCCCGTGGAGGCCCCCGCGACCGCTTCGCGAGCTACGAGGAGGCCCGACGAGCAGTCGAGCAGGCCGCGCTCGACGAGCTCGCCGCCCGTGACCGGTCGCTGCTCGAGGAGCTCCTGCGACGCTTCGCCGACGCCTACGCCGCCGCCAAGGAACGGGAGTCGGCACTCGACTTCGAGGATCTCCAGCTCGGCGCCCGCGACCTCCTTCGCGATCACCCCTCGATCCGCGAGCGCGAGAGCTGGCGCTTCCGCTCGGTGCTCGTCGACGAGTTCCAGGACACGAACAGGCTTCAGTGCGAGCTGATCGATCTCCTCTCGCGCCCCTGGCCGGTGTCGGCTCCCGCCGGGCGAAGCCCGGCTCCGCCGCCACCTGGCGCCGCTGACGGCACGGTGCTCTCCGGGCCCGTGCTAATGAGCACTGTTCCCTCCGGCCCCGCACCGCCAGCGGCGCCCCAGGAGCCCGAGAGCTCCTCGGCAAGCCCCATCGAGGTCTTCTTCGTCGGCGACGAGTTCCAGTCCATCTACCGCTTCCGGCACGCCGACGTCGAGGTCTTCCGCGAGCGCCGCGAGGCCTCCGGCGGCGTGCTCGCGCTGACCGAGAACTACCGCTCGCGCCCGGAGGTGCTCGACGTCATCAACCACCTCTTCTCGGCCGACTTCGGCGACTCGTTCCAGCCGCTCTCCGCGGCCGGCCGCTTCGCCGATCCTGCCTTCGGCCCCGCAGTAGAGCTCCTCGTCACCGACAAGGCCAGCTACCGCGACTCGGGCACGCACTGGCGCGCGGCGGAAGCCAAGCACGTGGCGAGCCGCGTGCAGGAGCTCGTCGACTCGGGCGAGGCGACTCCGGGCGAGATCGTCCTGCTCTTCGCCGCGGGCACGGATGCGCGCATTTACGAGCAGGCCCTGCGAGAGCGGGGTCTGCCGACCTTCCGCGCGACCGGTCGCGACTACTACCACCAACAGCAGGTCGTCGATCTCCTCGCCTACCTGCGGCTCCTGCACAACCGCTACGACGACGAGGCGCTCGTGACCGTGCTCGCCTCTCCGTTCGTCGGCGTCTCGAACGACGCGCTCATGCACCTGCGCCGGTCGGCCGAGCGCCGCCCGCTCTTCGTCGGACTCGAGCGCTCGCTCCCCGCAGGGCTCTCCGACCGCGACGCTCGGCTCTTCCGGGCCTTCCGGCAGCGGTACGACCGGCTCGCCGGGCTCGCAGCACGGCTCTCGCTCGAGCGCCTCTGCGAGCGCATCCTGACCGAGCACGACTACGACCTCGCGGTCCTCGCCCAGTGGGACGGTCGCCGGCGCTACGCGAACCTGCGCAAGCTCGCGCGCCTGGCCCGCTCCTACGAGGAGCTGCGGGGCCCTGACGTCGAGGGCTTCGTCCGCTTCGTCCGCGAGCAGGACACGGTCGGCGCCTCCGAGCTCGAGGCGGTGGCGGAGGAGGAGGGAACCGACGTCATCCGGCTCTTGACGATCCACGGAGCGAAGGGGCTCGAGTTCAAGGTCGTGGTCGTCGCCGACGCCGGCCGCCACGGCGCCTCTTACGACTCGGACGAGATCCTCTGCCTTCCCGACGGGCGACTCGGCTTCCGCGTTGCCGACCCCGCCACCGGCAAGCGGCGGCCCACCTCCGACTACCAGGAGGTGAAGGAGGTGGAGGAGGAGGCCTCGGAGGCGGAGCGCCGGCGCCTCTACTACGTGGCGATGACGCGCGCAATCGATCGGCTCGTCGTCTCGGGGTCAATCGATCCCGAGCGCAGCGGAGATGATTCGACGCCGATCGGCTGGGTGCTCGGGCGCCTCGAGGCGAAGGAGCTGGACGAAGCCGGGGAGGGGCCGGTCGAGATCGAGCGGAACGGAGCGCGGCTCCTGATCCGAGTCGACCGCTGCGTGGCCGAGCCGGCCGAGCCCAAGCGGTCGGACGACCAGGAGCAGCTGGCGCTCTTCGCCAGCAACGGCGACGCACCGGTGATCGCCGATGCGCCCAAGCTGCCCGCTCTGCTGCCCGTACCCGAGCCACCCGCCAACCGCGTGCGCCGGCTCTCGTACAGCGCCCTCGCTCTCTACCAGCTCTGCTCGTACCGCTTCTACGCGGAGCGGATCGTGGGTCTGCGAGAGGCGCCCGCGGCGAGAGGTGACGGCGAGGTCGGGCTGGCTGCGACCGAGGTTGGAGACGCCGTCCACGTGCTGCTCGAGCAGGTCGACCTCGCCGCGCCTCGTTCGCCCGAGCAGCTCGGCGACTCGGTACGGGCGGTCTATCCGAGCGCGACCGACGACGAGGTCGAGCGGATCGGCCGCAATGTCGCCGCATACTGCGAATCGGGCTTGGCACAACGGATCGCGGAGCTCGAGGATGCGACCGTCGAGCGGCCGTTCGCGTTCGAGCACGACGGGGTTCTCCTGCGCGGGCGCATCGACGTCTTCCACCTCCAGGATGGACGCGCCTTGGTCGTCGATTACAAGACGAACGTGCTCGAAGATGCGACCCCGGCCGAGGTCGTCGAGCGCGAGTACACGCTGCAGCGGCTCGTGTACGCGCTCGCCTGCCTGCGTGCCGGCGCGGAGGAGGTCGAGGTCGTCTATCAGTTCCTCGAGCGCCCTGAGGACCTGGTGACAGTCTGTTACAAGGCCGATCAGCTGCCGGTGCTCGAGGCGGAACTCTCGGCGGCGATCGCGGCCATCCAGGCGGGCGAGTTTCACCCGAGACCGAGCGACTACGCGTGTCCGACCTGCCCCGCGCTCGATCTCGTCTGCGCCGGCCCGCGCCTGCCCGCCTTCAGTGCGTAGTTACGTCGCTGAGGCGCGGCGGCGCGTGGGGCCGAAGCGCGCCCGGATCGTCCCCACCATCGAGCGCCTCGCCGGCGAGCACCAGGACGCCACGATTGCGCTTCGCTTCCGGAACGAGCTCGAGCTGCTGGTCTCGGTGATGCTCTCCGCGCAGACGACCGACGTGAACGTCAACCGCGTCACGCCCGTGCTCTTTCGCAAGTACCGTCGGCCGGAGGACTACCTCGCGGCTCCGCCGGAGGAGCTCGAGAACGACATTCGCCCGACCGGCTTCTTTCGCCAGAAGGCCAGGGCGATCCGCGGCACGATGAAGATGTTGATCGAGGAATTCGACGGCCAAGTGCCCAGGCGAGTCGAAGACCTCGTCCGGCTTCCGGGGGTCGGGCGCAAGACCGCCAACGTCGTCGCCGCCGAGCTCGGCGAGCCGCAGGGGATCGTGGTCGATACGCACGTGCGCCGGCTTTCGCAGCGGCTCGGGCTGACGAAACACGAGGACCCAGTGAAGATCGAGCGCAATCTGATGAGGCTCGTTCCGCGGCCCGATTGGGGCCGGTTTCCGCACCTCCTCATCTGGCACGGACGCCGTGTGTGCCTCGCCCGCCGCCCGCGCTGCGAGGACTGCGGCCTTTGCGACTTGTGCCCGTCGAGCCGCGTCTAGCGGGGCGTGAGCGCCACGAGAAGCCCGCCGTCTTCGTCGTATCCCGGCAGGAAGTCAGCGGTCACGCGTTTGGTGAGCCCGGACCGAGTGCGAAGCTCGAGCTGCTCGCCGAAGCGGCGCACGCCCCACTCGCGCGCAAGCTCCGAGGGGTTCTTGCCTTCCTCGAACCCGGAGAGCCGGAAGGCGTCTATCACCTCCTGGCCGAGAACGTCCTGCTCCTGGTAGCCGCTGAGCTCGAACACGCCGCGGCCAAGAGCGAGGATGCGGCCCTCGGAGTCGCAGACGACGAATCCGGTTGTCGGCGCAGGGTAGTAGTCGTCCATGAGCTCGAAGAGGAAACCGAAGCCGCAGTGGCGGCAGGCGACTGCCTGTGCGGAGAAGCCTTCGACTCCGTCGAGGTCGACGGAGCGCTGCTTGCAGTTGGGGCAGATGAACCAGGGCACCCAGTCGATGGTAGCCAGGCGCACTAGGCTCGCACGACCTGCCTGTGAATCTGATCCGTCAGCGTGTCGACGTGCTCGGCAAGCCGCTTGGTTTGCTCGGTCAGCGCCGTATTCGAGTCGAGCAGCTGCTCGAGCTGCCGCCCCTGCTCGACGCTCCTGCGCGAAAGCTCCTCGCGGTGGAGCGCGTCTGCTACGGCGCCCGCCTTGTCCCGATCGGCCTGCCGGGTCTGGGCGAGCAGGATCAGCGGCGCCGCGTACGCCGCTTGTGTCGAGAAGGCAAGGTTGAGCAGGATGAACGGCTAGGGGTCCCAGCGCAGCCCGGCAGCGACCGCGTTCAGCGCGATCCAGACAACGACGATGAGCGACTGGCCGATAAGGAACTTCGGCGTGCCGAAGAAGCGTGCGAAGGACTCGGCTCGCCGACCGAAGGTGTCGCCGCCGAACGGACTGGCGAGATGCATGTGCGGCTCGTGGAAGCGAAGGGGATTCTCGGGCATGGTCTCTCCCTTTCCTGGGCGTTTGGCGCACTCATTTGAGCACCCTCGTCCTCGTCGCGCTTCCGACCAGCGGCATCGCGTACCTCGTGCTCGCCCTGCTCGTCGGCGGCGAGTCGGCGGGACTGCCTTTGCCGGGGGAGACGGCCCTCATCACAGGTGCCGTGCTCGCCTCCCAGGGGAAGCTCGCGCTTCCCGCAGTCGTAGCGACGGCTGCCGCGGCGGCCATCGTCGGCGACAATTTCGGCTACCTCTTGGGCCGCCAGGGGGCGCGCCGGCTGCTCTCGCGCCCCGGCCGGTTCGAGACCGCCAGGCGTCGATTCCTGGAGCGCGGCGAGGCGTTCTTCGAGCGCCACGGAGCAAAGACGGTCTTCTTCGGCCGCTGGCTGCCTTTTCTCCGCGTCACGGCTGCTCTGCTCGCCGGAGCGCACCGCATGCACTGGTCGAGATTCCTCGCCTGGAATGCGCTGGGCGGGATCTCCTGGGCCGTCTCCGTTGGCCTGGCCGGCTACCTCCTCGGCGAGGCGGCCGGTGCCATTCTCCACACCGCCGGCTTGGTCGTCGCCGCAGCAGTCGCGGTCGCCGTCGTCGCCCTCTTCGGGTGGCTGAAGCTACGGCGCTAAATCCAGCCCTTGCGGCGGAAATAGACGACCTGCCCGATCGTCGCGGCGACGATGATCCCCCATGAGAACGCGTAGCCGAGTTGCCAATGCAGCTCCGGCATGTGGTCGAAGTTCTGGCCGTAGACGCCGACGATGAACGTGGGGAAGAGGAGGATCGAGGCCACCGCCGTGAGCCTCTTCATCACCTCGTTTTGATCGATCGATACTCGCGCCTGCTGGTAGTCGCGTACGGCGGCGATCAGATCCCGTGCGTACTCGATTGCTTCGGTCGCACGCAGGAGCTTGTCGTAGCTCGTAGCGAACAGCTGCTCGACCTCCCGCGGGAAAGCCTCTCGGGAGAATGGTGTCCTGCCCTCAACGTCGACTCGCCCATCCACAATCTCGCGGACTGCGTCGCGCGTCGGCGCAAGGGTTTTCCTGATGTGGAGCAGGTCGTGCCGCAGCCCTGAGATTCGCCTTCGGACCTTCTCGGCCGGCCAGGCGTCCGCATGCTCCTCGAGCTCGTCGATCTCGTCGTCGATGTCGTCGAGTAGGTCCAGGTAACGCTCGGCAACCTCGTCGACCAGGTAGTACGCGATCTCGCCCGCAGCGAGCTCGCCGTGCTTCAAGTCGCAGACCTCCTTGACACGGGAGGGGTCGAACGGCTGTTCACCCGGCGGGGTTTTGCGGACGGTGATGATACGGACGCGCGTGACGACGAAGTCGACCTCCTGGTAGAAGACGCGATCCTCCTCGGGCACCGCCACGGCGACGAGAAGCAGCCCGATGACGTAGCGGCCGTGACCCCGGATGCTCGGACGCAGGTTCGTGCCGTCCGGATCGGCCGGCCGCAGCAGCTCTTTCAGCGCATCCGTGCGGATGCCGGCCGGCAGATGCTCAAGAAGCTCCTGCTTGTCCGGATCCAGGAGATCGGTCCATGCGGTCCCCGCCATGCCAGGTTCAGACGGACGCGCGGGCCGAGCCCGCACGTCCTGAGGACGGCACCACAAGCGGTGCCTCCTCGGCTTCGATGCGCGGCGCGGCGAGGGCCGCCGCCTCGTGCCCTT
>DASWDJ010000043.1:0-5029 GCA_036395295.1 Gaiellaceae bacterium | reverse complement strand
GGTCACGACCGCGATCCCGGTGATCCGGAAGGACCTGCACGCGTCCCTGTCGAGCCTCGAGTGGACGGTCAACGCCTACACGCTGACGTTCGCGGTGCTGCTCCTGACCGGAGCCGCGCTCGGCGACCGGTTCGGCCGCCGCCGGGTCTTCGCGGTCGGCATCGGGATCTTCACGCTCGGCTCGGTCGCGGCCGCGCTCGCGCCCTCGGTCGATGCGCTGAACATGGCACGTGCCTTCCAGGGACTGGGCGGCGCGATCGTGATGCCGCTAACGCTGACCATCCTCTCGAACGCGGTGCCGGCGCAGAAGCGAGGTCTCGCCCTCGGGGCGTGGGGCGGCATCAGCGGTCTGGCCGTCGCGTTCGGTCCGCTGGTGGGAGGCGCCATCGTTCAGGGGATCGCGTGGCAGTGGATCTTCTGGCTGAACGTCCCCATCGGCGTCCTCCTCATCCCGCTCGCGCTCTCGCGGCTGAAGGAGAGCTACGGGCCGGAGGGCCGGCTCGACCTGCCCGGGCTCGGGCTCGCAAGCGCGGGCCTGTTCGGGATCGTGTGGGGCCTCGTCCGCGGCAATAGCGTTGGCTGGGCGAGCCCGCAGATCGTGACCGCGCTCCTCGTCGGGCTCGTCCTCGTGGCCGCGTTCGTCGCCTGGGAGCTGCGCACCGATGTGCCCATGCTGCCGATGCGCTTCTTCCGCAACGCCACGTTCGCGCTCGCAAACGCGGCCTCCCTGTTCATGTACTTCGGCATGTTCGGCTCGATCTTCCTGCTGGCGCAGTTCTTCCAGACGGTGCAGGGCTATTCGCCGTTCGGCTCCGGCCTGCGCTTCCTACCGTGGACGCTCGCGCCGATGTTCATCGCGCCGCTGGCGGGGGCGCTCTCGGACAAGATCCCGGCGAAGAACCTGATCGGCGTAGGCCTCGCGATGCAGGCGGCCGCGCTCGCCTGGATGGCCTCGGTCGCGACGCCCACGACGCCGTACTCGCAGCTGATCGGCCCCTTCGTCGTCGCCGGTGTCGGCATGGCGCTCTTCTTCGCGCCGGTGGCGAATCTCGTCCTCTCGGCGGTACGGCCCGAGGAGGAGGGCAAGGCGTCGGGCGCCAACAACGCCATCCGCGAACTGGGCGGCGTGTTCGGCGTAGCGGTGCTCGCATCGATCTTCGCCCAAGTCGGCGGCTACGGGACGGGCCAGAGCTTCGCCGACGGGATGAACCCGGCGCTCTTCGTCGGTGCCGGGGTCGTCGCGCTCGGAGCGCTCGCCGCGTTCATGATCCCGCGCCGGCCTCGCGTTGTCGACGAGCTTGCAGTCGAGCCGGGACTCGCAGGCGAGCCGGAACTCGCCTACGAGGCAGAAGCCGCCTGATCGGTCCTCGAGACAGGTGGTGATTCGGACGGCCCCGCGAGGGGCCGTTCGGCGTTCGCGGGCGGCGGGATCGTCTCTCATCGCGCACCCGCGCCTCGCCGCGGCTCTAGCGGTTGCGCCGATCAAACACTGTGGTTCGGATCTGGGGGCGGCCACGACGCGAACCCGCTCTCGTCGCCGCACGATGGGCGCACATGGTCATCAGAGATGACACCCATCGATGAACACACGGAGGTGGCGAGATGGCTCGTAAATGGTGGACGTTGATAACTGTCTCGATCGCGACGTTCATGCTCCTGCTCGACATCACGATCGTGAACGTCGC
The DNA here is from genome assembly GCA_036395295.1 of Gaiellaceae bacterium. Taxonomy (GTDB): domain Bacteria; phylum Actinomycetota; class Thermoleophilia; order Gaiellales; family Gaiellaceae; genus VAXT01. The sequence continues at coordinate 3,344 of DASWDJ010000043.1, read as the reverse complement.
CCTGCCCGAGATCGAGCGCGACCTCGGCGCGAGCCTGACCGACCTGCAGTGGGTGGTCGACTCCTACGTCCTTGCCTTGGCGGCGCTCACGCTGATGGCGGGCTCGCTCGCCGATCGGCTCGGCCGCAAGCTCGTCTTCACGACCGGGCTGGGTGCCTTCACGGCGGCCTCGCTCTTCGCGGGCTTCGCCTCGGACGCGCTCACCCTCAACCTCGCCCGCGGCCTGCAGGGGATCGGCGGAGCGGCCATGTTCGGAACGGTGCTCGCCCTGATCGCGCAGGAGTTCGCTCCCCGCGAGCGCAAGACGGCGCTCGGGATCTGGGGGGCGAGCGTCGGCGTGGGCGTCGCCGTGGGTCCGCTCGTCGGGGGCGTGCTCGTCGACTCCCTCGGCTGGGAGTGGATCTTCTTCGTCAACGTGCCGGTCGGTCTGCTGACGATCGCCCTTGCGCTCACGAAGCTCCGCGAGGAGCGTGATCCGAGCCCGGGACGGCTCGACTGGGCCGGGCTCGGCACCTTCTCGAGCGCGCTCTTCCTGCTCATCTTCGGCGTCCTGCGGGGGAACGGCGAGGGCTGGTCGAGCCCCGAGATCGTGGGCAGCCTCGCGGGCGGTGCCGCATTGCTGGCGGCCTTCGCCGCGATCGAGCTCCGCTCCAAAAGCCCGATGCTCGACCTGCGCCTCTTCCGCGTCCCCGCCTTCACGGGAGCATCGATCGCGTCCTTCGCGGTCGCCGCCTCCGTCTTCTCGATGCTCCTCTACGTCGTCCTTTACCTCCAGAACGTGCTCGGCCACTCCCCGCTCGAGGCCGGACTGCGGCTCCTTCCGATCACGGCCATGGCCTTCGTCTTCTCGCCGCTTGCGGCGCGGCTCTCGGAACGGGTTCCGCTCCGGGCGCTGATCGGCGCCGGCCTCGCCCTGGCCGGAGTCGGCCTCCTCGTCGCGCGTGGCCTGGATGCCGACTCCGAGTGGACGGCGCTCCTGGGCGGCATGCTCCTCATGGGCGCCGGGATCGGCCTCGTCAACCCGACCGTCTCCGAGGCGGCGATCGGCGTCGTCCCCGCTGCGAAAGCAGCGACGGGAGCGGCAATCAACAACACCTTCCGCCAGGTCGGGGTCGCGGTCGGGATCGCCGCGCTCGGCGCCGTCTTCCAGGGGCGGGTCGAGTCGAAGCTCGGCGATCTGCTGGCGAGCGGGCCCCCGCCGTTGCAAGGGCAAGCGGGCGAGCTTGCACCCGCCGTCTCCTCCGGGAACGCGGAGGCCGCGATCGCGGCGGCACCACCGCATGCGCAGGCGTTCCTCGCCGATGCAGCCCGACAGGCCTTCCTCTCCGGACTGAACGAGATCTTCCTGATCGCCGGAGTCACGGCACTCGTCGGCGGCGCCCTCTCGCTCGCCCTCATCCGGGCGCGAGACCTCCATCTCGACGCCCACGAGGAGAGCGCGATCTCGCCCGAGCCGGCAACGGGCGATGAACAGCCGGCCCTGGCCGCCTGACAGGTGGGGGAGCCACCGGGCTCCCCCCAGTTAGCTACGGGAGGTCGCGGTTCTGGCCCGGCGCTCGCGTCCTTTACACCGCTCTTCCGTCGGTCTTGTGCTTGCCCGAGGAAGGACGGCGGCTCCTCAAACGGTCGCGGTGCAGTGGTCGACGAACTGGTCTAGCCGGGTGGCGAAGCGGGCGGGATCAACCAGATGGACGAAGTGGCCGTCGCCCACCCATTCCTCGAGCTGGACGTCAGGCAGCCATTCGAAGCGCTCGCGCTCACCCTCCGTGATCGGCCGCCCGGAGATCCCCAGCAACGGAACATCGAGCTTGCGGATCTGCGCGTCGATCCACGCCTGGAACTCAGCCGGATCGACGCGAAGCAGCGGCTCCCAATAGCCGACGACGACGTCTCGCTTCACCTGGTGGGTGTCGAGCACGAGTGAGCGCGCCGGCTTGGGGATGCGCTCGAGCCCGAGGCTGTCCTCGAATGTTTGCCACACCTGCGAGAAGCCGGGGCCGCGCAGGGCCGGCTCGAGGCGGTGGACGAGTTCCGCGAACGGGCGGATGTCGGGGCCGTTGTCGACCATGACGACGCCGCGCGTCGGGTAGGCGGCGGCGTAGAGGGCGGCGAGCCCGCCCATCATCGAGTGCCCGACCATGATCGGCCGCTCAACCGACAACGTGGCGAGCAGCTCGTGCACCTGAGCGGCGACCGCCTCAAGCGGTGCAGGCGCGCCGCCGCTCTCGCCGTGCGCGGGCAGGTCGATCGCGACACTGCGCACCGTGCCGCCGAGGCGATCAATGATCGGCCGCCAGGTGCGGCGGCCAAAGGTCAGTCCGTGGAGGAAGACGACGGGGGTTCCCGCTCCCTCGATCTCGTATGCAAGCCCCGTCTCGTGACGTGTCGCTGCGCTCATCGAACCTCCAAGCAGTTTTGTAACGATGTACCGTAACGCTGTTGCAGTACCCTGTCAAGAATGGGCCGACCACGGGAGCACGATGAGAAAACGGCGAACGTACTCCTCGCCGCCGCCGAACGCACGATCGAAGAGGGCGGGACGCTCTCGCTGCGCGAGCTCGCGCGCGACGCCGGCACGACGACGCGCGCGGTCTACAGCCTGTTCGGCTCCAAGGAGGCGCTACTCGGAGCCCTGGGCGCACGTGCCTTCGAGTTGTTGCAGGCAGGCCTCGCGGCGCTCCCGGAGACCGACGATCCGCGCGACGACCTTGTCGAAGCCGGGCTCATGTTCAGGCGCTTCGCGCTCGAACACCCCGCCCTCTTTTCGATCGGCATTCAGCGCACCGAGCCGAGCCTGTGGCCGCGATTCCGCCCCGCGGCCTCGGAAGCGCTCGCCGCTCTTCACCGACAGGTGGAGCCGCTCGTCAACGCCGGCCTCCTCGGCGGCCGCAGCGTCCCAGACGCCGCGACGCAATTCCACGCGCTGTGCGAAGGTCTCGCAGCACTCGAGCTCCGCCGCACGCCGCTCGCACCCGATCCCAAGCAGTTCTGGCGCACCGCCCTCCACGCCCTCATTGCCGGCTTCGCCATCCCCACTCCCGGCCACCCGCGGCGCAGAGCCGCACGCACCGTCGGACAGCGGTAGCCTCACCAGACAACTAACGATGGAGCCTCTATGGAGCCCCGTGGTTGCAACCGGTGGCAACCAGTGGCAAGTCGCCCATCCGCAAGAACGCCGGAAACAAGCCAAAACTGTTGCCATGGGATGGTAAGGAGTAGTCGCTGCGGCGTCGGCGGCCGCCACCGTCGCGGAGTGAGAATGCCGGCGTCGTCTGGTTGACGCCGGCATCCCCTTGGTGCTGTGAGCCCGATAAGGAGTATGGCGCGGGGGCCTGCGGGATTGT
>DASWDJ010000042.1:0-42020 GCA_036395295.1 Gaiellaceae bacterium | reverse complement strand
GCGCACGCCGTCTGGGACGGCCACGAGGTGCTCGTCGCCGGTGGTACTCGTCCGGGACACGGGCTGTCGAAGGCAGGGCTTGCGTACAACCCCGCGACGAATCGCTTCCGCCGACTGGCGCCGATCGGCTCCGGCCGCGCGGGAACGGCGGCGGTGTGGACCGGCAGGCGGCTGCTCGTCTGGGGCGGGGAGACGTTCCCCGGCGCAACCATGACCGCAGGCCACGGGCTGAGCTACGACCCGATCGGCAACCGCTGGTCTCCGCTTCCCCCGTCGCCTCTGCCCGCACGCGTCGACCCCACCGCCGTCTGGACCGGACGCGAGCTGATCGTCTGGGGCGGCAGGACGACCGCTTGCCGAAGGAACGCTCCGTGCCACACGCGGCTCCACGCCGACGGAGCGGCCTTCGGGCCGACCGCGCCGTGACGCGCCGGCGACTGGCATCTGTTTGGGCCGTCGCCGCGATGGCTGCGGCACTGGCCGGCTGCGGAAGCGGCGGCCGAAGCGAGAGCGCCGTCTGCGCGAACGGCGACGGCAGCCTCGACAACAAGGCGTTCGTCTTCGTCGAGGGCCCGAGGAGCGGCGAGAGAGTATTGAGCGGTTTTCACGTCACGGGCTGCTCGAGCACCTTCGAGGCGAGCGTGAACTGGCGCCTCAGAGCCAGAGACGGGCACGTTCTGGCGAAGGGGTTCACGCAGGGCGGCAGTCAGGAGCCGGGCTCTTTCGCGTTTACCGTCAGCTACCCGATCGGAGAGCGCCAGATCGGCCACCTCGAGGTCTACGAGCCGAAGGTGACGACGGAAGGCTTTCCCGCCGTGAAGAACGTGGTGCCGCTCGTGCTCGAGCCCTGATCCAGCGGCGTACGCTTTCCCCCGGTGGAGAAGCGCCGGTCAAAGCACCTCGTTCTCATCCTGGCCCGCGAGTTCGCGTCGAACCTCGCCACGCCGATGCTGGTCGTGGACAAGCAGGGTCAGCTCGTCTACTACAACGAGGCGGCGGAGGAAGTCCTCGGCCTGCCATTCGCGGAGGCCGGCGAGATGCCGCTCGACGATTGGGTGGCAGGCTTCGCGCCCCGAACACCCGATTCGGAGCCGATTTTGGCTGAAAGTCGACCCACGAGGATCGCCCTCGACCAACGCCGCGCCGCGCACGAACGATTTCGGATCACGAGTCGTGACGGGATCGACCGCGAGGTCGCCGTGACCGCTTTCCCACTCTTCGCGCACGCAGACGAGTTCGTCGGCATCGTCGCGATCTTCTGGCCGGAGACGTGAGATGCGCGTGACGATCTGGGGCTGTCGAGGCTCGGTGCCGACACCGGGGCCCGAGACCGTCGAATACGGCGGGAACACCTCCTGCGTCGAGGTCTCGCTGGACGACGACGGGGGCTTCCTCGTGGTCGACGCCGGCACGGGCATCCGGGCGCTCGGCCTCGAGCTCCTCGAACGCGGCTCGCACCGCATCCATCTTCTCCTCACCCACCTGCATCTCGATCACCTCGAGGGTCTCCGCTTCTTCGCGCCTCTCTGGGACGAGCGAGTGACGCTGGACATCTGGGGTCCGCCCTCGCCTGTCCTCAGCCTGCAGGAGCGCATCAGGCGTTCCTTCTCACCGCCGCTCTTTCCGATCGACCTGCGCGAGCTCCCGTCTCACGTGACCTTTCGTGACGTGCCGCGCGAGCGCTGGACGCTCGAAGGCGCATCGCTCGAAGCCGATCTCGTACTTCATCCCGGGCCGACGGTGGGCTTTCGGATCGAGAAGGCCGGGTCGAGCTTCGCGTACCTGCCGGATCACGAACCGGCGCTCGCAGGCTTTGCCGACAGGTCGGCGGACTGGATCTCGGGCGCGTCGATCGCCGGCGACGCAGACCTGCTCTTCCACGATGCGCAGTACTTCGAAGACGAATACGAGGAGCGGATCGGCTGGGGCCACTCGAGCGTCGGAGACGCAGTCGCATTCACGCGTGCCGTGGGCGCCCGGCGCCTCGTCCTCTTTCACCACGAGCCCCTCCATGCCGATGACGCGCTGCAGCGCCTAGAGGACCGTGCGCGGTCGCTCGCCGACCGGAGCGACGAGGCGCCGATCCTCGCCCGGGAAGGCATGGTCGTCGAGCTGCCCTAGAAGGCGTTCACACAGCCAAGCGTTTCCAGGACGGACTCTGCACGAGTCCGCACCTCGGCTGCGGCATCTTCCTGGCCGTCCGCCTCGAGAGCACGCGCGAGGTCGAGCTCGAGGCAGGCGGTATCGAAGACGTAGCCGAGCGCGCGCTCTCGCTCGACGGCGGCTGTCAGCTTCTCGACGGCCTCTCCCGTTCGTTGCTCCATGAGAGCGAGCAAACCCTCGCCGGCGGTCAGCGATGTTCCGAGCTTCGCCGTCGGGGCTTCGCTCGCAGTCGGGCGCATAGAGTCGATGGTGCGCTGGAGCAGATCCGCCTCGCCCGCAGCGGCAAGCGCTCGGACCACGGCCACGGCCGACATGATGTACGGCCACTGCCCATCGAGGATCGTGAGCAACTGCTCGGCGAGGGCCCGCAGCTCGTGCGGCCTATCCGTGATCAACAGCCATGGCAGCGCAACGCAGGCCATTGGAACGATCCGTTGTCCTTCGCCGCTAGCGAGCGCGGCTGGTCGCAGCTCGTCGAGCAGCGGCTCGGCCGTCTGCACGTCACCACGGCGAAGAGCAAGCCCGCCGAGGAGACTCAGCCACATGAGCCTAGTGCTCGCCGTGGTCAGCGCGATCTCTTCGACGTCGCGGAGGACGTCGTCGACCTCTTGCCAGCGGCCCGCAGGGAGGAAGAGCAAGCCCGCGGTTGACAGTTCGAGGTAAGGCCCGACCGACACCGGAGGCGGTACGGCCGCCCGGCGCCGGGCCTCGACGGCAACCCGTTCGATTTCGTCGAGCGGCAAGTAGCCGTGCCCGGACCAGATGAAGTTGACGATCGCGCGATACGCCTCTTCGTAGACGCCGGCGTCAATGGCTCGGTCGACGATGTCGACAACGTTGTTGGGATCGGGCGCGGTACCGCGGCTCGCCTGCTCGGTGAAGAGATTGATTCGGGCGTTCACTTCGGCGAACGCGTCCCCAACGCGTCCCGCGACGGCGATCGCCTCCTTCGCATGGCCGATGGACTCGACGCGGTGCTTCAACATCTCGATCTGTGAGAGACGAGCAAGCGCCCGCGCGAGCTGAGGGGATTCAGGTAGACCATCGAGGGCCGATACAGCAGCATTCGCGGAGGAGAGTGCGTCGTTCCAGTGGCCGCACATCCAGGATGTCCTCGAATGCCAGCCGAGCACGTCGGAGCGAAGCTCGGGATGATCGGCCTTGAGCTGCGCGTTCAGGAGACTCAGCGCTTCGAGAGCGCTTTCGAAGCGGCCCTGGGTGTAGTCCAGGCGTGCGAGGGCGAGCTGCGCGGTCGGCCGCCGATCGTCGTCGGCAAGCTCGAGCGCGCGCTCGACCTGCGCCCTTGCGGCTTCGAAGTCGGCCCGGCTGAAAGCCGCCTCGCTCGCCGTCAGGAGCGATTCGAAGGCCCGCTGGGAGACAGCCGGATCGTCTTCGCCGTAGGCGAGCGCCTGGCCGTAGTGGTAGGCGGCGAGCTCAGCTGCCTCGATGCCTCTGTCCCGCGCGACCTCTTGGATCCATTCCGCCACTCGACGGTGGAGCTCCCGACGCTCCGAGCGCGGGAGCGTCGAGTAGACGACATCGCGGGTCAGGGCGTGCTTGAACGCGAATTCACGCATGCCGCCCATCGCCGACTCCGGGCTGTCGGAGACGAGCCCGCTCCCTCTCAGCGACTCGATCACCTGCTCGTCGACTCCGACCGCGGCCGGCCAGAAGCTGCGGCCGACCACGGAACAGCGGCGGAGCGCGTCGCGAGCGACCGCTTCGAGGAGATCGATTCGGGCAGCGATCACCCCGTGGACGGAGTCGGGGATCGAGACCTCCGCGAGCCGCTCGGTCGAGGCCCAGCCGCCGTTTCGGCGCTCGAGCACACCCTCGTCGATGAGCATGTTCAGCATCTCCTCGAGAAAGAACGGGTTGCCCTCGGCCTGGGCGAGCACGCGCTCCCGCAACGCTCCCGGCACCTCGGTCTCGCCGAGCAGCGAGGCGACGAGCTCGGCGGCTTGCGCCGGGGGCAGCGGCGTCAGCGCGAGCGTCGTGGCGTTCTGCTTACCCGCGCCCCAGGTCGGGCGCAGCTCGAGCAGCTCGAGGCGGGCTGTGCAGACGAGCAGGACTTGCGTGTCGGTGAGCCTCTCGGCCAATCGCTCGATCAGATCGAGCAGCGGCGCTGACGCCCAGTGGACGTCCTCCACGGCGATGATCACGACCTGCTCGCGCCCGAGCGCCGTTACATAGCGCGCCCAGCCGTCCTGGAGGCGACGTACCGCTTCTCGCGGGTCGGTGTCCATGACCGGGGTTCCCGGCAGTGAGAATCCGATCGTCCACGCCGCCGCGTCGAGGGCGCGCTCGGCGTGCTCATCGGCCACCACCGACTCGATCGCCCTCCGCAGCTTGGCAAGAGCGGTCTCGGCCGGATCGTTGTCGAGGATGCCGGCATGCGCCTTTGCGACCTCGGCGAGTGGCCAGTACGTGATCCCCTCGCCGTAGGGGAGACACCGACCGGTCAGCACGTGCGCCGGCGCGAGTCGCTGCACCAACTCGGAGAGCAGCCGTGACTTGCCCACCCCGGCCGGTCCAAACAGCGTCACGAGTTGCGGCGCGCGCTCGCGCTCGACGCGAGCCGCCACGGCCCTCAGGACGGCGAGCTCCTCGTTCCTGCCGACGAGCGGCGCGGTCAGCCCTGCGAAACCGCGAGGAGCCTGCTGAGCGGCATCGAGCGCGACCCACGCGGCGAGGGGCGCCCGCTTGCCCTTGGCTTCGAGATCCTCGTGCCGGCGATACGCGATCGTCCGGGCGGTCGCCGCATGCGTGCGCCGCCCGACGAGCACCTCGCCGGGCTCCGCGTGCTGCTGCAGGCGTGCTGCGACGTTGACCGCATCGCCGCTGACCATCAGCTCCCCCCGCGCCGCCGCTTCCCGGCCGGCCACGACCTCCCCGGTGTTGATCCCGATCCGAAGGCCGACGTCTGCTCCATGGCGGCCGTGGACGCGTGTCGTGAAGGAGTCGAAGCGGTCACGGACGGCAAGCGCGGCCCGGAGGGCGCGCTCCGGATCGTCCTCGTGGGCCTGCGGGATGCCGAAGACGGCCAGTACCGCGTCGCCCGCGAACTTTTCGGTCGTGCCCCCGAATCTCTCGACCTCCGTGTTGATCAGGTCGAAGAGCTCGCCCTGCAGCTCGCGGACGTCCTCCGGATCGAGCAGCTCCCCGAGCGCGGTCGAGCCCGCGAGGTCGGCGAAGAGGACGGTGACGACCCGCCGTTCCTGCCGCTCGTCGGCGGCGTCGGCGGCGCGGCGAGCGTCCTGGCGCAATGCGATGCCGCAGGAGGAGCAGAAGGTTGCGCTCGCCGGCTGCTCGGCACCGCAGCCGGGGCACGTTTGCTGCAGCGGCGCCCCGCACTCGCTGCAGAAGCGGGCACCCGCCGGGTGCTTGGCGCCACAGGAAGCACAAGCCAGTTCCACGTGTCGAGTCTACGACGCACCGGTGCCCGCGCTTACCGGCGAGCTCTCGGTATAACAGGTACTTCGACTGCGACCCAGGGAAGGGGGGACCGTGATGCCGCGGACCGACATTGGAGGAGCAAGATGACCTTGGACGGCCGGAAGCGCTGGTGGGCGCTCATCGTCCTGTGCCTGGGCAGCCTGATGATCGTGCTCGATACGACGATTGTGAACGTGGCGTTGCCGTCGATCAGGGAGGATCTCGGGTTCTCTCAGACGTCCCTGGCCTGGGTCGTGAACGCCTACCTCCTCACCTTCGGAGGCTTTCTCTTGCTCGGAGGCCGGTTGGGCGATCTCTTCGGCCACCGCCGGCTGTTCCTGATCGGGATCTCGCTCTTCACTGTGGCCTCGGCAGCGTGCGGGCTCTCCACGACGCAGGGGCTCCTCGTCTCGGCGCGGGCTGTGCAGGGCCTGGGCGGAGCGATCGCCTCAGCGGTCTCGCTCTCGCTGATGATGGGTCTGTTCACCGAGCCGGCCGAGCGCGCGAAGGCGATGGGCGTCTTCGGCTTCGTCGCGGCGGGCGGGGGCACGATCGGCGTGCTCCTCGGTGGCATCCTGACCGACTCGCTCAACTGGCATTGGATTTTCCTCGTCAACCTGCCGATCGGCGTTCTCGTCTACTTCCTCTCGCTGCGGCTGCTGCCGCCCGCGCATGTGGCGGCCGGTTCACGGCGCCTCGATGTCGCCGGCGCCGTGACCGTAACTGCCTCACTGATGCTCGCCGTGTACGCGATCGTCAACGGCAATCAGGAGGGATGGAGGTCCGGCCAGACGCTCGGCTTGCTCGGCGCTGCAGTCGGGCTGATGGGACTTTTCCTCGTCATCGAGACCCGTATCCAGTCGCCGCTCATGCCTCTGGGCCTCTTCCGGCTGCGCAACGTGGCGACGGCGAACGTCGTCGGCGTCCTCTGGGCGGCCGCGATGTTCGCCTGGTTCTTCATGTCGGCCCTCTACCTCCAGTTCGTGCTCGGGTACAGCCCGCTCAAGGTTGGCCTTGCGTTCTTGCCGGCGAGCCTGATCATGGGCATCTTTTCGCTCGGCCTCTCGGCGAAGCTCGTCATTCGCTTCGGCTTCCGGCCGCCGCTGGCGACTGGACTGCTCCTGGCCGGCCTCGGACTGACGATCTTCGTGCGCGCGCCGGTCGACGGGAACTACGTCGTCGACGTTCTCCCGAGCATGATCCTGCTCGGCTTCGGCGCGGGCATGGCGTTCAACCCGGTTCTGCTCGCAGCGATGAGCGACGTCAAGCCGGAGGAATCCGGACTCGCCTCAGGAATCGTCAACACCTCTTTCATGATGGGAGGGGCGCTCGGGCTCGCCGTCCTCGCCAGCCTCGCTACTTCCCGCACCGACAGCCTGCTCGCCTCGGGCGACGAACGACTGGTCGCCCTCAACGGCGGTTATCACGCTGCGTTCCTCGTCGGAGCGCTCTTTGCGATCACAGCGGCCGGCGTCGGGGCGGCGCTGCTACGCGCCGGGCAGCACGCTCCCGCGCAGGAAGGCCAAGAGGCGTACGGCACCCCTGCCTCCGCGGAGGCCGACTGAGCCCGGCTGGCATGCTGAGCCGGTGAGCGGGGACCTCGCCATCCGCCTGCGGGGCGTCGTCAAGCGCTACGGCCCGATCACCGCGGTCAACGAGCTGGACCTCGACGTGCCCATGGGTACCTGCGTCGGCCTCCTCGGCCCCAACGGGGCGGGGAAGTCGACGACCATGCGGCTACTCACCGCGCAGTCGATCGCCGACGAGGGCGAGCTCGAGGTGCTCGGGTTTCGGCTCCCGGAGGAGTCGAAGGCCGCTCGGGCCCAATGCGGTGTCGTCCCGCAGCTCGACAATCTCGACGTCACGCTCACCGTCGAGCAGAACCTGCTGGTCTTCACGCACCTGTACCGGATCGGCCGCGCCGACCGCCGCGACGCGATCGAGCGGGCCCTGAAGATGGCCAACCTGGTCGATCGCCGGACGACGCGTGTGGACAAGCTCTCCGGCGGGATGCGCCGTCGCCTGCTGATCGCGCGTGCGCTCGTGCACCGCCCGCGACTCGTGCTGATGGACGAGCCGACGGTCGGCCTCGATCCGCAGGTCCGCCAGCAGATCTGGGCGCTCATCGACGCGCTCCGAGTCGAGGGAACCACGATCCTGATGTCGACGCACTACATCGAGGAGGCGCAGCGTCTGGCCGACACCGTGCTGATCATGTCTCACGGCCGCGCGGTGGCCGCCGGCCCGCCCGCCGAGCTGGTGGCGGAGCACGCCGGCCGCGAGGCCCTGGAGGTCTACGGCCCTCCGGCGCGGCTGGCCGAGGTCGAAGCCGACGCAGGGGCTGCGGGACTGCGCACACGACGGACCGGGACAAGCATCTCCATCCTGGGCGTCGACCGAAACGGCAGCTACTCGGTCGACGGAGAGCGCCGCCCGGCGAACCTCGAGGACGTCTTCGTCCTGCTCACCGGCGAGGAGATCGCCTGATGGCCGCCACGACGGCGCCCGCACGCGCGCCCCGTCTGGGCCGGCTCGAGCGTCCGGCCCTGACCGGCGTCCTCGTGCGCGAGGTCGTGAACTTCTCCTCCTTCTGGCGCTCGAGCACGTTCTCGTCGACGGTCGAACCGACGATCTACCTGCTCGCGTTCGGCTTCGGCTTCGGCTCGCTCGTCAGCAAGATCGGCGGCTACAACTACGTCGAGTTCGTCGGCACCGGGACGGTCGCGACGGCGGTGCTCTTCTCGTCCGCTTTCCCGGCGATGTTCGGGACCTTCGTCAAGTATCAGTTCCAGCGCACCTACGACGCCATCCTCGCAGCGCCAGTCGACACGGAGGAACTCGTCACGGCCGAGGCGCTCTGGATCGCAACCCGCGCCGGTGTGTACGGCTGCGTGCCGATGCTCGTGGCGATCGCGTTCGGGCTCGACCCGTCCTGGGGGATGCTCGTCGTACCGCTGATCGCCTGGACTGCCGGCTTCGGCTGGGCGTGCTTCGGGATCATGGTCGCCGGCTTCGCCAAGTCGTTCGAGAACTTCAACTACGTGGTGAGCGCCGTGCTGACGCCGCTCTTCCTCGTCGCGGGGACATTCTTCCCGCTCAGCCGGCTGCCCGAATGGGCTCAGGTGCTCGGGAACGTGAACCCGCTCCACCATTGCGTCGAGCTCGTGCGCCACGCCGCCTTCGGCTTCGAGGGCTGGACCGATCTCGCGCGCGTGGGCGCCCTCGTCGCGTTCGGCCTCGTCATGTGGCGTATCGCGATCCACGCGATGGAGCAGAAGCTCGTCGACTGAGTTCGGCGCCTACGGGAGGTCTGTGGCCAGCATCTCGGTCGCGCCGCTGGTAGGCAAGGTGATCGAGACCGTTGTCCCGCGGCCTGGGGCCGTGTCGAGCGAGACGCTGCCCGCACTTCGTTGCGCCAGGGCCTGGACGATGGCCAATCCGAGGCCGCTGCCGCCGGTCCGGCGTGATCGGCTCTGGCTTCCGCGATAGAAGCGGTCGAAGACGTGCTTTTCGTCCTCGGCGCTTAGTCCTGGCCCCTCATCTCTTACTTCGATTGCGATCGCTTCTGGGCCTGCCTCCGCGGTCACCGTGATCGGACTTGATGCAGAGCTGTACTTCGCAGCGTTGTCGACGACGTTGAGAAGCATTCGTCTCAGTGCCTCGGGATCCGCCCAGGCCTGAACTCCCTCGAAGGCTTCTCTGTCGAAGTCGATCTGGCGGGCGGGCCATGCGCCCACGTACCGGTCGACGAACTCGTCCATGAACGCGGGCAGCGAAATCTCCTCTGGCTGCAGGGCTTCGTTGGCATCCAGCCGGTTGAGGGTCAGCAGGTCATCGACCAAACGTGAAAGGCGGACGGCTTCTTCGTGCATGTCTCGGACAGCCGCGGCGACCTCCGGCCGGCCGTCATCGCTCTGCCGGAGCAGAACCTGAGAGGTTCCGCGCAGGGCCGTCAGCGGCGTGCGTAGCTCGTGCGAGGCGTCTGCCAGGAAGCGCCGCATCCGCTGCTCCGACTCGGTGACTCTGGAGAATGCTTCCTCGAGGCGACCGATCATTCGGTCGAAGGCCGAACCCAGGCGCCCGACCTCGTCGCGCGAGCGAACATTCGATCGCCGGTGCAGGTCGCCCGCGGCAATCTCTTCGGCAGTCGTCGTCACCCGACGCAGGGGGCGGAGCGCGAGACCGGTCAAGGCGAGCAAAGCGAGGCCCCCCATGATCAACGCGGCGATCGCCCCGATCGCGAAGATGGTCCGGACGCGATGGATGGTCGCGTCTTCTCCATCATCCGAGCGCCCGAGAATTGCATAACCGACCGTTTTGCCGGGCGGTCCCAGCCCGACAGCGACGAGCACGAGATCGTCGGTCGACGTCGTCGCAGTTGCCGGTCGTTGCGCCCGCGACACGAGGCCGCCTGAACCAGTCGTGCACCTCGCCCGGCTCAGACCGGAAGCTGGGCGCCCAGTGGATGCGGGCACGGAGGCGATGAGGTGCTGGACGGTCGCCGCCGAGAGCTCCAGAGGTCTCGCCGCACCGGGTACGCCGACGGCGTGATCTGCGAGTGCCGCTCCCCGGCGATCCACGATCTTGACTCCCGTGTTCCCCGATCCCAGCAGCTGAGCGAGGACCTGGGCGTTCCGGTGCAGATCGCGAGCCGAGCGCACGAAACAGGGACCAAGCACCTCCAGCTCCGTCCGAGCCGGCTGAGTGATGCTGTCGACGGTCGTGTCGTGCAGATACCTGGACACCGTCGACGACTGGAAGATGCCGAGCCCGAGCAGGATGAGGGCGAAGAGCCCGAGTTGCGAGAGCAGAATTCGCCCTCGGAGGCTGTTCAGGAACGACCGGAACATGATTACGGCCTGATCAGCCGTGAAGGCGGTAGCCCACGCCGCGCACGGTCTCGATCAGTTGATGCTCGGGATCGCCGAGCTTCCGCCTGAGATAGCGAACGTAGACCTCGACGTTGTTCTCGTCGTAGAACTCGTGGCCCCAGACCTGATCCAGGATGAACCGTCGTGAGAGCACACGCCCGACATGGCTCAGAAAGAGACGCAGAAGCTCGTACTCCTTGACGGTCAACTCGACGGCGGAACCGCCGACCGTGACGAGATGTCGTTCCTGGTCGAGCCGGATCGGTCCCGCCTGCAGGATGCCCGCCTCAGCGGACAGCCGGCGACGCGCGACGGCGTGGATCCGGGCGACGAGCTCCTCGAAATCGAAGGGCTTGACGAGATAGTCGTCAGCCCCCGCTTTGAGGCCCGCGATCCGGTCTGCGACTTCATCTCGTGCCGTCAGCATGATGATCATCAGCTCAGGGTCGGCCCGCAGGCGCTCGGCCAGCTCCATGCCGTTGATCCCGGGAAGCATCAGGTCGAGGATGACGAGCTGCGGCTTGAAGCGTTTCAGCTCTGCAAGCGCGCCATGCCCGTCCTCGGCCACCACCACCGAAAAGCCTTCGTAGCCGAGTCCGGTCCGCAAGAAGTTCGCGATTTGCGGTTCATCTTCGACAACGAGGATGCGCAGGGGATCGTTCTCTCGAGGCTGGTTCGCCGAGGCTTGCCCGCTTAGCCCCTGCCTACGCATTGATCTCACGATAGCGCCATCCCCTCATCTTGGCCGTTCGCCGGGACGCAGCCCTCTCAGGAAGCTCTCAGGAAGTAGAGCCCTGGTTTTAAGGCTTTCCTCCTACGATCGATGTCATGGAAGCTCGGTCGCTGCAGCGCACCGCGGCCGTCATCGGAAGTTTGGTGGCGCTCGGACTCGCCACGGCTACGAGCCTCGCCGCCGCCGGAGGCAACGGGCCGGTCAGCGGGGTCGTCATCGGCATTACCTCCGAGAGCGTCGAGGTCCAAAGCGCTACGGGACCAGTGACCGTCGCGATCACCGACAAGACCCGCGTCATCCGTACGGTCAGCGGCACGGTTGCCGACCTGCGCAGGGGGCAAATCGTCGAGCTCGGCCTGGACGGGAGATCCGGGCGCGTCGCCCAGATTCACATCGCGCCTCCCGGGACCAAGCTCCCGGAATCCAATCCAGGACAGGGGAGAGGCCGGGGCCGGGGCCGGACCAAGAATCGCGGTCCGGCCCGGGTCTTGGCGCACTCAGCCAAGACGATCCGAGTTCGCTACGGCAATGGCCGGGCCGTGACCTACCGGCTAGTGAGCAAACCGAGCGTGATCAAGGACGTCCTCGGTCGCATCGGCGACATCTTGATCGGCCAGACCGTTCTCGTGACCCGTAGCCAGGGCGGCCGGGTGGCGAACGTGATCACGATCGTGAGGGGGTAGTCGCCGGCCGTGGAGACGACCTCGAAGCCCAGGCTCGAGACGAGAGCGACCTACGCCCCAAGCGCCAACGGAGATGGGCCGGGCCACCCAATTCCGACGGAGCGCCCGCATGTGCGCGGGAAGTTCCTCTATGCAGGGAACCGGAAGCTGTACCTGCGGGGTGTCGCCTACGGCACGTTCCGCCCCGACGAGTGGGGAGAAGGCGAATACGGCGACGAGCGCACGGTCGAGCACGACTTCGAGCGCATGTCTGCCGCCGGCCTGAACGCCGTCAGGACCTATACGGTGCCGCCGCGCTGGCTACTCGACGCGGCCCAGCGACACGGCCTCTACGTGATGGTCGGAGTGCCGTGGGAGCAACACGTCGCCTTCCTCGACGACTCTGGCCGGGCACGTTCGATCGAGCAGCGTGTGCGCGAGGGCGTGCGAGCCTGCGTCGGCCACCCGGCGGTTCTCTGCTACGCGATCGGGAACGAGATCCCGGCGCCGATCGTGCGCTGGCACGGCCGCCGCCGCATCGAGGCTTTCCTCGAGCGGCTGTACCGCGCCGCCAAGTCCGAAGATCCAGAGGGGCTCGTCACCTACGTCAACTATCCGTCGACGGAGTACCTGCAATTGCCCTTCCTCGACGTCGTGTGCTTCAACGTCTTTCTCGAGCAACGCGAGCGGCTGGAGGCCTATCTCGCTCGTCTGCAGAACGTGGCCGAGGACCGCCCGCTCGTGATGGCCGAGATCGGGCTCGACAGCCGCCGACACGGCGAGGACGAACAGGCGGTCGCCCTCAGCTGGCAGATCTCGACGTCGTTCCTGGCGGGCTGTGCAGGTGCGTTCGTCTTCTCCTGGACCGACGAATGGCATCGCGGCGGCCACGACATCGAGGACTGGGACTTCGGCCTGACCGACCGCGAGCGCCGCCCGAAGCCGGCGCTCGCCACGGTGCGCGAGGCCTTCGCCAGGACGCCGTTTCCGCCGGGGTTGTCGTGGCCGCGGGTATCGGTCGTCGTCTGCACGCACAACGGCGCGGCGACGCTGCGCGAGTGCCTCGAGGGCCTCGATGAGCTCGACTATCCCGCCTATGACGTGATCGTCGTCGACGACGGCTCGACGGACTCTTCGGCGGCCATCGCTTCGGAGTACGACTGCCGCCTGATCAGGACGAAGAATCGGGGGCTCTCCGCCGCGCGCAACACGGGGCTCGCGGCCGCCTCGGGCGAGATCATCGCCTACGTCGACGACGACACGAAGCCGGACTCTGACTGGCTGAAGTACCTGTCGTACGCCTTCATGACCTCCTCCCACGCCGGGATCGGCGGGCCGAATCTCGCCTTCCCGGAGGACGGGTTGATCGCGCGCTGCGTCGCCAACGCGCCGGGCGGGCCGACGCACGTACTGGTCTCCGACCAAGAGGCCGAGCACATCCCCGGCTGCAACATGGCCTTTCGTACCCAGGTGCTCGAGCAGGTCGGCGGCTTCGACCCCCGATTCCACGCCGCCGGTGACGACGTGGACATCTGCTGGCGACTACGCGAACGCGGGCTGACGCTCGGGTTCAGCCCGGCCGCGGTCGTCTGGCACCACCGCCGGAACTCGGTGCGCGCTTACTGGCGCCAGCAGCGAGGCTACGGCGCCGCCGAGGCAGAGCTGGAGCGCAAGTGGCCGGAGAAGTACACGACCGGCGGGCACGTCACCTGGCGGGGTCGCCTCTACGGGGACGGCTTCGCACGGAAGTCGGCGCGTCGGCGCTGGCGCATCTACTACGGCACTTGGGGCAGCGGACCCTTCCAGTCGATCTACCACCCCGAGGGCCGCACCTCGGAGTTCATGCCGCTCCTGCCTGAGTGGTACCTCGTCATCGCTGGGCTCGGGCTTCTGTCCGCGGCCGGCGCGTTGTGGAGGCCGCTGCTCGTGGCGCTGCCGTTGCTCGGGCTGGCGGTGGGCGGAACGCTCTTGCAGGCACTGCTGAGTGCGCTCAAGCCGCACGCGGTCGGCTCGGGCGGCTCGCGGACCAGGGGGGCCGGCTTGCGCGCTCTCACAGCAGCGCTCTACCTCCTGCAGCCTCTCGCGCGGCTTCTCGGGCGCCTTCGGTCAGGCCTTACCCCCTGGCGCCGGCGGGGAACGCGGCTCTTCTCGGCGCCACTGCCGCGGAAACGCGCGCTCTGGAGCGAACGCTGGAGCACGGTCGAGCAGCGCCTGAGCACCATCGAGACCGCGGTCAGAGAGGGCGGCGCTGCGGTCCTGCGCGGCGGCGAGTACGACCGCTGGGACCTCGAGGTCCGCGGCGGCCCGCTCGGCTCGGCGCGGCTCCTGGCTGCCGTCGAGGAGCATGGCGGCGGTCGGCAGCTCGCGCGTTTTCGCCTCTGGCCGAGGTTGTCGAGGGCGGGCGCGCTCTCCACCCTGTTCGTCGGGGCCCTCTTCGGCGCCGCGGCAGCAAGCGGCGCCTGGGCAGCCGCCGTGCTCCTGGGCGCGTCTGCGGTCTTGGTGGCGGTGCGCGAGCTTCAGGAGTGCGCGACCGGCATGGCAGCGGCTCTCGAGGCGATCGGGCCCCCGTTCGAGGAGTCATGAGCGAAGCGACCGGGAACCACCCCCGCATGTCCCGCAGGATCTTGCGTCAGATCAACCCGTTCTGGCCCCAGATCGCCTTGCTGCTCCTCGTCGACCTGCTGGCGACGCCGATCCTGCTCCTGACCCCGGTCCCGCTCAAGATCGCCATCGACACCGTCATCGATGCCCACCCCCTGCCCGGGTTCGTCGACGCGTTCCTGCCGGCTTCGGTCGTGAGCTCGACCATCACCCTGCTCGTTGTTGTCGCAGTCCTTCAAGTGCTCGTCGTGCTCCTGAGCGAGCTGCAATCCCTCGCCAGCTACGTGCTGCAAACGCGGACCGGCGAGCGGCTCACGCTCGACTTCCGGGGAAGCCTCTTCCGCCACGTCCAGCGCCTCTCGCTCTCGTTCCACGACACCCGCGGGAGCCATGACTCGATCTATCGCATCCAGTACGACGCCGAGGCCATGCAGCACATCGTCGAGAGCGTGATCCCGTTCGTGGCCGCGTTCGCCATGCTCGCCTCCGCGATCGTCGTCACGGCCAGTATCGACCCGCAGCTGGCCTTGATCGCGCTCGCCGTCGTCCCGGCGCTGTTCGTGCTCTCCCGCGTCTACACGCGGCGCGTTCGGCGTCGCTACCACGACCTCAAGGAACTCGAGAGCTCAGCGCTCGGCGTCCTTCAGGACGTGCTCACGTCTGTGCGGGTCGTCAAGGCGTTCGGCAAGGAAGGGGACGAGCACGCGCGCTACGTCGACCGGTCGGGCAAGACGGTGAAGGCGCGCGTACGGCTGTCCCTTACAGAGTCGGCGTTCGGGCTCGCGGTCAATGTCGCAACCGCGATCGGCACCGCCGCCGTCCTCTTCGTGGGCGTCCGGCACGTGCAGTCGGGTGTGCTCTTGAAAGGCGAGTTGCTGATGATCTTGGCCTATCTCTCGCAGCTCTACGGCCCCCTCGAGACAATCAGCCAGAAGGTGGGCGACCTCCAGTCGTCACTCGCAAGCGCCGAGCGCGCCTTCGACCTGCTCGACGAGACACCCGACGTCGAGGAGAGGCCGCATGCCCGGCGGATCGTGCGGGCGCGAGGCGCGCTCGAGTTCCGTGACGTCTCCTTTGCTTACAACGGGGACGGCAGGGTCCTGCACGACGTGTCGTTCGCCGTCGCGCCCGGAACCCGCCTGGGCATCGCCGGCAGGACCGGCGCCGGCAAGACGACTCTGATGAGCCTGATCACGCGCTTCTACGACCCGACTGCGGGAGCGATCCTGCTCGACGGCGTCGATCTGCGTGACTACAAGCTGGCCGACCTGCGCAACCAATTCGGGATCGTGCTACAGGAGCCCGTGCTCTTCTCCACCAGCATCGCCGAGAACATCGCGTACGCCCGGCCGGGAGCCCGCTGGCGCGACGTCATTGCCGCCGCCGAGGCGGCCAACGCACACGAGTTCGTCTGTGAGCTGCCGGACGGCTACGAGACGGTGGTCGGCGAGCGCGGCATGCGTCTCTCCGGCGGCGAGCGCCAGCGCATCGCACTCGCGCGCGCCTTCCTCAAAGATGCCCCGATCCTGCTCCTCGACGAGCCGACGAGCTCTGTCGACACACAGACAGAGGCCGCCATCATGGAGGCGATCGAGCGCTTGATGGAAGGTCGCACCTCGTTGCTGATCGCCCACCGCTTGAGCACGCTCGAGATCTGCGATGCCCGAGTCGAGATCGAAGCCGGGCGGATCGTGCACGCGAACGGCATGGGGCTGGACGCGGAGTCAGCCGACCTGGATGAGCCGCGCGCAGCTGTCGCTTCAGCCGGCTGAGCTGCGATCGGCAGCCTGCCGAAGAGCATCGCGCCGATGAAGACGACCGTCTGCATGATTCCACTCAACACGCTCGCCTATCCCCAGGGCGGCGGCCATCTCTGGGTGTATCTCAACTGGGCGCTGTCGCTGCAAGCGCTCGACTGCCGCGTCATCTGGCTCGAGGACATCGGCGAGCTCCTGGCAACCAGACCGAGGGCGGACGTCGAGCGCGACATCGCCACCCTGGATGCGAGGCTTGGGGCCCACGGGCTCGGCGGGGCGCTCGCGCTGACCAGCTTCAGCGACCACAAGGTCGACGCCCGGCTCTTAGGGGGCCGGCCCGATCTCGACCACGCCGCTGCTGAGGCGGATCTGCTGCTCGACTTCGCGTACGACAGTCCGGCGCGGGCGCTGGCCATGTTCCGGCGCACTGCGCTCGTAGACCTCGACCCTGGGCTCCTCCAGCTCTGGATGGGCCGGAACGAGCTTCGGGTATCCGCCCACGATCTCTACTTCACGATCGGGGAGACCGTGGGCACAAGCGAGGCCCGCTTCCCCGACGGCGGCGTCCGCTGGCACCACACGCCGTCGCCGGTGTTCCTATCCTCATGGCCGGCCACCGAAGCCGCCGCGGGCCCGTACACGACGATCACGAACTGGTGGGGCGAGGGGACCGAGCTGCTCGACGGAGAGGTCATATACAACGACAAACGGAGCGCCTTCCTCGCATATCTGGAGCTGCCGGCGCGGACCAACCAGCCGCTCGAGCTGGCGGTCACGCTGGACGATTACACGGCTGAGACGGATGTCCCGGTGCTGGAGCGGGGCGGCTGGACCGTCCGGGACGCCTGGGAGGCGTGCCCGACTCCGGACGACTACCGCGCCTACATCCAGGGCTCTCGGGCCGAGTTCAGCTGCGCGAAACCGTCCTGCCGTCTGCTCGCCAACGCCTGGATCAGCGACCGCACGATCTGCTACCTCGCGAGCGCCAAGCCCGCTGTAGTGGAGCACACCGGGCCGAGCCGTTTCCTGCCGGAGGCCGAGGGATTGCTGCGCTTTCGGGACCTCGAGGGAGCGGCGGCGGCCATCGAGACCGTGGAGGCTGACTACGAACACCAATCCCGCCTCGCGCGCGGGCTCGCCGAGGAGCACTTCGACGGCGAGAAGGTCGTCCGGCGGGTGCTCGAGCTGGCGCTGGCGTGAGCCGGGTCGCGATCCTCGGCTACCACAAGATCGGGCCGCCGGCTCCCGAGGGCTGGGAAACGTGGTTCTACGTTCCCGAGGCGACTTTCGCCGAGCACCTCGTGGCACTCCGTGACGGCGGTTGGCAGCCGGTTGACTTCGGCGCGTTTCTCAGCGGGCTCGCCGAGCCGGAACGCTTGCCCGAGCGCGTGGCGCTCATCACTTTCGACGACGGCTACCGCTCGGTGCGCGAGGTCGCTCTGCCGTGGCTCGAGCGCTTCGACTACCCGGCGGTGGTCTTCGTACCGACGGATTTCGTGGGCCGCACGAACCGCTTCGATCTCGAGAGCGAGCCCGAGGAGGCGATGTGCGATTGGGACGACCTCCGCGAGCTGGTGCGCCGCGGCGTTGCGGTGCAGTCGCACGGTGTCTCGCATCGCGCGTTCTCCGAACTCGCGCCCGCCGAGCGGGCACTCGAGCTCGAGCGCTCGAAGGCTGTGCTCGAGGCCGAGCTCGCGCAGACCGTGGAGCTCTTTGCCTACCCGTATGGGGACGACGCGGGCGCCTCGCCGGACGTGCGCGAGGCACTCGCCCGGACCGGCTATCGCGGGGCGTGTCTCTACACAGGCGGCACATTCTCGCTCCCGCCGCAAGACCCGTATCGTCTCGAGCGCTTGGCCATGGGCCCCGACACCGACCTCACGACAGCGCTCGAGCCCGGCTGGAGCGGCGTTGGCTCGTAAGCGACTTGTCCTCGCCGGCATCATCGGCCGCTATCCCGTCGGGGGTGTGACCTGGTGCGCGCTTCAGTACATCGCCGGCTTCCAGCGCCTCGGCTACGACGTCTTCTATCTGGAGGACACCGGCGAGTGCAATTTCGACCCGATCCAAAACGCGATCGCAACCGATCCCGCCTACGCACTCGACTACATCCGCCGTCAGCTCGCCCTCGTCGGGCTCGAGAACTCCTGGGCCTACATCGACTACGAGGGTGGCTACCACGGCCAGACCCGAGCGCAGGTCGTCGAAGCTTGCCGAGGTGCTGACCTGATGGTCAACCTCTCGGGCGGCTGTTGGATGGTCAGGCCCGAGTACGAACGGCTCTCGAAGATCTTCATCGACACCGATCCGGGTTTCACCCAGCAGGCCATCGCCGAAGCGGGCGAGGGCTGGTACCGCGACTTCTTCGCAGCGCACGACGCTCTGTTCACCTTCGCACTTCGCGTCGATGATCCCCGCTGCACGCTGGCCGAGACGCCCTTCCGCTGGCAGCCGACGATCCAGCCGGTGGAGCTCGACTTCTGGCCCGTGACGCCCGCGCCTCGGGAGGCGCCCTTCACGACGATCCTGAGCTGGACCACGGACAGCTTCCCGGGGATCGGAAAGGGCAAGGGTGACGAGCTGCTTCGCCTGATCGCGCTGCCGGAGCAGATGAGCGAGCGAATCCGACTCGCGATCGCCGGCAAGCCTCCAACCGAGTTACTCGCCGAGCACGGTTGGGAGCTGACCGACGCGCTCGAGGCCACGATCGACGCAGAGGCCTATCGGCGCTTCATCCAAGCCTCGAAGGCAGAGCTCGGCTTCGCGAAGGCGATGTACGTCGACACGCGCAGTGGCTGGTTCAGCGACCGCACGCAGTGCTACCTGGCGAGCGGGCGGCCCGCGCTCGTCCGGGAGACAGGCTTCAGCGACCTCCTACCGGTGGGCGAAGGCCTGCTCTCGTTCGAGGACGCCGAGGGCATCCTCGAGGGCATCGAGCGCATCGCAGCCCGGTACGAGCTCCATTGCCGCCGTGCGCGGGAGGTCGCAGAGGAACACTTTGCAGGTCAGACCGTCCTGCGCTCGCTCCTCCAGACAGCGGGGATGGCGTGAGCTCGGGTCCTGCTAGCTCAGCGTGGCTTGCAGTTGATCGGAGCCGTGTAGTCGCAGATGATCGTCAGCAGCCCCCGAACGCTTCCTTCCGACTGCTGCGTGTCTCCGGTCTTCGAGTTCAGGGCATTCATCTGGACGTTGAGCCGCTTGAGCTGCCTGATCACCTCCGCTTGTCCGGTCGCTGCGTTTGCGTTCTCAGGGCTGGTGAACCAGCCGATCGTGAATCCGATCACCGTGCTCAGGACCACGGCTACGACGACGACTGTGAGCAGCTGCTTCGTCATTTGAGAAACCTCCTTGGGTCGGACGAGGCGCATGATGTTAACTCCGTTCCCCGGCTGTCAGATTCGCGCCGCGAGCGCCAATGGCAAAGCTGAGGATCGCCGAGCTCGCGCCAGTTGCGATGCCCATCAGCCCGGGGGAGGGCGACTCGATCGAGCAGCTCGTCTCGCTGCTCACCGAGGAGCTGGTGCGGCGCGGTCATGACGTCACCTTGTTCGCAGTCGGTGGCTCGGTGACGTCGGCCGACCTGCGGTCGTGTTACGCGCAGGGCTACCGCGAGCGTGAGGAGATCTGGGACTGGCGGGTGCCGGAGACGCTGAACGCGGCCTGGGCCTTCGAGCAGGCAGGCGAGTTCGACGTGATACACAGCCACAGCTACCACTTCGCGCTGCCGTTCACCCGCTTCGTCTCGACCCCCGTCGTCCACACGTACCACGTCCAGCTTGGCCCGGAGGTGCTGGAGGGGTTCAGGCGCTACCCCGACGCGCATCTGGTTGCGATCTCGAACTTCCAACGCGGTGAGCTCGAGGGCCTCGATCACGTTCCGGTGATCCACAACGGAATCGACGTCGACGCCTTTCCGTTTACTGCCAAACGCGGCGAGTACCTCGCTTTCCTCGGGCGCATGATTCCCTCGAAGGGCGCGGCCGAGGCAGTCCGGGTCGCCCGCAAGCTCGAGATCCCGTTGATCATGGCGGGGCCCAGCACGGAATGGTTCGAGCGCGACGTGCGGCCGGCGATCGATGGCCGGCTCGTCCGCTACGAGGGAACGATCGACGTCGCAGGCCGTAACGAGCTGCTGGCCGGAGCGGCTGCGCTCCTCTACCCAATCACGTATCCGGAGCCATTCGGCCTCGTGATGGTCGAGGCGATGGCGTGCGGCACGCCGGTCGCCGCGTTCGGCGTCGGCGCGGTGCCGGAGCTCGTCGAGCAGGGGGTTGGCGGCCATTGGGTCGCGCCGGGCGAGAAGCTTGCCGAGGCGGTCCAGAGCGCCGTCCAGCTCGATCGGGAACGGGTGTGGCAGGCAGCCGTCGAGCGGTTCCACTACCGGAACATGGTCGACGCCTATGAACGCCTCTATCGGCGGCTCGCGCGACCACCCGGGCACGTGGGCTGATGGACGGGGGCGTACTGGCGGTCTTTGCCCACCCAGACGACGAGTCCCTCCTCGCCGGCGGGGTCCTCGCGGCCTGTGCGGCCGCCGGGCATCGAGTGGCGATCGTGTCGATGACTCGAGGCGAGCGAGGACCGGCCGAGCTACCGGGGCTCGCCGGTCGGTCGGCGTTAGGCGAGGTGCGCGAGGCGGAACTGCTTGCGGCGTCGCGCGCGCTTGGCGTTTCCTCTGCGGAGTGCCTCGACTATCCCGACGGCGAGCTCCCCGACGCAGACGAGGCGGAGGCCGCGCAGGCGCTTGTTCTGCTGTTGGAACGTGAGCGGCCGGAGGTGGTGATCAGTTTCTCCGACGAGGGCCTCTACTGGCACCCCGACCACCTCGCGGTCTCGCGCTTTCTCAATGCGGCCCTCGACCTCCTCGGCGGCGCGGACGCCGGGCCGTCGCTGTACGGAGCCACCTGGCCCGAAGGGCATGCGGGTCGACTCGTCTCGCTCATGCGCGCCCGCGGGCTCACGGCCGACCTCTGGGGCCTCGAGCCCGACGCCTTCGGCGCGCCGTCCGACTCCATCACGCGGTCGCTCGACGTGCGCCCGTTCCTCCCCGCGAAGTTGGCGGCGCTCCGCGCCTACGCCAGCCAGATCGGCCCGAGCCACCTGCTGAGTACGCTCCCGGAAGACCTGGCCGAAGAGTTCCTGGGGCGCGAATACTTCGTTCGCATCAGCCCCGGAGACTCGCAACGGGACTGGCTCGCCGAAGCCGTGCGGCAGGCTTAGGCACGATCCCTCGTCTCCTGGGGGCGCCAAAGCGAGCGGCGTGGGTGATGCGGCTTACGCGGTCTCCGACGCCGCGCCCGCGTGGACCGGGGCTCCGATCTGCTCCGCTAGGCCAAGGTCATCGCGGTGATTCCAGATCTCGGCGACTTTGCCGTCCTCGAAGCGGAAGATGTTGACGGCAGAGAAGGTCGCTCGGCGTCCGGTCGGCTCGAGTGCGCCCCACGGGCCGAGTTGGGTCCCGGACGCCGTCCAGCGGCCAACGACGAAATCCTCCTCACCGACGATCAGATCGACAGCGACCTCGAGGTCGGGGAACGCGGCGCGAAAGTCGTCGGCGATCTTCTTCTGTCCCGCCGGCCCAGGCAGCGCCTCCGTCGGGCGAAGGTCGTGGCGGACGTAGTCCTCGGCGAAGACCTCGGCCGCGAAACCGGTGTTGCCGAGATTCCACACCTCCTCGTAGAAGCGGCGCACTAGCGTCTTGTTGTCCTCGGTTGACATTGCATCCCTCCTCTTCGCAATTCGACCGTCGCACGACGAGCTCATGTGAACCAATCATGGAGCGGCGGGCTGGATTGGAGCAAGGAGAAGTCGCCGTGGTCGCGGATCTCGGTGGCCGCGGCGGCCATTGCGCTCACCGCGACCCAGGTCAAGCTGCCCCCGACGCTGATCCGCTGGGCGCCCGCGTCCACGATCTCGACCATCGACAGGCCCGGCCGGGCGAGCACGTTCACCGGCTTCGCGACGGCTTCGCAGACTGCGCGGATCTCGGCCGGCGTTTGCAGCCCGGGGGCGTAGAGGACGTCGGCACCTGCCGCTTCGTACGCCTGCAACCGCGTGATCGTGTCGTTGAGGTCGGGATGGCCGCGGATGTGATTCTCGGCTCGCGCCGTTAGCGTGAACGGAAACGCGAGTCGGTGGGCCGCCTCGGCAGCCGCGGCGATCCGCTCGGCAGCGTGCGGGAAGTCGTAGATGACGCCGGCGGGATCATAGTCCTCGATCGAGGCGCCGACCGCGCCGGCCTCAGCGACGCGCGTCACCGCCAGGACGACGCTCGCGGGATCCCGGCCGTAGCCGTGCTCGAGATCGACGGAGACTGGAAGATCGGTCGCACGATCGAGCATCCGAGCGTGGTCGGCGACCTCGTCCAGGGTCACCTCGCCGTCGAGACGCCCGAGCGTGAATGCGAAACCCGAGCTCGTGGTCGCGAGCGCCTTGAAGCCGAGCCCGGCCAGGACGCGGGCAGAACCGGCGTCCCACGGGTTCGGGATCACAAACGGCTCGCCGGCGTGGAGCGCCTGGAACGCCGCAGCCTTCTGCTCTTGCCTACTCGTCGTCGACAACCCGAAGCACCACCTTGCCACGCTTGCCTGCCGCGAGGCTGCGCTCGAATGCCGCTGGAGCGTCGGCGAGTGCGAAGACGGAGTCGATCTCCGGCCGCAGCGTCCCGTGGTCGACCAGGCTCGCAAGCTCGACGAGCTGCGTGCGGCTCGGCTCGACGACGAAGTACGTGGCCTCGACCTGCTCGGAAACGGCCGCCGGAGGATCCTCGGCGACCGAGACAAGCCTGCCGCCCGCGCGCAGGACGGTCGCCGACCGATCGAGCACGTCTCCACCGACGGTGTCGAAGACAAGGTCGACGGGCTCCACGGCCTCTTCGAAGGGCGTCGCCGTGTGGTCGAGCACCTCGTGCGCCCCGAGGCGGCGCGCATTCTCGACTCCGGCCGCGGAGACGGTACCGATGACGTGGACGCCGCGCCGACGGGCGAGCTGCGTGGCGAAGTGCCCGACGCCCCCTGCCGCACCGTGGATCAGCACCCGCTCGCCTTCCTCGAGGCGGCCGTGGTCGAACAGTCCTTGCCACGCGCTCAGTGCGGCAAGCGGGATCGCCGCGCTCTCGACATGTCCGAGGCTGTGCGGTTTCGCCGCGAGCAGCCCTGCCGGGACGACGGCGTATTCGCAGGCAGCGCCGTCGCGGTCGAAGGGGGTAAGCGCGAAGACGCTCTCGCCCACGCCGAGGTCCGTCACGCCGGTCGCAACGTCGGCGACGACGCCCGAGAGCTCGTACGAGGGGATGGCGGGAAGGCGATCCACGGGCCAGGTGAGCTCGTCTCGGGTCAGCGCGGCGGCGTGCACCCGGACGAGCGCTTCCCCCATCTGCAGCTGCGGGATGTCGATCTGCTCGATGGCGAGACCATTGGGTCCGCCGGCCGCGTGCAGACGGATCGCGCGCATCCGACGGGTTAGCCGACCCACAGTTGACCGAGCAGGACGCCCCACTGCGGGTGGAACTGGTAGTTGCCGACTCGGCGCGAAACGATGTCGATCTGCTTGAGGGTGAACAGCGGCACGACCGGGGCCTGATCGACGATCTCGCGGTCGATGCGCGCCCAGAGCCGGTTGGCGAGGTAGGGATCGGTTGTCTGGAGCCCGAGCGCACGCCGGAACTCGGCTTCGATGCCGCGGTCGCAGAACTCGGACCAGTTCGAGGGCGCACGACACGAGAAGAAAGTTCCGAAGTAATTCGACGCCGCGGGGTAGTCCGCGAACCAGGAGAAGAGCCCCGCTTGGACGTGGCGCCCTGGATCGAGCGGTCCCGTTGCAGGGTTGTAGTAGACGTCATTGCTGACTCGCTTGATGCGCGCGTGGTAGCCGAGACTGCGTAACAGCGCCGCCGCGAACGGGGCCTCTCCCTGATGGTTGTCCGGCACCCAGACCGTGACGACGGCGCCTCTGGTGCCGGAGGCGACGACGAGCCGGCGGGCCCGTTCGATGTCGGGCGCCCGCCATGCCCCATTCGCGCTCGGCCCCTTGGTGTAGGGGCAGTAGCGCCGGTAGCCGGGGAAGGCAGGGGGCAGGATCTGACACGTCGGCTGTGCTCCGGTGGCGCGCGACGAAATTTGCACGCCGGCCGCTCGGTCGGCTGCGTAGTTCAGAGCCCGACGCACGCGTACGTCGTCGAACGGCGGCACCTTCGTGTTCATGAAGAGATACGTCGTCCCCGTCAGAGGATTCACATGCATCTGACTCGCGAATTGCGTCTCGACCTCGTGCTCCAGCTCGGGCGGGACACCGTCGAGGGCAAGGTCCTGGTTGCCGCGCTCGACCGCCCGCACCACTCGGCTCGGCGATCCCCCCAACGCAAGGATCATCCGGTCGGGGTAGCCGTCAGGCTGTGCGGCCTTCGACCACTCCCGAAACCGTGGATTACGGACGAGCGTGAGGCCGCCCCCTTTGCCTTGCTTGTAGATCGCGATCATGTACGGGCCGGTCGCCGGAAGCGGATGCGTACCGACATCCTTGGCGGGCGTATCGGCCGGTACGGCGAAGGCGTACGGGAGCGCGAGCTTGTAGACGAAATCCGGGTCGGGCCCGCGCAGGTGGAACGCCACCGTCCGCGTCCGATCGTCGGTCGCGATGCCGCGCGAGAGATGGCAGCGCTTTGGCCTCGCAGCGCACGTGTCCGCGCCCACGATCGCCCCGTAAATACCGGGGCCGTGGCCGATGATCACGGCGCGCTCGAGCGCGCGTCGGAAGTCCGCCGGCTGGACAGGACGGCCGGTCGAGTAGCTGATGCCGGCGCGAAGGCGGAACGTGTAGGTGCGCCCGCCGTCCGTCGGCGAGGGGAGCGCAAGGGCGAGGTCGGGCACGAGCTGGCTGCCATCGGATCCGCCGACGCGGCGAAAGCCGACGAGGCCGTCGTTGGTCAAGATCGTCGTGGGGGCGATGCTGAAGTTGACCGTGTCGAGGGAGCCTGGCTGAAACGGCCCCTTCGCGGCAACGAGCCGTAAGGTGCCGCCGCGATGAGCGCCGCCGGCCGAGCGGACGGCCAGGAACAGCCTCCCGCCGCGAGCGGCGAGCCCCTCTGGCCGCTCGCCGATGGGAACAACACGCTTGACGGCGTTCGAGTGTGGATCGATCAGCGCCAGCGTCCCATCGAACTCGTTGCTCACCCAGACGCCCTCTCGGCTGACTGCGATCCCACGTGGCCCGTCGCCGACCGGGATCGTCGCCGCGATGGCACCGCGTTCCGGGTCGATACGCGACACTGTGCCGTCCAGGTTGTTCGCGACCCACACCGAGCCGCTTCCGACAGCGACGTCAACCGGGCCGTTCCCAACTCCGATCGTGTCGACGACGGTCTTCTCTTTGGGATCGACGCGGAAGACGACGCCGCGGGTCTCGTCGGCGACCCAGAGGCTCCCTGCGCCCACGGCGAGCGCGCGTGGTGCCGCGCCCATCGGTATGCGCGCGGTGATGGCTCCGGTACGAGAGTCCAGCTGCGAAATCGTCTGGTCATCACTGCTCGCGACCCACACGGTTCGCGACCCAATCGCCACGGCGACCGGCCCTCCGCCGACCCGGATCGTCTGCACCACGGTGTTCGTCCCGGGATCGATCCGCGAGACCGTGCCGTCGAGCGAGTTCGCAACCCAGACGCCGCGATCGTCCGCGGCCACGGCGCTCGAGCCGTTTCCGACTCGAATAGTCTGACGCACACCTCCGGTATCCGGCTCGACGCGCGAGACGGTGTGCTCGTCGGCGCTGGTGATCCAAAGGGCCCCGCCGCCTGCTGCGATGTCGCTCGGTGAGGCCCCGAGGCTTCCGGCGGCGGCGACCTTTCCGTGCTCGATCACGCCGACTCCGTTTGCAGCGACGCGCACCGCATTGTCTGCGCCCGACCTCGTGATCGCGAGAACGGTCACAGCGACGATCGCCACGAGCGGAACTGTCGCGACTGCGATCCACCTCGTCCGGCGTGCGCGCCCGAGCGGAGGAGCCGTTCCATCCCGAGTCTTTACAGCGGCCGCATCGGTGGGGACCGGGATGCGCCCAGCGAGCGAAGGTTCGTGGCGCAGGATCGCGCGCTCGAGCGCGAGCAACTCAGCCGACGGCTCGAGGCCCAGCTCGTCGGCGAGAACTGTTCGTGCATCGCGGTAGGCGGCGAGCGCGTCCGCCTGGCGCCCGGCACGGTAGAGGGCGAGCATCAGCTGTGCTCTCAGCCGTTCTCGCAGCGGATGTTCCGCGACGAGCGACTCGAGCTCGGGCACGAGATGGCCGTTCCGGCCGGCGGCCAGATCCGCCTCGACCCGGGCCTCGAGCGCCCCGAGGCGCGACTCCTCGAGGCGACCGACCTCCCTCTGCGCGAACGGCAGAAACTGCAAGTCCTGGAGCGGCGGGCCGCGCCAGAGCTCGAGCGCTTCCGTGAGCCGTGCCGAAGCCGTCTCGGCGTCATCCGAGCCGAGCGCGCGGCGGCCCTCAGCCGCAAGCAACTCGAAGCGACCGACGTCGATCTGTTCCGCAGGCAGCTTCAACAGATAGCCGGGCGCCTTTGTCACCACCGCGCCTGCGTGATCCGGTTCGAGGAGCTTTCGAATCCCCGAGACGAGGCCGTAGAGGGCAACTGATGCAGTCGGCGGCGGGCGCTCCCCCCAGAGGGCATCGATCAACCGGTCGGTCGAGACGACGCGATTCGCGTTGAGCGCCAAGAGCGCGAGCAGAGCCCGCTGCTGGGGACGGTCGAGAGGCAGGAGCCGCTCGCTCACGCTCGCCTCGACGGGCCCGAGAAGCCTGATCTCGAGCCTTGGGCCTCGTGGCTCAGCGCGCTGCATTCGTCGTCCCATCGTGATCTTAGGCCTTGTCTACGAGCAGAAAAAGGCCGGCCTGAGCGCGGCGTCTTAGTCGCGCGTTAGGTCCACGTAAGGGCGCCGCGGCAGTCTCACGCCCATCTGAGTCAGCAGCAACTGGAGGCGACATGGACGAGACATACCGCATGTTGGGTCGGGAACACCAAGCCGATCTCGAGCGCGAGGCGCTGAAATGGCAGCGCGCGGCCGAGGTGCGTGGCCGACGCCGTGCTCCTGCCACGCCCGACATCGTTCAACAGCTGAAGGGCGTCCAGCTCGTGGTTGCTCGATTTGCTGCGTTCGTGGGCCGCGCAGCTCGCGCCGAAGCGTAGAACCCGCTCTTTCGAGCCCCCATTTGGCATGGCTGCACGGATCGCCGGTCAGGCAAAACCGCCGGCCTGCTATTCCCGTAGCTAGAGGGAGGAAAGCTTCGCCAGCGAGAAGGGGGATGATCGTGATCCGAACAAATCTCGGTCGCTGCGGCTTGGCGCTTGCGGTCCTCGTTGCTGCGCTCATTGCAGCCATGCCGCTTGGTGCTGCCGCGGACAACGCATATACCGTCACGCCGCTCGTCTCCGACCAGCCCGGTGTCGCACCCGTCCTTGACCCCGATCTGGTCAACGCCTGGGGGCTTACAGCCTCTACAACCAGTCCGTGGTGGGTCGCGGACAACGAGACCAGCGTGTCGACGCTTTACAACGGCAATACCGGCCAGAAGGTACCCCTCACCGTGACCGTCGGGGTGGACAGTGGCCCGACCGGCATCGTCTTCAACGGCGGGTCGGGTTTCGAAGTGACGAACGGGACGGTCTCCGCGCCGGCCAGGTTCATCTTCGACGCCGAGGACGGCCTGCTTCGCGGTTGGAATCCGACGGTCGATCCGACGAACGCCCTCGTGGCCGCGAGTGGAGATCCGGACGCGAACTTCAAGGGCCTTGCGATCGCCGGCGGGATGCTCTACGCCGCCGACTTCCACAACGGCCTCGTCGACGTCTTCGACGGTTCGTGGAACATCGTCGACCGGTTCACCGATCCTGGGCTCCCCGCCGGCTATGCGCCGTTCGGGATCCAGGCGATCGGCTCGCGGATCTTCGTCGCCTTCGCCAAGCAGGACGAGGACGCAGAGGACGAGGTCGCCGGTCCGGGCCTCGGCTTCGTCGACGCCTTCGACACCGGCGGCAATCTGGTCGCCCGCGTAGCTCAGCACGGCCTGTTGAACGCGCCGTGGGGGCTCGCGCTCGCGCCGGGTGACTTCGGCCGCTTCAGCGGAGATCTCCTCGTCGGCAACTTCGGCGACGGCAGGATCAACGCTTTCGAGCCGCAGGCGAACGGGCGCTTCGAGTTCCGCGGTCAGCTACGAGACGGCTCGGGCGATCCGATCGCCATCGACGGGCTGTGGGCGCTCGAGTTTGGCAATGGCGCAAACGCTGGGCCTACGAACACGCTGTTCTTCACGGCGGGCCCGGACGACGAGACGCACGGCCTCTTCGGCCGCATTACCGCAGGCTAGCTGGGGTCGAGCTCCAAAATGGTGAGAGAGGCGGGTTGGCCCCGTCTCTCTCATCCATCTCAGTCTTTCCTGATCCGGAGTTGATCGGCTTTGCCGCGTCTGCTCGGACTGCCAAACTAGGCTGGTGACCACGGTCGTCGACCCGATCCAGATCGACGAGTCTGCATTCCGAGGGCACGTCGTGCGTCCCGGGGATCCGGACTACGATCTGCAGCGCAAGATCTGGAACGCCTCTTTCGACAAGCACCCGGCCGTGATCGTTCGCTGCGCGGGCGTCTCGGACGTGATCGCCGCGGTGAAGTTCGGGCGGGCGAGCGGCCTGCCGGTGGCCGTGCGGAGCGGTGGACATTCGTTCCCGGGCCTGTCGGTCGTAGACGACGCGTTGATGATCGACCTCTCGCCGATGAAGGGCGTACGTGTCGATCCCGATCAGCGCACAGCGCGTGTGCAAGCGGGCGTCTTGCTCGGCGAGCTCGATAGGGAGACGCAGGCGTTCGGGCTCGCGGTGCCGTCGGGCATCGTCACGCACACCGGAGTGGCGGGGCTCACGCTCGGAGGCGGGATCGGCTGGATCCAGCGGAAGCACGGGCTGTCGATCGACCAACTGGTCTCGGTGGATCTCGTGACCGCCGACGGGGAGTTCGTCAAGGCGAGCGCGGACGAGAACGCAGATCTCTTCTGGGGCGTGCGCGGCGGCGGCGGTAACTTCGGGATCGTCACGGAGTTCGAGTTCCGCTGCGTGCCGCTGGGGACGCAGGTGCTGGCCGGCCCGGTGTTCTGGCCGATGGAGCAGTCCGGGGAGGTCTTGCGTTTCTATCGCGCCTGGGTTGCGGAGGCGCCGGACGACTTGATGACGATCATCACTCACCGCAAAGCGCCGCCGCTGCCGTTCGTCCCGCAGGAGCTACACGGGAAGCCGGTCGTGATGGTCACCTGCTGCTGGGCCGGCGACCTGGAGGAGGGGGAGAAGTTCATCCGCCCGCTGCGGCAGTTCGGCTCGCCGGCGGCGGACGTTTGCATGCCGAAGCCGTATGTGACGCACCAGTCGATCTTCGACCCAAGCTTCCCGCCGGGCCGTTGGTACTACTTCAAGAGCTGCGACGTCGCGGAGCTGAGCGACGAGATCATCGACATCACAGTTGAGCGCTCGCTGCAGATCAACTCGCCGTTGACGTCGTTCCCGATCTGGCAGATGGGCGGAGCGGTCGCGCGTGTGGACGACGGGGAGGCCGCGTTCAACGGCCGTTCGGCGGGGTTCACCTACAACATCGGTGCCTGCACGGAGACGAGCGAGGGCTTCGACGCGGAGCGCGAGTGGGTGCGGGGCTTCTGGTCAGCCCTGGAGCCGTGGCACGAAGGCGTGTACATCAACTTCTTGGGTGACGAGGGGGCCGAGCGGGTTCGCCAGTCGTACGGGCCGGAAAAGTACGACCGGCTCCAAGCCTTGAAGCAAAAGTACGACCCGGACAACTTCTTCCGGTTCAACCAGAACATCTCGCCGAACTAGCTCCAACAAGAGCCCGGCACGGTCGATCACACCCCCATAAGGGGGAGACGAGGGCTCCCTGCACGGCCGAGTATTTGCGTATCAGCTCTGAGAGCAATCCACCGGCCCTGTGTGGCAAGGACACGGAAGGAAAGACAATGCGCAAGCGCACACTCCTCGCTCTGCTGGCGGCCCTCGTGGTCTTCGCCAGCCTCTATGCCATGGCCGCGAGCCTTGGCGGGATCACAAGCGACACCGTCGGCGCGGACAGCGCCGTCGTCGCGTCGTGCGACACCGACGGCGTTACGGCCGCGTATGTGACGGCCTGGGACGCGACGGACGAGCGGTACGAGATCACGTCCGTCACGGTCGGCGGCGTTTCCGACACCTGCGACGGCAGAACCATGAGCGTCAGCCTGACGGACTCGAGTGGAGCGCAGATCGGCTCCGGATCACTCGCGATTCCGACGAGCGGCGCGACCTCGTTCGCCGTGACGATGTCCACGCCCCCATCGGCGAAGCTGACTGAGGGCATCAACATTCTGATCGCGTAGCACCCGAGTCTCGGCCAAGGCGCCCTTCTGCGAAAGGGCGCCTTGGCCGGCTAGCTCGAGAAAGGGATCGCGTGAAGCGTCTCCTCATTCTCTGCTCGGCGGCCGCGGTGGGATTTTGCTCACTCGCGTCCGCGTCCGCGCTCCGGGGCGTGAACTCGCCGCTGGTCGGCAACGGGTCCACTCCAGTCTCCGCCTGTGACTCCAACGGGTTCACAATCTCGTACACGACATCGGGAGGCAACGTGACCTCGGTCGGAGTCGGCGGGATCGCCCCTTCGTGCAACGGGGGCACCCTGAGCGTGACCGTGGTCGATAGCTCCCGAACGAGCGTGGCGAGCGGCGGCCCGGTGGCAGTGAGCGGCACCTCGGCGACCGTTTCCGTATCCCCCAATCCTCCCGGGGCGACGCCCGCAGGCGTCGACGTCTCGATCGCAGGGCCGTAAGGACGATGGCTCGCCGGACGTCAGCTAGCCGCGGCCGGTCCGGGCGGCGCTGGCTGCTCGCGATCGTCGCCGTCTCGCTCCTGGCCGGCAGCGGCGTCGGGGTCGCCGCATCGCTCGGCATCACGACCAGTAACCTCACGACCTTCACGGTCGTCGCCGCGGTGCCGCTCAGCACGTGTACGCTGACGCCCGCGGCCGACAGCTACGTCGACCAGGCGACCCTTCAGCAGGGCTCGAACTTCGGGGGTGTCACGCCGCTCCAGGTCGAGTCGTCCCAGACTTTGGGGCTGGTCAATACCAACAAGCGCAGCTTCGTCAAGTTCGACCTCTCCTCATGCTCGATTCCAGCTGCCGCGGCCGTCCAGACCGCAACGCTGAGCGTGTTCCTGTCGGCGGCGCCGAACCAGAGCCGCACCTGGAACATCAACCGGGTCACAGCCGCGTGGACGGAAAACGTGATCACGTGGTCGAACCAGCCGGCCTCGACGAGCTCGACGAGTGTCGTAACCGGGACAACGTCGAACGTGACGCTCCAGGCGACGGTCACCTCTGACGTCCAGTCGTTTGTCTCTGGGGGCCTGACGAACAACGGCTGGCAGTTCAGCGATTCGGTCGAGAACTCATCGACCGTGCGGAACGGGAAATTCCCGTCGCGCGAGATCGGGCCACCTGCCCAGCGGCCCTCGCTCGTCGTCAACTACTACCCGTGACCGTGGAAGCCTTCTCGAACCATCCCATTATCCTCCGTCAGCGCCTGCGGGCCACCAGAGCCCGCCGACCGGTCCGCCTCGCCGGCTGGGCCTTGCTCGTCGCAGTCGTCGCGGCTTGGGCGATCTTCCTTGGCCCCACCTTCCTCGGCGGGCCCGCTACCTATGTGATCGTCGCCGGCCACAGCATGGAGCCGAAGCTCCACAGCGGCGACCTGGTCGTGGCGCGTCGGCAGCGGACGTATCGTCGCGGCGACGTGATCGCGTACCGCATCATGAAGAACCAGGCGGGCGCCGGCGCGCTCATCATCCATCGGATCGTCGGAGGCTCCTCGCAGGACGGCTACGTGACCCAGGGAGACAACCGCAGTTACCGCGATCCTTGGCACCCGAAGCCGGGTGACATCGCCGGGAGGATGGAGCTGCACGTGCCGCAACTCGGCCTGCTCCCCATCTTCTCGCACACGATCGTCGGTATGGCCCTCATCGCGGCCCTCGCCGGCTTGCTCGTCTTCGTCGGCGGTACGAGGACCCGCGGGTGATGCTGAGCCTCGGGTCTGAGGAACTAGTGCCCGGGGCTTGTGTGGTGGCAGCTCTCGTGGTAGAGGAGGCGTGCGGCGCACAACTCGGGCACGGGCCCGTGGATCGCGTAGGCGCTGCGAAGGTCTGACGTGAACCAGAAATGCAGCATCTCGGCTCCTTGCCGGCTCTGAGTCCCAGGAGGGCAGGAACCGTCGGGGCTCGGCGTCAGGCCGCGCTGCGCGCCCCGTGCGCAGACTCGGTGAGTGTGCCAGCGTGTGATCGGCCCACCAGGGGTGGAGCCATGCACGCCGCGTGGCACGCTGAACATCACGCCAATGAGCACGAGGGGGCGTCCCGGCGCGTTCGCGAAGATGAGCACCTCGGGATGCCGCGGCTCGAGATATTGATCGTCGTTGCTCAGCTTGCGATTCTCCGCGTGGAGGAAGAGCCCCGCCGTGTTCCCAGGTCGGCGGAGACGATCGGGGTCGTAGCCTGCGGCGGCAGCAGCGCGCGGACTCCGCCAGGCACGGCTCGCCGGCCACATTTCGCTCCGCAGGCGTTTCGCGGCTGCGAGCTGGGCGCTGGTCACGAGCGAGAGGATGGGATATTGGCGTAGGCGATTCTCCGGCCCGCGGAGCGTGCGGGGTGGCAGCTTGGTGTCGAGAGCTGTGGCGTAAGCGACCCCGCCTGTCAGTGCAAGTACGCAGATGGAGCCCATTACCACGGGCCAGAACCGAGGCAAGTGTCGTCCGACCTTGGTCAGCGTGTTCTCGCCGATCTCGGCGAGCAGGGCAATCATCATTGCCAAGGACTG
Source organism: Gaiellaceae bacterium (assembly GCA_036395295.1). Lineage (GTDB taxonomy): Bacteria > Actinomycetota > Thermoleophilia > Gaiellales > Gaiellaceae > VAXT01. The sequence goes on along the minus strand of DASWDJ010000042.1, from coordinate 8,918 downwards.
TGGCACCTTTTCCCTCCAGTCGGATCAGACGACGAGTAGCGGGGCCTTTGCGCATCCTCATGATGCGAGGCGCCGCTCACACAGTGCTCACACGCCGCTCATGAGACCTCAAGCGAGATACGCGAGCTCGCGGAAGATCTCGAGGTCGTGCGCCACGTGTGTCACGCGCCGCGGGCCGTCGGGTCGCTCGTACTCGACCGCAATCATCACGCGCGTCGACTGCTCGCGCGCGAAATAACCGGCACTGGAATCGAGCAGGGTGCCAATCCGCCGCCGGGGGCCCAGGAACTCCACGCGGCGGAACAGGGGGAGCCTCGAGACGTCTCGCCCCTGGGCGTCCAGGAGAGGCGGATCGAACGTGCAAGCAACGTTCAATGCCGGTCGGTCGGCAAGGTTGGCGAGCTCGAGGTACAGCACGCCACCATCGAAGACGACGTCGACGACGACGCCGTCGTCGGCTGCAACCTCGCCCATTTCAGGCTCGCTCGAGCCCTTCGTGCGCGATTTCGATCGTCTCGATCGCAACCTCGTTTGACCTCGCGTTGAATGCCGGGCCATCCCACTTGCAGATCCAGCCGTCGTGGAAGTTCCAGCGCACGACCTCGTTCCGCTTGTCGTCGAGCAGGACGACCGAGCCGTTGCGCCGATCGATGTTTCCCTCCACAACACTCTTCCGCCAGTTCCACAGCTCGGCATCCTGGGTGACGCCCCGGCGGAGCACGATGTTCCCGAACTTCGTCAGCCCGGGCAACTTGCGCACCACGTTCTCGCCGCCGGCTCGATACTCGATCACCGCTGTCTCGCTCTCGAGGCCGGTCACCTCGCTGAAGGCTGCGTGCGCGATGCCGTCGATCTCCACGCGAAAGTTGAAGGACTTGTAGGGATCGTTGCGCTGCGGTGCCGGCATGACCGGACCGGTTCGACGGCTCGCCTACGGATCCTGCGCTTCCGCCTGCGTTAGGCGTGCCGCCCAGACGCGAGCAGCGTGACTCCCGGGAATTCCACGCCGGTCGGCGTCTCGTATGCGCGGACCGCGTCCCGGGCGCGGGCGCGAATCGCCTGCGTGGCCTCGGGGGACAGCGACCCGAGCATCTTCGCCAGCGGGCCGGCGAGCGCACACGTTCTTTCCCACCACTCGTCGAACGAGCGAGCGCGCAGAGGGACGAGCACGTCGGTGACGACGACGTCGCTCAGTCCGGTGTCGGAGAAGAGGCCGGCAAGCTTGTCTGAGTCGTCGAGCGAGAAGGGTCCCGGAACGCCGGGCGGCGGCACGGGTCTGCCGATTTGCTCGCTGACCGCGTCGAAGACGACTCCGAGCCAAGGGTTGCGCTCCCGCGGGCCCCACACCGCGACCGCGAACCGTCCGCCGGGTCGCAACACTCGTTTGATCTCGCGCGCGGCGCCGGCGGGGTCGGGCACGAACATCAGTCCTTCGCGGCAGAGAACGACGTCGTACGAGGCGTCCGGCTCATCGATCCGCTCGAGGTCGAGCTCGCGGGTGGCAACGTTCGTGAGCCCGAGTGCCGAGGCGCGCGCCGCGGCGATCGACGTCATCTCCGGAACGACGTCGGACAGGACGACCTCGCCACCGGGTGCGACGCGCTCGGCCGCCGCCAGACCGAGCCCGCCCGGCCCGCACGCCAGCTCGAGCACCCGGTCGCCGGGTTGCGGCTTGGCCAACGCGAGCATCGCCTCTCCTACGGCCGCTCCGCGAGCATCGGCATATGCCGCGTGCTCTGCCCATCCGGGCGCAACCGCAGCCCACATCCCTCGCAGGCGTGCGCGAAGCTCGTCGGGATTCCGGCCGTTGGACTGCGGCCTGCGATCCTGGATGATGCTCTCGGCTTCCATTGCAAACCTCTTTCTAGAAATTGGCTACTCTTAACGAGTAATGAAATCAGTGTCAGAATACTGAAATGGCAGCGCGTGTCAAGAGCAAGCGCCGTTACGAGTCTCCGCGCCGTCGTGCGCAGGCCGCGGAGACGCGCAGACAGATGCTCGAGGGTGCCCAACGCCTGTTTGAGGAGCGGGGGTATGCCGCGACGACGATGGCGGCGATCGCCGTCGAGGCCGATGTCGCGCTCAAGACGGTGTACGTCGCCTTCGAGTCGAAGAGCGGCGTGCTGCGCGCGCTCTGGAACCTCCTGCTCCGTGGCGACGAGAGCGAGGCCCCGGTCGCAGAACGTGCCTGGTATCGAAAGGTTCTGGACGAGCCGGATCCGCGCCGTCAGCTGCGGCTGGCTGCCCGAGCTTCGCGCGCCGTCAAGGAGCGCGTCGGTGCGGTGCTAGGCGTGATCCGGAGCGCGGCGACCGTGGATGCGGAGATCGCGGCGCTCTGGAGCCGTATCCAGACCGAGTTCTACGCCAACCAGGGCGCGATCGTCGAGTCGCTGCAGAAGAAGAAGGCTCTACGCCCCGGCCTCGATGTGGCACGTGCCACTGACATCCTCTGGACGCTTAATCACCCCGACGTCTGGCTGTTGCTGATCGGCGAGCGAGGCTGGACGCCGGAGCAGTGGGAGCGCTGGTTCGGCGACACGATCTGCGAGCAGCTTCTCAGAGACCCCGATCGCGGAAGGCAGGCAACCCGCAAGGGGCGCGCTCGCCGAGGCTAGGTGTCGGTTGAAGCAACATCCCGGTTTCCATCGCCGGCAGTCCCGAGACTCGACGTCCGAGTGAGCGGCCCGGAACCGGCTCGGCTACCGCTTCGGCCTTGCTGTTCCAAAACTCCACAGATCGAGCGCCGCGCTGACGTCGCGATAGGCGAGGGCCGGATAGACGTCCACTACACGGTCACCGGAACGCGACGGTCGTGTGGGTCGAGGATGTAGTGGTCTCGGGCGATGGCTCGGTAGAGGCGAAGATGCGCCGGTGCTTGTACGTCCTCCAGCGTCCATTCGCGCCCACCGTGTGCCAGCGCTCGGCGAGAGTAGATGTCGATCCCTCGTGCGCGCTCGTCGCCGGTGAGCTCTTGCGCTGCAGCCGACATATAGACGCCCTGGCCGGTATTGATGGGCACAGATGAATCGAAGATGACGATGCTCACCTCGCCGCGCGCTTCGAGATTCCGAGAGTGACTGGCGTCCGGCTTTGACACCCAGAAGAACTCCCGGTAGTCCGCCGGCGCGTAGTAGACCGGCGAAACCCAGGGCCGGCCAGCCTGATCGGCGGTTCCGAGCACCATGTACAGGTTGGCATCGATGATCGCTTTTGCGACGGCTCCAAGATCGTGCTCGTCGGTCATCGGTGCTCCTTCCGCTGGCTAAATCCGGCTCAGTGTCAGGCGTGTAGCCCCGCCCGGCCCTTCGGGGCAAACCAGCTGATCAGGGTCTTGTCATCGACCCCGTGCGAGTTGCGAACCGAGAGAACCCGGCATGGAGCTCGTTCACGACGACTGGCGCGTTCCCCAGCAACTGCGCCTTCTGGCGCATCTGCTCCAGCAAGGCGTCGCTCGGCCTACCGTAGAAATCAACACGCGAGAGCTCGAGCAACTCTGCGAACTTCCGGAAGATCGGACCCGCCACGTTCATGTGCAACTCCATTGCGGCCGAGCTCGGATGGATCTGAACGACAGTCATCCGGGTGCAGTCCTCGTCGAAGTAGATGTTGTAGGCGATTGGTTCGGCCTCGTTCGCCTCGACGAACGCGGCCAACTCTTCGAGCGCAGTCTTTAGCTCTTCGAGCTTTCCCTCGCGAATCTCAGAGCTGTCGATGACGACGATGGGAGCGGGCACGCTTCTGCCGCCGGAAACGGCGCGGTTCTTTGGGAGCGTACGACCTCGAGGGAACGGAAGCAAGGCGGCGTAGTCCCGGGGCTGCCTCCGCTCCGTATGGTTGGGCCAATCCTCGAGCCGCGGTTTGCCTCTGAAATCCGCCCGCGAGACGGCGTCTTACCGCGGCGCCGTCCTCCTTTCGGAAGACGGAACCTGGCCGGCTGGCGTGGTTCGTGGGGGAGCCCCGCGAGCTCCCCCACGTGCTTAGGCTGCGAGAGCGGGTTGCTCGGCGGACTCGTCCGTGTCCTCGAGCCGGCTCGCGCTCTCCTCGTGGGCGTCGAGCTGGAGGTCGCGTGCTCTGATGAGGAGCAGCGAGAGGGCAGCGCCGATGAGGGCCGTGACTCCTGCGATCAGGAAGATCTCGTTCAGCCCGGAGAGGAACGCCTCCCGGGCTGCATGGGCGAGGAACGCCTGCGCCTGCGGCGGTGCCGCTGCGACGGCAGCCTCGGTGTTTCCCGAGGAGACCGCAGGTGCGAGCTCACCCGCCTGGCCCTGGTATGCAGGCGGCCCGTTCGCGAGCAGATCGCCGAGTCTGGACTCGATCCGCCCCTGGAAGACGGCGCCCAGGGCGGCGATCCCGACCGCGACGCCGACCTGGCGGAAGGTGTTGTTGATTGCCGCTCCCGTTGCCGCCCTGGCCGTGGGCACGACGCCGATCGCCGCTTCGGCGACGCTCGGGTTGACGAGGCCGACGCCGGCGCCGATCAGAAGGAGCCCGGCGAGGAGGGCCGTCCACTCGGAATCGGCGTCGAGGCCGCCCGCGACGAGGAGGCCGACTCCCGCGAGGGCGAGGCCGACGCCGATCAGTGCCCGAAGCGGAACTCGCTGCGAGAGCCTCGCCGCCAGTGGCGAGAAGAAGAAGGCCATGGCCGTGATCGGAAGGAGCCGCACTCCCGCCTGAAGTGGGGAGAGGCCGAGGACGTTCTGGAGGTAGAGGACGATGTAGAGGAGCATCGAGAAGACCGAGGAAGCAACCGCGAAGGACGCCAGCGAGGCCCCAGTGAAGGCCGGGACGCGGAAGAGCCGGAGGTCCAGCATCGGATTCCTCTGACTGAGCTCGATCGCGGTGAAGGCCGCGAGCAGTGCAGCACCGCCCGCGAGGCTGCCCACGATCTCGGGGCTCAACCAGCCCTCGCCGTTGCCCCGTAGGAGCCCGAGGACGAGCAGCAAGAGCGCGCCGGAGAAGGTGCCGAGCCCGCCCCAGTCGAGCCGTCCCGGGCTCGGATCGCGCGCCTCGCGCAGCTTCGTGAGCGCAAGCAGGATCGTCAGGGCGCCGACCGGCACGTTGACGAAGAAGATCGACTCCCAGCCGAGGGAGTCGACGAGCACTCCCCCAACGAGCGGCCCCACGGCGACCCCGACACCTACGGTCGCCCCCCAGATCCCGAGCGCCGTCTTGCGCTCGCGGGGACCGAACTCCTGCGCGATCAGGGCAAGCACCGTTCCGAACATCGCCGCACCGCCGATTCCCTGCAGGCCGCGGGCGAGGTTGAGGGTGAGCGCGTCGCCGGCGAAGCCTGCGAGCAGCGAAGCTGCGGTGAAGCCGGCAAGACCGGCCGTGAAAACGAGCTTCCTGCCCAGCCGGTCGGCAAGCGCGCCGGCCATCAGCGTGAGCGCGGCGAGGGCGAGGACGTAGGAGTCGACGACCCACTCCAGGTCGGTCAGGCTCGCCCCGAGGTCGCGCTCGATCGCCGGCAGCGCGACGTTCACGATCGTGACGTCGAGCAGCAGCATGAAGGTCGCGATCGAGACCGTCATGAGCGTCCACCATTTCCGTGCCATTGTTGTCCACCTCCGTCAGTTAGACTTCCTATCAGTCATGAAGACTATCAGCTAAACTGACGATCAGGCAAATGGAGCATCAGCAACACGAACTACCGCCTCTGCCCGCGTCGCTACAGCGTCGTCTCGGCGCCGCGCTCACCTGGGCTGCCGAGAACGCTCAAGAGGTCGCCAACCGCGCGCTTGAGCCGCTCGGGCTCACCGTCAAGCATTTCGGAGTCATGACCTTCCTCCGATATGAGGCCGAGCCCGGCGGCGAGCGACGGTCATGGTCCCAGCAGGCGATCGGAGAGCGGCTGCGCATAGACCGCACGACGATGGTGGCCCTGATCGACGATCTGGAGCGGGCCGGCTACGTGAAGCGTGAGCGCAACCGCGACGACCGGCGGGCGTACGTGATCACGCTCACGGCCGCCGGCAGAAAGATGCAGGCACGCGCGGAGGATGCCGTCGACGCCCATGCCGTGCACTTCTTCGGACGCCTCTCCGAGCCCGAGCTGCAGGAGCTCCACCGGTTGCTCGCACGCCTCAGCGGGCGATCCGACTAGCGACGAAGTTCCCTATGCCGACTTGCCGTACGATCGCCCCGTGGCGTATGACGAGGAGCTCGCGGATCGCATACGCGAACTGGTCGGCGGCGAATCCGATCTGACGGAGAAGAAGATGTTCGGCGGGCTCGCCTTTCTCATCGGCGGCAACATGGCGGTCGCAGCGAGCGGCCAAGGTGGCGTCCTGGTCCGCGTAGACCCAGAGCAATCGGACGCGCTCCTCGCGACGTCGAACGCTCGCCTGATGGAGATGCGCGGTCGCCAAATGCGGGGATGGCTACGAGTCGATCCGGAAGATGTGCGCACCAAACGCCAGCTTGCGAAGTGGGTCGAACTTGGGACGGAGTACGCCCGCTCGCTGCCCGCGAAACGATAGGCATGGAACCGCAGCCGTAGCCAGGGACGCGCGGTGACTCAGCGAGCTCGGGTGTAGCGAGCTCGGGTGATGCTTCTATGAGAGTCAAGTCGCCAACGGACCAGCCTCGAGCACTCGGAAGAGGTGGCGAGCCAGGAAGCGCTTGAGACAGCGGAGCGCCTCGCGCACGCTCTTGCCCTCGCTGCGCCGCCGCTCGATGTAGGCGATCGTCGGCGCGTGCCGCTTGTGCCGTGCGACGAGGATCGTGTGCAGGGCGCGGTTCAGCTGACGGTCGCCCCCGCGGTCGAGCAGGGAGCGCACGACCTGGCCGGAGGAGGCGGGAATCGGCGCCGCTCCGGCATGGCGGGCGAAGCCGGCCTCGCCGGCGAAGCGGCCGCCGTGCGACCAGGAGACAAGCAGCTGGGCGGCCGAGATGGGACCGACGCCCGGCTCGGCCAGCAGCTGCGGTGCCAGCTCGTTGACCAGGCGCACGATCTCGCGCCTGAGCTCGCGCTCCTCCGCCGTTGCCGCCTGCACACGGCGTGCGCAGGCGCGCAGAGCGAGCGTCGTCCCGCGCAGCTCGGGGCAGGCGTGTCGCTCGGCGCGTAGACGGGCGCAGCGCGCGATTAGCTTCGCCCGGGTCAGCTGGCGCAGCTCGGCGCGAAGCGACTCGGGCGCGATCACGATCAGCGCCCGCAGCTGGTTGAGCGCGGCGCGGCGGGTCGCGACCGCTCCCTTGCGGGTCGTGACGAGTGCACGCAGCGCCTGGCGCGCACCGCCCGCACGTGGGAGCGCCAGTTTCGTCTGGCCCAGGGCCGTGCGCGCCGCGCGCAGGGCGTCGATCCGGTCGCTCTTGCCCTTCGTGCGCTCGGTCCGCTGCGGCCGCTCGACCTCGACGACGCGCTCGCCCTGTTCGGCGAGGAAGCGCGCCAGGCCGGCCCCGTAGCTGCCGCTGCCCTCGATCGCCCACAGCCGGCTGCCAGCCGCGTGCTCGAACGCGAGTGTGAGTGCCCGTGCGTAGCCGCGCTGATCGGCGCCGACCTCGATCTCGAGCACGACGGCGCCGGTCAGAGCAGCGATCAGGGCGATCGTGTGGGCATCGCGGTGCGTGTCGACCCCGACGACGTAGTCCAGCTGATCTGCAAGCATGCTCCACCTCCAGCCTTCGGTTGGAACGGGATCGGTGGCCGGTCTGGGGCGGGAAACCGCACGCGGCAGGACTGTGATGGGTCACGCCGGAGACGGCGGACAGGCTTCTGATCAGGCCAGCGAGCGGGCGACAGGCCGGCACCGGCCTCACTCGCTCGGACAAATCCCGGGAAGGACACCCTGGAACGGGGTCAGTCAGGTCTCGAGTCACGAGCGAGCATGGTCGGCGCCAGCCTGGCGCTGGCCCCAGACGGAGCCGCTCGCACTCTCACAGTCAGGTCTTGCATTTCGCCGCGTCTTCCGCACGCGTGTCGGCGCTAGGCGCTCGCGCCCGGAGCGGCTCGGAGCTGAAGAGTTCCTCGAGGCTGGGCGGCAGCGGCTTGGACCTACGCGCGCGGGATCTCCGCAAGCGGCGGCTCGTAGCCGAAAGACGGGAGCGACGGGGGTCGACCCTCGAACGACTCCGCATCGAGATTCGCGCGTACCGCGGGCAAGAGTCTGCTGGAGCCCGAGCGTCACTCGCCTCGCCGCTGAGAATCGCCCGTGCCGTGTCGGCGACACCAGGCGATTCCCGGGCGGCACTCGAACTGTCCGATCGGTTCTGTGCGATCGCTGCGTAGAACCTTGAAACGGGGTACAACTGGGACGTGTCCGTCGTCCGATACAGACCGCTTCGGCGGTGATGCCGCCCGCCCAGCCGGAGGGTCGTTCGCCCGATTCCGAGCGGGCGGAGCGCAAGCTTGCGACGGTGCTCTTCGCCGATCTCGTCAGCTCGACGGAGCTCGGCGCTTCCCAGGATCCCGAGCGAACGCGGACGATTCTGGATCGGTTTTACGACGCGATGGCGGATGAGATCTCACGCGCGGGCGGAACCGTCGAGAAGTTCGTCGGCGACGCGGTGATGGCCGCGTTCGGCGTTCCGGCGGCACTGGAGGATCACGTCGAGCGGGCGCTGCACGCGGGACTCGCGATGCGGCGTCGGCTGGAGGAGCTCTTCGGCGGCTCTCTGTCGCTGCGGATTGGGATCAACACGGGGGAGGTCGTGGTCGGCCGGGCTCGCAAGCAGAGCTCGTTCGTCACCGGAGACACGGTCAACGTGGCCGCGAGGCTCGAGCAAGCCGCCGAGCCGGGCGAGATTCTCGTCGGCGGGCGGGCCGCGGCACTGGTCGCCGGCGCGTTCGAGTTCGACGCGCCGACGCACGTCGAAGCCAAAGGAAAGGCGGGTGGCGTGGAGTGCCGGAGGCTCGTCCGCGCCCTCTCCCTCATGCGCCCGCGCGGAGTTCCCGGTCTGCGGCCGGCGTTCGTCGGCCG
>DASWDJ010000041.1:0-2164 GCA_036395295.1 Gaiellaceae bacterium | reverse complement strand
TGGGACGCCAAAACCCTGTTCAAGGCGCGGGCGTAGGGTTCGCAAACTCAGGCGGCGTCGTATTCGTGGATGAGTCCGCCGAGGAGGTCGCGCCGCGTAGGTGAGCAGTGGCGTTCAGCGCGTGGGTACGTAAATCCGTCTGGTGCGTCCGGGCGCATCGGAGCTGGGTTCACGGCCGTAGAGTCGGCTTCTTCTGTACTCGGGTGGAGGGAGGCTGCTTCTTGGTCGTGTCGCTGCTGTACCTGTTGGTTCGGCGTGCGCTTGCGGTTGCGGCGTTACGGCTGCGCTCGCGCGAGTTCAAGGAGCTCGAGATCGTGGTGCTTCGACACGAGCTTGCGGTTCTTCGCCGCCAGGTCTCCCGTCCGTGCCTGGACGAGAGAGACCGGGTGTTCCCTTGCCGCGGCCAGCCGACTCCTGAACGGCAAGAGCCAGCACTCGTTCTTCGTCCGTCCTGACACGCTGCTGGGCTGGCATCGCCAGCTTGTACGGAGACGGTGGACGTACGCTGGACGGCGACCGGGTCGGCCGTCGGTGTCGGAAGAGACCCATGAGCTGGTGCTGCGCCTTGCCCGCGAGAACCGACGTTGGGGCTACCAACGGATCGTCGGTGAGCTGGCAGGTGTGGGCGTGCGCGTCTCGGCGACGACGGTGGCCAAGATCCTCCGGGAGGCCGGCCTGCCGCCGGCCGACGCCCGGGCTCGGCTCTGCTGGCGTGAGTTCCTGCGTGCACATGCCGAGTCGATGCTCGCCTGCGACGGGTCTGTCCGATTCTCTGTGTAGGCAGGGCCTGACTTGAGCCGGGTCGCCGGCCGAGCCGAGCGAGAGCTCGGCCGCCGGGCCGGCCGGAAAGGAAGGCCGCCTTGCCTGACGAGTTCCCCGATAGGAGACTGCCGGCGATCGACGCCGGCTGTGATGACGATCCGTTCGAGCCGCCGCCGGAGCTTCCGGACGAGCTGATCGAGGAGCTGCTCGCCGGCGCCCGCACGCCGGAGGAGATCACCGGCCCGGACGGGCTGCTCACCCGGCTGACGAAGCGGCTGGTCGAGCGGGCGATGGATGCCGAGCTGACCGAACACCTCGGCTACGAGCGCGGGCAGGCGCCGCCGGGCGGCGTCGGCAACGCCCGCAACGGCTTCACCAAGAAGACGGTCCACACCGAGCACGGGTCGGTGCGGATCGAGCAGCCGCGCGACCGCGCCGGCTCGTTCGCGCCCGAGATCGTGCCCAAGCACCAGCGGCGCTTCGAGGGCTTCGATGATCGGATCATCGCTATGTACGCGCGCGGGATGAGCGTCCGCGACATCCAGGCGCACCTGCGCGAGCTGTACGGCGTCGAGGTCGGCCACGACCTGATCTCCCGTGTCACCGACGCCGTCCTCGACGACGTGCGTCAGTGGCAGTCCCGGCCGCTCGAGGACGTCTACCCGATCCTGTTCCTCGACGCCTTGATCGTGAAGGTCAGAGACGGGGGCGCCGTCCGCAACCGCGCCTGCTACGTCGCGATCGGCGTCAACCTCGAGGGCGAGCGGGACGTGCTCGGCCTCTGGTTCCAGGCGACAGAGGGAGCGAAGTTCTGGCTCTCCGCCCTGACCGGGCTGAAGCAGCGCGGCGTCCGGGACGTACTGATCTGCTGCGTCGACGGGCTCAAGGGCTTCCGCGAGGCAATCGAGGCCGTCTTCCCGCAGACCTGGGTGCAGACCTGCATCGTCCATCTGATCCGCCACTCGCTCCGCTTCGTTCCCGACAAGCACCGCCGCAAGGTCGCCCAGGACCTGAAGCCGATCTACACCGCCGCCGACGTCGACGCGGCCGCGGAAGCGCTCGCGGCCTTCGACTCCAACTGGGGCGAGCGCTACCCGATGATCGCGAAGACCTGGCGCGAGACGTGGGAGCACGTCATCCCCTTCCTCGCCTTCCCCGCCGACGTACGTCGCGTCGTCTACACGACCAACACGATCGAGGCGCTCCACCGCCAGATCCGCAAGACGATCAAAACTCGAGGACACTTCCCGACCGAGGAGGCCGCCCGCAAGCTCATCTACCTCGCCATCATCAACGCCCAAAAGAGCTGGAAGAACACCTACAACTGGAGCTCAGCACTGCTCGCATTCAAAATCCACTTCGGAGACCGACTGCCCTGACACACAGAAAGTCGGACATCCTC
>DASWDJ010000040.1:0-7790 GCA_036395295.1 Gaiellaceae bacterium | reverse complement strand
AGGTTCCAGAGGACGAGCCGCAGCAGCACGCTCAGCCGGCGTGGGGCAGCTTCGCGATGAGGGCCTTGATCTCGCGGAGGAGATCCGCTTCCTCGTGGCCGAAGTCGTTCAGGTACGCATGGAGCGCGGCGTGGAGGATGCGGAGCTCTTTGTCGGTGAGCTCGATCGTGTGCATGTTACGAGCCTAATGCCTGGCGTACCGGGTCACGATCCGAGACGGACTCGCCGTCGGGATCGACTAGAACGGCCCGCGAGGCTCGTAGCATCCGGGTTGCGCACCGACCGCGACCAGCGTCAGGCCGCCGGGTCCCGCGATCGGCACCCGCGTCGTCTGTGGATCAAAGCGCAAGAACGTCCCCTCCTGGACGGGAACCTCCTCCCCGTCGATGCGTTAGAGGCCGGAGCCGCGGATGACGAGGTTGACCTCCTCTTTTCCGACTCCTGCTCGTTGTGCTCCCTGCCCTCGGTGTTGGGCGGGATCTCGATCCAGTTGATGCCGAAGGCCTGGACGCCGAGTGCGCGCCGCTCGAACCGGACGGCGCCTCCGGGCCCGGCCGCCTCGAGCTCACCGACGCTCACGACGCTGTAGCCCATCTACATTCGGAAGATGCCGAACCTCGTCTCCGGGATCGGCGCGTTCAGCGCGGCCGAGATGCCGAGCCCAAGCACGCGACGGGTGTCGAGCGGATCGATGATTCCGTCGTCCCAGAGCCGGGCCGTCGAGTAGTACGGATTGCCCTCATGCTCGTATTTCGCGCGGACCTCGTCCGGGTCCGCATCGCCGACCATGGTCAGCACAGTTGCCGCCTGCTCGCCGCCCATCACGGAGATGCGCGAGTTCGGCCACATCCAGAGCTGGCGCGGCCCGTACGCACGGCCGGCCATCCCGTAGTTGCCAGCTCCGAATGAGCCGCCGATCACGACCGTGAACTTCGGCACCTCCGCGCAGGCGACGGCCATCACGAGCTTCGCCCCATCGCGGGCGATGCCACCGGCCTCGTACTCGGCACCGACCATGAACCCGGTGATGTTCTGAAGGAAGACGAGCGGCACCTTGCGCTCGCAGGCGAGCTCGATGAAGTGCGCGCCCTTCTGTGCCGATTCCGCGAAGAGCACCCCGTTGTTCGCCAGGATCCCGACCGGATAACCCTCGATGCGGGCGAAGCCGCAGACGAGCGTCTCGCCGTAGAGCTCCTTGAACTCGTGGAAACGGCTGCCGTCGATGATGCGCGCGATCACCTCGCGCGCGTCGAAGCTCTGACGGTAGTCCTGTGGGATGAGCCCGTAGAGGTCGGACGGATCGACGGTCGGCTCCTCCGGCTCGGCGACGTCCCACGGCGGCTGCTTGCGCCGATGGAGATTGCGGACGATGGAGCGGACGAGCGCCAGGGCGTGCTCGTCGCTCGTCGCGTAGTGGTCGGCGACCCCAGAGCGGCGCGCATGGACGTCGGCGCCGCCGAGCTCTTCGGCGGTCACGTCCTGCCCGGTGGCGGCCTTCACGAGTGGCGGCCCGCCGATGAAGATCGTGCCTGTGCCCTTGACGATGATCGTCTCGTCGCTCATCGCGGGCACGTAGGCCCCGCCGGCCGTGCAGGAGCCCATGACCGCGGCGATCTGCGGGATTCCCTTCGCTGACATCCGCGCCTGGTTGAAGAAGATCCGCCCAAAGTGGTCGCGGTCGGGGAAGACCTCGTCCTGGAGCGGAAGGAACGCCCCGCCGGAGTCGACGAGGTAGATGCAGGGGAGGTGGTTCTGCTCCGCGACCTCTTGCGCCCGGAGGTGCTTCTTGACGGTGAGTGGGAAGTACGTTCCGCCCTTGACGGTGGCGTCGTTGGCGACGACCACGCATTGCTGCCCCTCGACCACACCGATCCCGGTCACGATCCCCGCGGAGGGCGCCTGCCCCTCGTACATGTCCCACGCCGCGAGCGCGCCCAGTTCGAGGAAGGCACTACCAGGATCGAGCAGTCGGTCGACCCGCTCTCGCGCAGTCAGCTTTCCGCGGGAGCGGTGGCGCTCGATCGCTTTGTCACCCCCGCCGCGGGCGACCTGGGCGGTGCGTTCGCGAAGCTCGGCGACGAGTGCGGCCATGCGTTCGCTGCGCTCTGCAAAAACGTCTGATTCGCGCTCCACATGGGAGCTGAGGACGCCCACGGGAATGAGCCTACCGGGCGCGGGGGCCGTCTTTCCCTGCACCTACTGAAAGTTCGACAGACCGTCAGAAATCGAACACAGTGAGCGGTACGGGGGACGATGAAAATTCAGGTAGACGCAGACGTCCGCGAGGAGCTCGTCGAGTTCCTCGAGCAGGTCGATTGCACGGTTCGGATCGAGGACGACGGCACTCTCGTCGTGACCGTCCCCGACGCGATCGGGGAGAACCAGGCGCGCCTGGAGATCGATCTCTACCTCAAGGCGTGGCAGGCGAGCCACCCCGACGTGGAGACACATCTGCTTGGAATTCCCCTGTCGGGGGTCGAGGACGAAGCGGAATCAGCCGATTGACCTGGCGATATGCGTCGCCTCCTCGCCCTCGCTGCGGCGGGGATCTCACTCCTCGCTGCTCAATCCGCCGCTGCCACCATCCGCCCCCAGTACGGGATGTCGCGGGTCGTGCTCGGGATGACGAAGACTCAGGTCCGGGCGCGGCTCGGCTCACCGGTGGCAACCGGAGGCGGGCGGTTCTACTACCCGCGCGTCTGGGTCGGCTTTCGGCTCGGCCACGCGGTCGAGATCACCACGACGCGCTCGACTGAGCGGACGGTCTCCGGTGTCGGCGTCGACTCGACCGAGTCAGCCGTCCGCCGCTCCTACCCTTCGGTCGTATGTGCGCCATTTGGGGGCTTCCGCCGCTGTCGGCTCGGGAGCGGCAAGCCGGGCACCCGGGCCACGGATTTCATGCTCGGCCGCGGTCTGGTGCTCCAGGTGACCGTTCAGCTGCTCCCAGGCTGAAGGGTCTCCTCGCACAAGGTCTTCGCTACGACGGAGCGCCGCTGCGGATCGTGACCAGCGCGAAGACGAGTGGGCCGAGCGTGATGAAGAGGCAGAAGAGATAGACGGCCAGGAGTTCGAGGGCGCGCCCATTAGTGCCGCGCGCCGCTCGCGGCGGTGCCTGGATCGGCGGCCGAGGGAGATCCCGGAGCTGGGCGCGGGCGACGCGCGCAATCTCGGGCGGCGACACGAGAATGAGCTCGGGGCTGACCGGCTCGGCCAAAAAAGTGTCCGATACGGCGAGGACGCTCACGAGTGCGACCGATTGTCCGTTGCGGCCGCGCCTGGGCCATCACCCGTTCGGGGGATCGGTTGCGATCAGTGCCGCGGCGGCACCGTCCCAAGCGCAGCGGTTGAGGCCCGAGAAAGACCTGCTAAGTACCAAAAAGGGCGTAGCGGGTGCACAATGTTTCCTGTAGGAAGGGTTTGTGCTGCGGCCTTTGACCCTCGCATTGTTCGACGGGCGTGGGACCCTGTTCGTCCTCGCCGTCATTGGGACGCTCACTACGTCGGCGATCCTGCTCTGGATCCTGCGCTCCGCGCAACCCGATGAGCGGCTGCGGCCGCGGAGCGATCATCACCGCGAGCGCAGACGCTCTCGTTCCACCGGCCGAGCCGATGCGCGAGAAGCGCTCGAGCTCGTCGGCGACGCCCTTGCCGCCACGCATAATCCGCGCGCCCTCCTGCCCGTGATTCTCAACGTCATCACGGAGGCGACCGGGGCCCGGGGTGGCCAGCTCATGCACGAGGGCCGCGAGCTCGAGTGGGTCGGCGACGTAGATTCAGGTGAGGATTCGCTCACCTTCGATCTAGCCGTAGGGGGCGAGGAGGGCGAGACAAGACTCGTGCTGCACGCCCCGGCGGGAGGTTTCACGAACGACACCCGAAAGCTCGCCGAGTGGCTGGCCTCCCAGGCGGCGATCGCGCTCGAGAATGCGCGCCTGCACGAGATCGTTCAGCGCCAGGCGATCACCGACGAGCTGACGGGCCTCGTCAACCGCCGGCGCTTTCTCGCCGCGCTGGAGGCAGAGATCGTGCGCGCAACCAAGCTCGGCGGCGCGCTGTCGGTCGTGCTCGCCGATCTAGACGACTTCAAGCGGGTCAACGACCGTTTCGGACACCCCGCCGGAGACGTCGTGCTTCTCGCTTTTGCGGAGCTCATCCGCGCCCACTTCCGGGAGGTCGACGTCGCGGGCAGGCTGGGGGGCGAGGAGTTCTCCATCCTCCTCCCGGAGACGGACCTGCTCGGCGCCGCGGCCGGCGCCGAGCGACTGCGTCACGCGCTCGCCGAACGACCCGTGCAGCTGGAGGGGAGGGCCCTCGAGGTGACCGCCAGCTTCGGCGTGGCTCAGCTCGCTCCCGGGCAGTCGGCGGACGAGTTGCTGCGATCGGCGGACACTGCGCTCTACCGCGCGAAGGAGCAGGGGAAAAACCGGGTTTCGCTGCCCGTCGGATAGCTTCGTCGGACGCGGACCGCATACTTCCTGGGTGCCCGTCTCCGGACAAGCGCTTCGTTTGGCATCGCTCGTGGCTGCGGCGGCCGCGACCGGGTACCTCTGGCGCGCAGCTCTCGAGCCTCGCGATCGGGAGCAGCTCTTTGCAATCGCGCCGCCTGCGCTTCGGTTCCAGCTGCCGGAGAGCGCGTTCCATCCTCTGGACCTGCTCAGGCCGGTCGGCGGGGGGATTCCAGATCGAGCCGTGGCGAAAACGCCCCGGCGCCGGCATGCTCGCCCTCGTCAGGCGGACAGTGCGACGCTGATCGCGAGAGTTAGCCCGGCCCCTGCGCGAACGCAGCCGTCAAGCGCGCGCTCTCGCGCAAAGCCTCCCGCAGCCCACCAGTCCGCTCGGCCGGTGCGAAAGCCCAGGATCAAGCCGCGGCCGAAGCCACCACCACCGCCGCCGGCCGCGCCGCCGCCGGTTCAGCCCGCTCCTCCGCCGCCCACGCAACAACCCGTCCCCCCGCCGCCGCCTCCTGTGCGAACGCGCCCGGGTTGGGGTAGGGGGGACAAGAACCACGTGCACACAGGCCCACCGGGACAGCAGAGAGGGAATCAGAACAAGCGGTCCGGCCCGCCGGGTCAGGAGAAGGAGAAGAAGGCGAAGAAGAAGTAGCTCCGCGGGCACAAAGCTCTCGTCGCCTCCTCTTCGTTGGCCGGTCAGCGGATCATTTCCACGGCTGCGCAGACGCCTCTTGCGCGTGCAGTCCGCGGGAAAAGTCCTGTTCGAGGCGCGTCGACCCGCCTTCGCCGCCTGGTCAGACCGTGAGTGGCTGACCCTGGTTACCTTTCGCGATGATGAAGCGACAAGCCGCGGGACCGGCGTTGCCGGACCTCCTCATATCCGTCGGCGAAGCTGCCCCGGCGAAGCTTGTCGGCAGTCTCGGGCAGCTGCTCGACCCCCTGGCTAAAGCGACCTGCGTGCGGCTTGCCGGCGGTCTTGGGCAGCTGCTCGATCCCCTCGCTAAAGCGCCCCACGTGCCGCTTGCCTGGGATCTCGGGCAGCTGCTCGATCCCCTCGCTAAAGTGCCCCACATGCAGCTTGCCTGGGAACTCGGGCAGCTGCTCGACGCGGTTGATGCGTCTGCCGGGCCGGCCTTCTCGACCCGCTTCGTGTGCCGTTTGCGCGCTCACGACGTCCTCCTTCGTCCATCCGATTGCTCTGTATATCGGATAACGATATCGTAATACGATATGGCTCACGACACCGACTACCAAACGCTGCTTCAGTTGCGCACCGGACTGCGCCGGTTCCTGCGCTGGAGCGAGCGGCAGGCCGAGGCGGCTGGCCTCACACCCGCCCAGCACCAGCTACTGCTGGCGATCAGGGGCCACCCCGATCCTCAGGGTCCGACGATCGGCGACGTCGCCGCGTATCTGCTGCTACGTCACCACAGCGCGGTTGGCCTCGTCGACCGGGCCGAGAGCTCGGGGCTCGTTGTCCGTAGGCAGGACCCCGCCAACCACAGCATGGTCCGCCTACGGCTGACGCGAAAGGGATCGCAGCAGCTGGAAGCGCTAAGCGAGCTGCACCTCGAGGAGCTCTCTCACCTGGCACCTGCGATGCACGCGCTCTGGGATGCCCTCGAGCAAGCCGGCCATCGCGAGGGGCCGGAGGAGCGCCAAGCCGGAAAGGCGACCCACATGAGCAGACTTGACTGACCTCGGCGGCACCTGGCCCTACGAGCCCAGGTGGTTCAAGACGATGGCCTCGCTGGCCGAGGCGAAGGAGTGGCGGCGCGAGGCTGGATCGAAGGTCAGCCGGGGCGAGCTACGGGCGCCGAGCAAGACCACGCTGCGCGAGGCAGGCGAGAAGCTGATCGAGGGCATGAGGTCGGGCAGCGTGCCTGACCTGTGCTGATTCGTGCGGACCACAGCGGAAGGTCGGGCCAGATGGGTGTGTAGCGCAACCCCTGTCTGCAAGCGGGATTGCGCCCGTCCTAGGCCACAGGGGCGGCAGGACTCGAACCTGCAACCCCCGGTTTTGGAGGTCTGCGCGACGAAGCAGCTCCGCTCAGGAGAGGCTCGCGAGGCCGCTTAAGATCGGCTCAAGTCAGGTTAGCTCGGGTCAGATAGGCACAGGTTCGGGCACAAGTGAAGGGCGCGACCGCTCGCTTCCCACCCCGGCTTGGCTTCCGCCTCACGGGCTACAGCCTCGTCCGTCGCGCCTCACGCAGCGTATCCGCCTCGAGCCATTGCGAGGTCGCGATCTATTGTCCGGAGTGCGCGGGCCGGGAGTTTGACGAGCCTGAAGCGATCAGCAGCTGACCACGTTCGCGCTGCCACAATGGACTCGATGAGCCGGACTTACGAGAAGAAAGGCAGTGAATGTGCTACCGGCGCATGGCCATCGCTGACCAGCGCGTCGACGCCCAGCAGAACCCAGCACAATCCAGCACAAGCCCTCGTGAATCGCCGCAGTGAACTCTCGCATGAGCTGACGCAGGAGGAGCGCTCGAAGGGCGGCTACGCGCGCGCTGCGAAAATTCGGGCCCGTCACGATGCGGCCGAGCAGCTACGGATCGAGCGACTGGCCGCTGGGCCGCCGCCACGACGGCGCCGTCGGCTGAAGGCGAAGTACAGGCGCGCGTTCTCGATCCCGCTGACCCAACCGGAGATCTCTGCGCTGAAAGCGGCGGATACGGCGACGGCCAGGGTGCTGCTCGATAGGCACCGGATCTTGTACGGCGACGCGTGATGGACCGACGCCCCTGCGACTCTGCGCCGCCTTCGGCCATTCCTCTGTTCGCGGAAAAGAGACGCGGATAGTGCGTGACGACTCGACGGTGGCGGATCAGGTGTGACGGTCCTCGAGCTCGACACCCCGCACGGTCCGGCGCGCGCCTACCTACACAGCGCCGAAGAGCCACGCGCGGCTCTCGTCCTCGGTCACGGGGCCGCTGGGGGGGTGGAGGCACCGGATATCGTGGCGGCGGCAGAGGCCGCCCACTCGGAGGGGATCAGCGTCGCGCTAATCGAGCAGCCCTACCGCGTCGCGGGCCGGCGCTCTCCGGGCCGCGCGCCGCAGCTGGATGCGGCCTGGGTCGCGGTCGTCGAGCGCCTGCGCGCTGGCGAGCTGGCCGGCCAAGGGCTCATCGTCGGCGGTCGCTCGATGGGCGCCCGCGTCGCCTGTCGCACCGTGGAGGCGACCGGCGCCGTCGCGGTGCTTTGCCTCGCGTTCCCCCTCGAGCCGCCGCGCCGCGGCCCCAAGCCACCGCAGAGCCGCCTACCCGAGCTCGAGGCGGTCACGGTGCCAACGCTAGTCGTCCAAGGCGAGCGCGATCGGTTCGGGATGCCGCCCCC